>NZ_JADPKE010000042.1:0-136108 GCF_023073795.1 Bradyrhizobium sp. 159 | reverse complement strand
GAGGCGGGGTGGGGTAATCTCTCCACTAGAGCAGTGCTCGTGTCGATTGATCACCTCACCCAGCTGCGCATTCCGCTTCGCTGCATGCGCATCGACCCTCCCCCTCCAGGGGAGGTGAGCGGCCCCTAAATCTTCGCGGCCGTCTTCGGCCAATATTTGTCGCGCAAGTGCCGCTTCACCAGCTTGCCGGTCGGCGTGCGCGGCAGCTCGGCTTCGAAATCGATCGAGCGCGGGCACTTGATGGCGGAGAGGCGGTGCTTGCAATAGGCGATCAGGTCGGCTTCGAGTGCTTTGCCGGCACGGCTCATGTCGTGCGGTTGCACCACCGCCTTCACCTCTTCGCCCATCTCCTCGTTCGGCACGCCGAACACGGCGACGTCGGCGACCTCGGGGTGGGTGATGAGCACGTCCTCGGTCTCCTGCGGATAGATGTTCACGCCGCCGGAGATGATCATGTAGGATTTGCGGTCGGTGAGGTAGAGGAAGCCGTCCTTGTCGAGATAGCCGACGTCGCCGAGCGTCGACCAGCCCTTGGCGTTGTAGGCCTTCTTCGTCTTCTCGGGGTCGTTGTGATAGGTGAAGGCCGGCGCGTCCGCGAAATAGACCGTGCCAATCTCGCCCACCGGCTGCTCCTCGTCGTTCTCGTCCAGAATCTTGATCGTGCCGACCACGGCGCGGCCGACGCTGCCGCGGTGCTCCAGCCATTGCTGCGAAGTGCAGACCGTGACGCCGTTGCCTTCCGAGCCGGCGTAATACTCGATCAGGATCGGTCCCCACCATTCGATCATCTTGGCTTTGACATCGACAGGGCAGGGCGCGGCGGCGTGGATCGCGCCCTTGAGTGTGGAGACATCGTATTTGGTGCGCACCTCGTCCGGCAGCTTCAGCATGCGCACGAACATGGTCGGCACCAGCTGCGACTGCGTGACCTTGTATTTTTCGACCAGCTTCAAAAATTCCTCGGCGTCAAAATGCTCCATGATGATGGAGGTGCCGCCGAGCACGATCGCCATCATGTTGAAGCGCAACGGAGCCGCGTGATAGAGCGGCGCCGGCGAGAGGTAAGTGCTTTCGGCGTTCATGCCGCACATGTCGGCGCAGAGCACGCGCAGAAACGGATTCGGCTCGTCGATCGCTTTGCCTTCGAAGGCCTTCTTGACACCCTTGGGCCGCCCGGTGGTGCCGGACGAGTAGAGCATGTCGTAGCCGGCGACCTCGTCTGCGATTGGCGTCGTCGGCTGCGCGGCGGCTTCGTTGTCGTAGGAGCGGAAGCCCGGTGAGGGCTCGTCCATCATGTAGAAGATCGGCTCGCCGGCGGCGCCCCTGATCAGGCCATTGATCTGGTCGGCGCATTTCGGTGTGGTGATGACGACCTTGGCGCCGCAATCCTTCACGATGTAGTCGATCTCGTCCTGCTTCAAATAGCGGCTGATCGCGGTGTAATAGAGCCCGCTGCGTTGTGCGGCCCAGCAGATCTCCATGAAGGCGAGCCGGTTCTCCATTAACAGCGCGATGTGGTCGCCGGCCTTCAAGCCAAGCGAGCGGAACAGATGCGCGCCCTGGTTCGAGAGCTCGTCGAGCTCGCGATAGGTGATCGCCTTGCCGCTGCCGGCCATTCGATAGGCGCTCTTGTTCGGCGTGGTGCGGGCGTGGATGGAGGGGTGAGTCATGTCTCTGCTTGTTCAGTTAGGTGTGGCGTTCCCCGGACGCAGCGCATCGCGCAGTGGTGCGCTGCTGATCCGGGGTCCACTGTGAGGCATGGGCCCCGGCTCTGCGCCGCCGCGCTTCACGCTGCAGCGCGACCGGGACACGCGAAGGCTTACAGCCGCTCCACGATCGTCACGTTGGCCATGCCGCCGCCCTCGCACATGGTCTGCAGGCCGTAGCGCTTGCCGCGCTGGTGCAGGGCGTGGACTAGCGTGGTCATCAGCTTGGTGCCGGAGCCGCCGAGGGGATGGCCGAGCGCGATGGCGCCGCCGTTGACATTGAGACGCTCCGGGTCGGCGCCGGTGGTCTTCAGCCACGCGGTCGGCACCGAGGCGAAGGCCTCGTTGACCTCGAACAGGTCAATGTCACCAATTTTCATGCCGGCCTTCTCCAGCGCGCGCTTGGTCGCGTGCAGCGGGGCGTCGAGCATGATGACGGGATCACCGCCCGTCATGGTCATGTGATGGATGCGGGCGAGCGGCTTGACGCCGAGCTGCTTAAGGCCGCGCTCGTTCACCACCATGACGCCGGAAGCGCCGTCACAGATCTGGCTGGCGCTGGCCGCGGTGAGCTTGCCGTTCTCGGCGATCAGCTTGACGCCCTTGATGCCGTCGAGACTGACGTCGAAGCGGATGCCCTCGTCGATGTGATGGGTGTCCTTGCTGCCGTCCGCACGGGTGATCTCGAGCGGCACGATCTCCTTCTTGAAGTGGCCGGCCTGGGTGGCCGCGATCGCGCGCTGATGGCTGTTGTAGGAATATTCGTCGAGCTCATCCTTGGAGAGGCCGTACTTCTCCGCCATCATCTCCGCGCCGGTGAACTGGCTAAAGACGATGTTGGGATACTTCTTCTCGATGCCCGGGCTCTTGTAATTGCCAAAACCGTTCTTGGCCGGGAGCTGTGACGACAGGCCCATCGGCACCCGCGTCATCGATTCCACGCCGGCCGCGATCACGACGTCCATCGCACCGGACATCACGGCTTGCGCGGCGAAGTGCAGCGCCTGCTGCGAGGAGCCGCACTGGCGGTCGATCGACGTGCCCGGCACGCTCTCCGGCAGTTTTGAGGCCATCACCGCATTGCGCGCGACGTTGTTGGACTGCTCGCCGACCTGCATCACGCAGCCCATGATCACGTCCTCGACCTGGGCGGGATCGACCTTGGTGCGGTCGACCAGCTCGTCCAGCACCTTGGCGGCGAGATCGGCCGGATGCCAGCCGGCGAGGCGGCCCCCCTTGCGCCCGCCCGCGGTACGCGCAGCGGCGACGATGTAAGCCTCGGCCATGTCGGTTTCTCCCTGAATTTCTTGATTGGGGTTGGTTGTCGGGGAGGGATTTAAGGGGCGCGAGATCGTTTAGTCAATCGATCAATTAACTCTTGTGATGCGGCGCGGCTTGGGCTTATCTGCGCGCCTCACGAGGCATGTTCAGGGATCTCTGTGGCTACCAGCGTACCGACCAAGCTCCCCAGCGGGAAGAATTCCACGGCAGAGAAATTGCTCGTGGCCGCAAGCGAGCTGATGATCGAACGCTCCTCGATCGAGATCTCGCTCTCCGACATCGCGCAGAAGTCGGGCGCCAACGCCGCGTTGGTCAAATATCACTTCGGCAACAAGGACGGCCTGCTGCTGGCACTGCTCGCGCGCGATGCCGCGACCGAGCTGTCCAATCTCGAATACCTGCTGGCGCAGCCCATCACACCGACCGCGAAGCTGAAACTGCACATCGGCGGTATCATCCGCGCATATTACCGGTTCCCGTACATGAACCGGCTGATCCATTATCTGCTGCACGAGACCAATGCGAGCTCCGCCGACGAGGTCTCGAAGTTCTTCGTGGCGCCGCTGCTCGACTTTCACCGCCGCCTGCTCGCCGAGGGCGAGCGAGCCGGCGAATTCCGCGCCACCGATCCGGTGCTGTTCTACACCAGCCTGATCGGCGCCTGCGACCATCTGTTCTTCGGCCGGCACGCGATGTCGCGCGCGACCGGGGTCGGCCCGGTCACCGACGAAGTCTGCCGGCAATACATCAAACACATGGAAACGCTGATCTGCGGCGGCATCCTCGCGCAAGCCGAGGAAGCTGTCGCGGCCGGGTGATCCGGCCGAACTTTCAAGTCCAGAGAAGAAACGCCCAAGGAAAGGTACAAGCGATGCAGTTGAAAGACGTAGCCGTTCTCATCACCGGCGGCGGTTCGGGGCTTGGTGCCGCGACCGCCCGGGCCATGGCCGCCAAGGGCGCCAAGATCGGCGTGATCGACCAGAGCAAGGAAAACGCCGAGAAGGTTGCTGCCGAAGTGAAGGGCGTCGCGCTCCATGCCGACGTCACCAGCGAAGAGCAGATCAAGGCAGCGATCGCCAAGGCAGAAGCCGCGCATGGCGTGGCGCGCGTACTGATGAACTGCGCCGGCATCGGCGGCTCGCAGCGTATCGTCGGCCGCGACGGCGTTTACCCGCTGGAAAAGTTCGCCCGCATCATCAACGTCAACCTGATCGGCACCTTCAACTGCCTGCGCCTGTTCGCCGAGCGCCTGGTCACGATCGAGCCGATCGGCGAAGAGCGCGGCGTCATCGTCAACACAGCCTCGGTCGCCGCTTACGAAGGCCAGATCGGCCAGATCGCCTATTCGGCCTCGAAGGGCGGCGTCGTCGGCCTGACGCTGCCGGCCGCGCGCGACCTCGCCAGCCAGAAGATCCGCGTCAATACCATCGCGCCCGGCCTGTTCTTCACGCCGCTCTTGATGGGTCTCAACGAGGAGGCCCGCAAGAGCCTGGGCGCCCAGGTGCCGCATCCCTCACGCCTCGGCGACGCCAACGAATACGGCATGCTCGCCGTGCACATCGTGGAGAACCCGATGCTGAACGGCGAGACCATCCGTCTCGACGGCGCCATCCGCATGGCGCCGCGGTAAGGCTCTCTTCCCTTCTCCCCTTGTGGGAGAAGGTGGCGCGAAGCGCCGGATGAGGGGTCTCTATCCGCGGACGCAGACCCCTCACCCGAGCGAACTCGTGGCTACCGACGTGCATGCCCTCTCCCACAAGGGGAGAGGGCACAATAATAGGCACCTCCCGCGCGCATGCACGAGGCCCCCATGTCCCGACCGCTGCTGATCGAGCATGATGACGGCGTTGACCGGGTGACGCTGAATCGTCCTGAAAGCCTCAATGCGCTCGATCCGGCGCTGATCGATGCGCTCAACGTCTACTTTCAGGGGCTTCAGCGCAACCGCGACACGCGCGTCGTGGTGTTGCGCGGCGCCGGCACGAATTTTTGCGCGGGCCTCGATCTCAAGGCCGCGATGGCTCGTCGCGCCGGCCAGCAGGAGCCGCCTGGCGTTACCGAGTCGCTGGATTCGCAGCGGCGCATCGCCGACATCGTGATGTTGATGCGGCGCTGTCCGCAGCCGATCCTAGCGCTTGTGCAGGGCGCCGCGGCGGGCGGCGGCTTTGCGCTGGCGCTTGCCTCCGACATCCGCATCGCCACGAAATCGGCGCGCATGAATTGCGCTTTCATCAAGCTCGGCCTCGGCGGCTGCGACATCGGCACCAGCTATTTCCTGCCGCGGCTCGTCGGGGTGTCGGTGGCGTCCGAGTTGATCCTGACGGGGCGTTTCATCGGCGCCGAGCGCGCGCTCGCGGTCGGGCTCGTCTCGGAGGTCGTCGACGAGGACAAGCTCGATGATGCAGCCGCGCCTTATGTCAACGCGATGATGACGGCCTCGCCCGTGGGGCTGAGTCTCTCCAAGGAATGTCTCAACATGAGCGTCGATGCCGGTTCGCTGGAAGCTGCGATCGCAATGGAAGACCGCAACCAGGTCCTGTGCAGCCGTTCCGAGGAATTTTCGGAAGGCATCAGGGCCTTCCTTGAGAAGCGAAAGCCTGTCTATATCAAACGCTAAAGACAAAGATCCGCCAAGGACAAGAAATTCCGGGAGACGCAAAATGAGTGGAAGCGCGGCGGCGGTGATGACGAAGCCCGCCTTTCGCAAGGTCGAGTGGCTCGCGCGCGACATCGCCGTCGAGCGCCGCGGCGACGGCACGGTGGTGCTGAAGTCGCGCATTCCGCTGCAGCCTTACGAGAAGCACATTCCAGCTTCGCTGGCGAAATGGGCGAAACAGGCCCCCGAGCGCATCTGGCTCGCGCAGCGCGGCGGAGTGAATCGCGAATGGCGCAAAGTGTCCTATGGCGAAGCCAAGCGCACCGTGGATGCGCTGACGCAAGCGCTGCTGAACCTCAAGCTCGAGGGACGACCCGTCACGATCCTCTCCGGCAATTCGATCGAGCACGCCCTGATGACGCAGGCCGCGATGCAGGCGCGCGTTCCGGCGGCTCCCGTGTCGCCGGCCTACTCGCTGATGAGCCACGATCACGTCAAGCTGAAATATCTGTTCGATTTGATCCAGCCGGCCGTGGTGATGGTGCAGGACGGCCCGATCTTCGAAAAGGCACTGAAGGCGCTCGACCTCACCGGCGTTACCGTCGTTCACGTCGCGCGCCCCTGCGATGGCATCAAGAGCGTCGGCTTTGCCGAACTCGCCGCAACGCCGGTGACCGCCGAGGTCGAAGCGTCGGTTGCACAGATCACGCCCCAGACCATCGGCAAGCTGCTGTTTACCTCCGGCTCGACCGGCATGCCAAAAGCCGTCATCAACACGCAAGCGATGATGTGCGCCAATGCGGCGATGATGATGCAGGTGCGGCCCCGGGATCCCAGCGGCCCGATCTCGACCATGCTGGACTGGATGCCCTGGAACCACACCATGGGTGGCAATGCGGCGTTCCACCCGATCCTCGTCGATGGCGGCACACTCTATATCGATGACGGCCGGCCGGTGCCGGGCCAGTTCGAAGAGACGCTGCGAAACTTGCGCGAGATCTCGCCGACCTATTACGCCAACGTGCCGGCCGGCTATGCTGCGTTGGCGGCGGCGATGGAGAAGGACGACGCGCTGTGCCGCTCGTTCTTCAAGAACCTGTCGATCATGGCCTATGGCGGCGCGCGCCTGCCGGACGATCTCTACGATCGCATGCAGGCGCTCGCGGTGAAGACGACCGGTGAGCGCATCGTGTTCTACACCGGCTGGGGCTCGACCGAGACCGCGCCGACCTCGACCGGCACGTATTGGGAGACCGAGCGCGTCGGCCTGATCGGGCTCCCGTTCCCCGGGGTCGAATTGAAGATGGTGCCGTGCGGCTCGAAATACGAACTTCGCCTGCGTGGCGTCAACGTCACGCCCGGCTATTTCGGTCAGCCTGAGCTGACGAAGAAGATGTTTGACGAGGAGGGTTTTTACTGCATCGGCGATGCCGGCATCTTCGTCGACGAGAAGGATCCGGTGCAGGGCATCATCTTTGCAGGGCGCGTGGTGGAGGATTTCAAGCTCACTACGGGCACCTTCGTGCACGTCGGCTCACTCCGGACCGATGCGATCGCGGCCGCAACGCCCGTCGTGCATGACGCGCTGGTCGCGGGACAGGATCGCCCGTTTATCGGCCTGCTGGCCTGGCCGAACCTGCACGCTTGTCGCCAACTCGTCGGCAATCCCGGCCTGAGCTTTGCGGATGCGGTCAGGCACCCCGAGGTGATCGCTTGCTTCAGGCGCGGGCTGGAGACGCACAACCGGGAATGCGAAGGCGCCAGCAGCCGCATCATCGCGCGTGCCATGCTGATGGCCGAACCGCCCTCCATCGACGGCAACGAGCTCACTGATAAGGGCTACATCAACCAGCGCGCCGGCTTGGAGCGCCGCGCAGCGCTGGTGGAGCGGCTTTATGCGGATGAGCCGGATGAAGATGTGATCGTGCTGCGATGAATGCGCAACACTCTCAACCTCGTCATTCCGGGATGGCCAAAGGGCCAGGTCCGGAATGACGGCTTCAATGAGTACGACGAATAAAAAGGTAGCCCGCCATGAACTTCGATTTCTCCGACGACCAGAAGCAGCTCCGCGACCAAGCGCGCAAATTCCTCACCGAAAAGTGCTCGCCCAAGGCCGTACGCGTCGTCCTCGACGGCAAGGCGTCCTATGACAAGGAGTTGTGGAAGGGCCTTGCCGAAATGGGGTTTCTCGGCGTCGCGATCCCGGAAGAGTTCGGCGGTGCGGGCGCCGGCCATCTCGAGCTCTGCGTGATCGCGGAGGAAATGGGACGCGCGAACGCGCCGGTGCCGTTCTCCTCAACTGTTTACCTCGCCGCCGAAGCGCTGCTGATCGCCGGCAGTGACGCGCAGAAGAAAAAGTGGTTGCCCGCTATTGCCTCGGGCGAGGCGATCGGCACGCTGGCGCTGTTCGAAGGCAAGGGCAATCCGTCGCCGAAGAATGTCAAGCTGGCCGCTTCGAATGGCGCGCTCAACGGAGTCAAGAAGCCGGTCGCCGACGGCGCCATCGCCAATTTCGCGGTGGTCGCCGCGCGCACAGGATCGAGCGGACGTGAGAATGACATCTCGCTGTTCCTGGTCGATCTCAGGGCCGGCGGCGCCGAGGTGAAAAGCCTCACCAACCTCGATCCGACCCGTGGGCAGGCCGAGATCACCTTCAAGGACTGTAAGGCCGAGCCGCTGGGGGGCATCGGTGAGGGTTGGAGCATCCTCACCCAGGTGCTCGACCGCGCCGCGGTGCTGTGCGCGTTCGAGCAAGTAGGCGGCGCCGACCGCGCCCTGGAAATGGGCCGCGACTACGCGCTCGACCGCATCGCCTTCGGCCGGCAGATCGGCTCGTTCCAGGCCGTAAAGCACATGCTCGCCGACATGTATGTCTCGGCGACGCTGGCACGCTCCAACAGCTATTACGGTGCCTGGGCGCTCTCGACCAGCGCAGCCGAATTGCCGGAAGCCGCCGCCGCCGCGCGCATCAGCGCGACGCAGGCGTTCCAGCACTGCGCCAAGAACAACATCCAGGTTCACGGCGGCATGGGTTTCACCTGGGAGTTCGACTGCCACATGTACTACCGCCGCGCCAACGCCATGGCGCTCGGGCTCGGCAGCCTCACCTATTGGGAAGACCAGTTGATCGACCGCATGCGGAAGAAGAACGCGGCGTAACGTTGTCGTCATTCCGGGCGCCGCAAAGCGGCGAACCCGAAATCTGGAGATGAGTGAATAACATCGAGATTCCGGGTTCGCGCTACGCGCACCCCGGAATGACAGAGAGAAAGAGCCATGAACTTCGACGACACCCCGCAAGAGGCCGCATTCCGCGCCACCGCCCGCGCATGGATTGATGCGAACGCGCCCAAGCAATACGAAGAAGAGCTGCGCAAGTCCTCGCTCGGCCGCACCCAGCTCAGGAACGCGAACATTCTCGAGGTCGCAAAGGCCTGGCAAAAGAAGAAGGCCGATGCCGGCTGGGCCTGCCTGCACTGGCCGAAGGAGTACGGCGGCCGCGGCTCATCGCCCATCGAGCGCGTGATCTGGCAGCAGGAGGAGGGCCCGTTCGGAAAGCTCTCCCACATGTTCATCATCGGCCACGGCATGTGCGGGCCGACCATGATGGCATTTGCGCGCGAGGAACATAAGCGCACCTATCTGCCGCCGCTCGCTTCCGGCGAGAAGGTCTGGTGCCAGCTCTTCTCCGAGCCGGCCGGCGGCTCGGACGTCGCGGGGCTTCGTACTCGCGCGGAGAAGGACGGCGATGAATGGGTCATCAACGGCCAGAAGATCTGGACATCAGGCGCGCATTATTCCGACTACGGCATCCTCTTGACCCGCACCGATCCGACCGTGCCTAAGCACAAGGGCCTCACCATGTTCTTCCTGGACATGAAGAGCCCGGGCGTCGAGGTCAGGCCGATCAAGCAGGCGAGCGGCGCGTCCGATTTCAACGAGGTCTATTTCACGAATGTCCGCATCCCCGACCACCAGCGCCTCGGCGAGGTCGGTGACGGCTGGAATGTCTCGCTGACCACGCTGATGAACGAGCGCATGTCGATCGGCGCAGGCGTCTCGACCGGCTTTCCGGAGCTGTTCGAATATTGCTCCAGCCTGATGCTCGACGACGGTCCTGCGATCGATGATCGCGCCGTGCGCGCGAAGCTGGCGAACTGGGCGGTGAAGGCGAGCGGCCTGCGCTACACCAGCATGCGCGCGATCTCGGCGCTCTCGAAGGGCGAGCGGCCGGGGCCGGAGAATTCCATCGGCAAGCTGGTGGCAGGCTCGATGATCCAGGACGTCGCGACCTACGCGCTGGACTTGCAAGGTGCGGCTGGTGTCGTCAGCGGTCCAGAGGATGCCGAAGTCGCGGGCCGCTTCCAGGCGATGCTGCTGCGTGCACCGGGTACGCGCGTCGAAGGCGGCACCGACGAGATCATGCGCAACATCATCGCCGAGCGGGTGCTGGGCCTGCCGGGCGACATCCGTGTCGACAAGGACGTGCCGTTCAACAAGATCCCGACAAAGGGAAGAGGTTAATCATGTCCCGGAGGCGGTGCGGTACGAAGTGCCGCTCCGCCGCGCCGGGACCCCGAGCTACAATGGGCCCCGGCTCGAGAGCGCACCGCTTTGCGCTGCGCAGCGTCCGGGGCAGGGAGAGGAGAGTTCGAAGATGAATTTCGACGACACCCCGCAAGAGGCCGCATTCCGCGAGACCGCGCGCAAATGGGTCGAGGCCAACGCGCCGAAGGAACTCCATGCCGAGTTGTCAAAATCTTCGCTCGGCCGAATCCGCCTCGCCAAGCAAGACATCGTCGATGTCGGCAAGGCCTGGCAGAAGAAGAAGGCCGAAGGTGGCTGGGCCTGCCTGCACTGGCCGAAGGAATATGGCGGCCGCGGCGCGACGCCGATCGAACGCGTCATCTGGCAACAGGAAGAGGGCGTCTACGGCAAGCTGACGCAACCGTTCCAGATCGGTGAAGGTATGTGCGGCCCGACTGTGATGGCCTTCGGCAGCGAAGATGCCAAGCGCCGATACTTGCCGAAGCTCGCCTCTGGCGAGGAGATCTGGTGCCAGCTTTTCTCGGAGCCGTCGGCCGGCTCCGACGTTGCGGGCCTCCGCACCCGTGCCGAGAAGAAGGGCGATAGCTGGGTCGTCAATGGCCAGAAGATCTGGACCTCGGGCGCGCATTATTCCGACTACGGCCTCTTGATTACGCGCACCGATCCGAATGTGCCGAAGCACAAGGGCCTCACCATGTTCTTCCTGGACATGAAGAGCCCGGGCGTCGAGGTGCGTCCGATCAAGCAGGCCAACGGCATGCAGGAGTTCAACGAGGTCTATTTCACCGACGTCGTGATCCCCGACAGCCAGCGCCTCGGCGCCGTCGGCGAGGGCTGGAGCGTGTCGCTGACCACGCTGATGAACGAGCGCATGTCGATCGGCGCGCGGCTCGCAACCGGCGTGCCTGAGATATTCGAGTTCTGCTCGAATCTGATGCTGGAGGACGGGCTTGCGATCGACGATCCCGCCGTGCGTTCGAAGCTCGCCAGTTGGGCCGTGAAGGCGAGCGGGCTGAAATACACCAGCTACCGCGCGATCTCGGCGCTGTCGAAGGGCGAGCGACCGGGCCCGGAGAATTCGATCGGCAAGCTGGTCTCGGGCATGATGCTCCAGGACATCGCGACCTACGCCATGGACCTCCAGGGCGCTGCCGGTGTTCTCACAGGCAGCGACGAGGAGACGGCGCAGGGCCAGTTCCAGCAAATGCTGCTGTCCTCGCCCTCGATGCGCATCGCCGGCGGCACCGACGAGATTTTGCGCAACATCATCGCCGAGCGGGTGCTAGGTCTGCCGGGCGACATCCGCGTCGACAAGGATGTGCCGTACAACAAGATCCCGACCAAGGGACGGTGATCTCACGCCTCGCGGTATCTCGTAGGGTGGCAAAGCGAAGCGTGCCCACCCTACGCAGATGCTCAGGGGTAAGTTTGCCGGTGGGCAGGGCGCTATCGCGCCTTTGCCCACCCTACGAGGACAACGCGAGCTGATCCATGGACGCACAAGTGAAACAAACCGACCGCATCGGCGTGCTTGAAGAGTTGCTCAACGAGCGCTACTCCGTTCGCGCTTTCCTCCCCAAGGAAGTCGACCGCGCCACGATCGAACACGTGCTGAAGACGGCGCAGCGCACGGCGTCCTGGTGCAACAGCCAGCCCTGGCAGGTCGTCATCGCCAGCGGCGCGGCCAAGGAGCGCTTTCGCCAGGCGATCTACACGGAAGCCTCCGGCGGTCTTGGCGACGATTACGATTTCACCCCGCCGCGCGAATATGTCGGGGTCTATCTCGAACGCCGGCGCGAAAGCGGCTTTCAGCTCTACAACACGCTCGGCATCGCCCGCGGCGACAAGGCGGCCTATGCCAGGCAGGCACTGGAGAACTACAATTTCTTCGGCGCGCCGCATGTCGCGATCATTCACACCAACGAGCCGCTCGGCATCTATGGCGCGATCGATTGCGGCGCCTATGTCTCCAACTTCATGCTGGCCGCGCAGGCGCTTGGGCTCGGCACCATTCCGCAGGCGGCGCTGGCACGCCATTCCGGTCTGATCCGCCGCCACTTCAGCCTGCCCGACGATCGCCGGATCGTCTGCGGCATCTCGTTCGGCTATGCCGACCACGCGCACAAGGTCAACAGCTACCGCACCTCGCGGGCGAGTGTGGCCGATAGCGTGATCTTCGTGGACGAGTGATCGGCGCTGCGAGCTTGGCACCATCGGCGACGCATAAAGGCGGCCGCGGAAGCGGCCGCCTTTGTCTGTCTCACCCAGTTGACGCCGCCGTCAGCCGCCGCTGCCGCCGATCACGGCCCGCACGGTCTCGTCGGGCCCAAAGTCCTCGGCGCCCTCGACATAGAGCAGCGCGGCGAGCTTCGAGCGGGCGCGGTTGACGCGGCTCTTGATGGTGCCGACGGCACAGCCGCAGATCGAGGCCGCATCCTCGTAGGAGAAGCCGGAGGCGCCGACCAGGATCAGCGCTTCACGTTGGTCCTGTGGAAGCTTGTCGAGCGCCGTACGAAACTCCTCGAACTCGAGATGCGCATTTTGTGACGGTTGCGTCTTCAGCGTCTTGGCGTAGTTGCCTTCGGCGTCCTCGACCTCCCGCCGCCGCTTGCGATAGTCGGAGCGGAACAGGTTGCGCAGGATCGTGAACAACCACGCCGGCAGGTTGGAGCCAGGCTGGAACGAATCGATGTTGGCGAGCGCGCGAAGCAGTGTCTCCTGCACCAAATCGTCAGCGCGGTCCGCATTGCCGCTGAGCGAGATCGCGAACGCGCGCAGACTCGGCACGGCCGCCAGGATGTCGTTACGCAGGGAGTCGGTGAGAGGCATTAATCCCTCCCATTGCTGTTGTCGTTGGATCCGCCCTCATTTTCCACTTGGGAAGTCGCTCCTTGTGCATCAAGCTTCTTGATCAGTTCAGCGAACCGATCCGGAACCCCCTGCCGCACCACATCGTCGTACATGGCGCGCAGCTGATGCCCGATCCGGGATTGGATCTCCGGAGTGAGCCCTCCCTTGCCGGGGGTCGTGCTTTTGCTGGCTTGAGACTTGAGATCTTTCATGACCTGTTCCACGTTTCCCCGAGTTAAGTGACTGTAAAATCGAGAAATTTTCTCAACCGGGAGCCGTTCCCTGGATAGGCACAATGCGAGCTGCGAGAAAAAGTTCCGCGCAATGCGGAACTTTTCTGAAGCTGAGGCGTAAACAGCCGAGCAGGGGAACCCGGGCCCCCCGCGTAACGCCTGACCTAAGGGTGACCTCAAGGCTGGCCCGAAGATGAATGGAGTGGGGATGTCCCGTTCACAGCTCGTTGCTGAACACTTGCCGCTGTTGCGCCGGTATGCACGCGCCCTGACGGGCAGCCAGGCCTCCGGTGACGCCTATGTCGCGGCCATGTTGGAAGCCATGCTTGGCGATCCGTCGGTGCTCGACGAAAGCCATGGGCCGCGCGCCGGCCTGTTCCGGCTGTTCACCCAGATCTGGAATTCGGTCTCCGTCAACGATGATGCCGAGGTGACGACACTGCCGATGCCGCCGGAGCGGCGGCTGTCGAACATCACACCCCTGCCGCGGCAGGCCTTCCTGCTGCTCTCGCTCGAGGGCTTTTCGGAAGAGGAAGTCGCCTTCATCCTCGGCACCGACGTGAGCGAGACGCGGCGGCTTGCGGACGCTGCTGGACGCGAGATGGCGGCCGAGATCGCCACCGACGTGCTGATCATCGAGGACGAGACCTTCATTGCCATGGACCTCGAGAGCCTGGTGAAGAATCTCGGCCACAACGTCGTCGGCGTCGCGCGCACCCATGCCGATGCGGTGGCGCTGGCCAAGAACAAGCGGCCCGGCCTGATCCTCGCCGACATCCAGCTCGCCGACGGTTCGTCCGGCCTGGACGCCGTCAACGAGCTGCTCCGCACCTTCGAGGTGCCGGTGGTGTTCATTACCGCGTACCCCGAGCGATTCCTCACAGGCGAGCGCCCCGAGCCCGCGTTCCTGATCTCAAAACCGTTCCAGCCGGCGATGGTGTCTGCGGTGGCGAGCCAGGCGCTGTTCTTCCAGCGCAATTCGCGCAACCGCACGCCAAAGGCGCCGGCGGCCTGATAGAGGCTCCCGCGCAAGATTGATCCGGCGTGCTGCAAAGGCACGCCGGATTCTTAGTGTTTGCATGCCACGGCTTGACGGGCGTCGAATTGGCCGCTCATACCTCGTGCATCGGACTTCCCTCGGAGGCGTGCACATGGACCAGCAACTCCTCGATCGCCTCGCCATCCGCGACCTCGTCGAGAACTGGGCGGTGTGGCGCGACGCCGGCGACTGGGAGCGCTTTGCCACCGTCTGGCATGATGAAGGCTGGATGTCCGCCACCTGGTTTCAGGGGCCGGCGCGGGATTTCATGCGCGTCAGCCAGGAGGGGTTCGCCAAGGGCGTGCGCATCCTGCATTTCCTCGGCGGCACCAGCATCGACCTCGAGGGCGACCGGGCCATCGCCCAAACCAAGATGACGATCTCGCAGCGTGCCCTGGTGCACGACGTGCTCTGCGACGTCGTCTGCACCGGACGCTTCTACGATTTCCTGGAGAAGCGGCAGGGCGAATGGGGGATTGTCCGCCGCCAGCCGATCTACGAGAAGGACCGGATCGATCCGGTCGATCCCGCCGCGCCGCTTCAGCTCGACCAGAAAGCGCTCGCCGCGCTCCCCGAAGGCTACCGCCACCTCGCCTACATGCAGGAGCTGATCGGCTACAAGGTCAAGCGCGATATGCCGGGCCTCACCGGGCCTGAAGTCGAGAAGCTCTATCGCGAGGGGCGAGACTGGCTGGCGGGGATGGCCAAATAACGCGAAGCAAAAGTGAGCCCCAGACAAAAGTAAGGCGCGACTGGCATCACCACAGTCGCGCCCTACGTCGCCGGCTTATGGGGCAGGGGGGAATAGCCGGCTGCTGAGACGACTCCTGCCCGCGAAAGTCGTTCCACGCCTTGCAAAATATTTTGCGCGGCCGGCGACTTTTTCGCACACGGTTAAGTGATCGTGACGCCCGAGAACCCCTGATCCTTGGTCAGCGTTGTTCCCGCGATCGCCATGGGGCGAGGGATCGACAGCCATGTCACAGACTCAAAAGGCATTTTTAGGCGCCGTCGCAATTGCCGCGACGCTGGGCGCGGTGCAATTGGCCTCCGGCCACGATCTGGCCGACCGTTGGCAGGCGGTCGCCGATATTCCCAGTCACAGCACCAACTACGCGCCAAGCCACAACGTCAACCGAACCGGCAAGGCCGACCGCCTTGGCGAGATCAAGCCGGCACCGGTTCCGACCCGAACCGTGTCGATGCGACTGAATGACCTTGCCGATACGTCGGTGCTGCTGCGGGTGCCGGCGGTGATCGAGACCGGCAATGCGAAGCCGCCGGTGCTGCTCCAAAACCAGAATCAGAGCCTGCAGAAGGCGCGCAGCAAGCCGACGATCGCCTGCGAGCCGATGGTCAGCTCTCTGACCGAGATCGCCAAGCTGCTCCAGCCCGGCCGCTGCGTGACCTGATCTGGGCATTCGTCCAGTCAAGGCAGGCTCTGCCGCGCCCCATCACATCCTCTTGATCCGCCGTGTCGTCGCGCTATATCCGGGTTCCTCCCTTTGATTTGACCGGGTAAGCGCATGACGACGTCAGATACGGCTGTGCATACGCAGCCTTTCCAGGCCGAAATTTCCGAACTGCTGCACCTCATGGTGCACTCCGTTTATTCGGAAACCGATATCTTCCTCCGCGAACTCATTTCCAATGCCTCCGATGCCTGCGACAAGCTGCGCTACGAGGCGATCGCAAATCCGGCGCTGCTGGGTGACGGCGAGGCGCTCAAGATCCGCATCATCCCGAACAAGACAGCCGGAACGCTCACGGTGGCGGACAATGGCATCGGCATGGAGCGACAGGAGCTGATCGATCATCTCGGCACCATCGCCCGCTCCGGCACCAAGGCGTTCGTGTCGAAGCTGAAGGAAGCCAAGGACGGCCTTGGCCTGATCGGTCAGTTCGGTGTCGGCTTCTATTCCGCCTTCATGGTCGCCGAGAAGATCGTCGTGATCAGCCGCCGTGCCGGTGAGAGTGACGTCTGGAGCTGGACGTCCTCCGGCGGCTCCGGGTTCGAGATCGCCCGTGCCAGTGACGAGGACGCGGCACGCGTGGCGCGCGGCACCGAGATCGTCCTGCACCTGAAGGAAGACGCGAAAAAATACCTCGAGACCTACGAGATCGAGCGCATCGTCGGTGCCTATTCCGACAACATCCTGTTTCCCATCGAGCTCGTGCCTGGTGAGGGCGAGCCGCGCCAGATCAATTCGGCAAGCGCGCTGTGGCAGCGCTCGAAATCCGAGCTGACCGCAGACGACTACAAGAAGGCCTATCAGCAGATCGCCTCCGCCTTCGATGATCCCGCGGTGACGCTGCATTACCGCGCCGAAGGCCGTTATTCCTACGCCGTGCTGCTGTTCGCGCCGTCGACGAAACCGTTCGACCTGTTCGAGCCGAACCGCAAGGGCCGCGTCAAGCTTTACGTCCGCCGCGTCTTCATCACCGATGATGCCGATCTGTTGCCGGGCTATCTCCGCTTCATCCGCGGCGTCGTCGACAGCGAGGATCTCCCGCTCAACATCTCCCGCGAGATGCTCCAGAACAATCCGCAGCTCGCGCAGATTCGCAAAGCCGTGGCGACTCGCGTCGTGTCCGAGCTCGAAAGCCTCGCCGAGAAGGATCCGGAGAATTTCGCCAAGATCTGGGATGCCTTTGGCGCCGTGCTGAAGGAAGGCATCTACGAGGATTTCGAACGTCGTGAAAAGCTGCTGGCGCTGTCGCGCTTTACCACGACGTCGGGTGAGAAGCGGTCGCTGAAGCAGGTGATCGCCGATTTCAAGCCGAACCAGACCGAGATCTACTATCTCGTCGGCGACAGCATCGAGCGGTTGAAGTCCAATCCGCGGCTTGAGGCCGCGACCGCTCGCGGCATCGAGGTGCTGCTGCTGTCCGATCCCGTCGATGCCTTCTGGACCTCGATGCCCTCGGAATTCGAGGGCAAGCCGCTGAAATCGCTGAGCCAGGGCGATCTCAACCTCGACCTGATCCCGCGCGTCGACGACAAGGACGAGGCGAAAAAGGATGAGCCTGAGGCGGATGAAGCCGCCACTATCGCGGTGATCAAGGCCGCCCTCGGGGAGCGCGTCAGCGACGTCAAGGCCTCGACGCGGCTCACCAGCTCGGCCTCGTGTCTCGTCGCCGACAGCCGGGGTCCGAGTCGCGAACTGGAGCGCATCCTGGCGCAGCAGAATCGCGGCATGAAGACCAAGCCGATCCTCGAGATCAATCTGCGCCATCCGATGGTGGGCGCGATCACCAAGGCGCAGGCGGGCTCGAAGGTGGTCGATGATCTCAGTCTCCTCCTGCTCGAACAGGCGCAGATCCTGGATGGCGAATTGCCGGAAGATCCGGCGGCGTTTGCGGCGAGGCTCAACCGCCTCGTGCTGCAGGGGCTCGGCGGCTAGTTTGCTCCACTCACCTTGCCGTCATCTGTCCCTGGGAACAGTCGCCTCTTGCGTGGTGTTATGCCATATGAGGCGGCTGGCATCCGCGCCGGCGCCTGACCAATTCGAGGTTTCGCCATGCGTCTGTCAATCTTGATGCTCATCGCGGTCTTCACGGTGCTGGGCGCGTCAGATGCCAGCGCCCAGACCTATGATCCGCGATACCCGGTGTGCATGCACGTCTAT
Organism: Bradyrhizobium sp. 159; assembly: GCF_023073795.1. Classification (NCBI taxonomy): domain Bacteria; kingdom Pseudomonadati; phylum Pseudomonadota; class Alphaproteobacteria; order Hyphomicrobiales; family Nitrobacteraceae; genus Bradyrhizobium; species Bradyrhizobium sp. 159. The sequence continues at coordinate 118,223 of NZ_JADPKE010000042.1, read as the reverse complement.
ACGCCCGGCGGCTTCACCGGTGGCGGCGGTGACTATTTCGACTGCTCGTTCACCTCGCTGCCGCAATGCCGCGCCACGGCGTCGGGCCGCTCGGCCAGCTGCGACGTCAATCCCTATTACGCCTTCGATGAACCGCCGCCGCCGCGCCGCCGCCACAAGAAGGTGCACTAGCGCTGCGACTTCTGAGGACTGTCTTCATGCGCCACTCACTCGGCCTGATCATGACTTTCGGTGCCATGCTGGCGGCCGCGCCGCTGCATGCGCAGACTTTCGACCCCCGCTATCCCATCTGCATGCACGTCTATTCCGGCGCGAACGGCGGGGGCGGGGAGTGGTACGACTGTTCGTTCATCTCGGTACCGCAGTGCCGCGCCACGGCGTCGGGCCGCGCCGCGACCTGCGACCTTAATCCGTACTATCCCGTCAACGCCCCGGCCTCGCGCCCGCGTTACAGGCTAAACGGTTAAGGCCGGGCGGATTGCCGCTCCGCCTCGCCTGGGGCTTACCGCTACCCCTTCCTGAACCCCGGCAACTCCACCACCTGCGCCAGCGATCGTCTCGGCCATCGGCATGCCGCCGATCCCTCCGGCTTGACCAAGGGTCACCAGCGTTAATCCCGTACTAACCGGGTTTACCCTGTCTCTTAACATCTGGGCAGGCTCGCAGGTCTAAGCTGCTGGATCAGCACACACGGCCTGAGAGAATGAACGGCATGACCACCAGTGTCATTGAGCAACCGAAAGTCGCGCGCGCGCCCTCGGCTTCGAAAATCTGGCTGAAGGCGATCGAGCTCACCGCGCGGATCGAGACTTTGCCGGGCCGTCTGTTCGCTGACGTCGTCGACGATTGGGCGCGACGCCAGCCCGATCGCGCAGCGCTGGTCATGGACGAGGCCACTCTCGACTACGAAGGCCTGTCGAAGAGGATCAACCGCTATGCGCGCTGGGCGCGCTCGGCTGGGATTGCCAAGGACGACACCGTTGCTCTGATCATGCCGAACGGCATCGACTATGTCGCGGCCTGGCTCGGCATCAGCCGTGTCGGCGGCGTGGCCGCGTTGATCAACACCAAACTCGTTGGGCAATCGCTCGCGCATTGCATCGATGTCGCAAAGCCGTCGCATGTCATCGTTGCGCATAAGCTGACGGGGATGCTGGACAGCGCCGCGCCGTATCTGAAGACCGAAGCAAAAGTCTGGACCCATGGCGATGCCCGCGGCGAACGCGCGATCGACGTGGCGCTGGCCGCGCTCGACGATGGAGCGCTCTCGCCGGACGAATATGGCAACGTCGCCATCGATGACCGCGCGCTGCTGATCTATACCTCGGGCACCACCGGCCTCCCGAAGGCCGCCAGCATCAGCCACCGCCGCATCCTCAACTGGGGCTTTTGGTTCGCCGGCCTCACCGGGGCGACGCCGCAGGACCGGCTCTACGATTGCCTGCCGCTGTTCCACTCGGTCGGCGGCATTGTCGCGCCCTGCAGCATGCTGGCTGCCGGCGGGTCGGTGGTGATTGCGGAAAAGTTTTCGGCTTCGCATTTCTGGTCCGACATCGTCCGGCATGACTGCACGCTGTTCCAGTACATCGGCGAGCTCTGCCGCTATCTGCTCAAGGCGCCGCCGTCGGAATATGAGAACGCGCATCGTCTGCGGCTCGTCTGTGGCAACGGCCTGCGTGGCGACATCTGGGAAGACTTTCAGGCGCGCTTTTCCATTCCCCGCATCCTCGAATTCTATGCGGCGACCGAAGGCAATTTCTCGCTGTTCAACGTCGAGGGGCAGCCCGGCGCGATCGGCCGCATTCCACCGCTGCTCGCGCACCGCTTTCCCGCGAGCCTCATCAAGCTCGACTCCGACAGCGGCGCGCCGTTACGCAACGAAGAAGGCTTTTGCATCGCCTGCGCCCGCGGTGAGGCCGGTGAAGCGATCGGCCGCATCGGTACCGCGGACCAGGGCGGCGGCCGTTTCGAGGGCTATACCGACGCGGGCGAGACCGAGAAGAAGATCCTGCGCGACGTCTTTGCCCGGGGCGATGCCTGGTTCCGCACCGGCGACCTGATGCGGCTCGACGACAAGGGCTTCTTCCACTTCGTCGACCGCATCGGCGACACCTTCCGCTGGAAGGGCGAGAACGTCGCGGCGTCGGAGGTGAACGATGCCGTGCGCGATTTCACCGGCGTGATTGATGCTACCACCTACGGTGTCAGCATCCCCGGCACTGACGGTCGCGCCGGCATGAGCGCGCTTGTCGTGAACGAGGGCTTTGACATCGCCGCGCTGCCCGCGCATCTGGGACAGCGCCTGCCGGCCTATGCCTGCCCCGTTTTCATCCGTATCTGCTGCGAGATCGACGCGACCGAGACCTTCAAGCAGAAGAAGGGCGACCTCGCGCGCGAAGGCTTCGATCCGGACGCGATAGCAGATCCGCTGTTCATGCTGGACCCGAAATCCGGCGCCTATGTCGCGCTCGACGCCGAGGCCCATGCGCAAATCGTGGACGGCACGATCAGGCTGTAACGCTGCGAAAATGCGCAGATAGGTCCAATTTTATCTGAATTGTCCAAGAAGCCATTTACTTCTGTCGGGTACACAGGCGGTCATGGGGAGGCGGTCAGCAAGAGCCGCCGCAACGCGAACAATCGATAACAACAAGCGAGCCAGCCATGTCGGTAAGGTCTAAGGTCATTGAAGCGATCCAGCAGATCGCCAAGGAGCAGCACGTCACGCTTCCCGCACTCTCGGACGATCTGTCCCTGCACGAGACGGGCTTCGACTCGCTCGCCTTCGCGATCTTGGTTGCGCGCCTCGAAGACGAGACCGGCGTCGACCCCTTCACCATTTCCGAGGACGCATCGTTCCCCGCGACCGTCGGCGATTTCGTGCGGGCCTACGAAAATGTCCCCGCGTGAGATCTTTGCGCTTCGCGACCATCTCGGCGCGGAGCTGAAGGGCCGCACGCTCTCGGACGCGCACCATGTTGTGTCGCTGACGGACATCCTGTCGCACACGGTCCTGGGTGGCTGTCTGCGCGAATTGTCCGGCCGCTGCGTGCTCCTCAAGCTATCCGACCAGCTCCGGTCCGGCCTTGCCATGATCGAGCTCGACGGCATTGCCCGTCGCATGCTGTTATGCCCACCCGATCTCAAGCCGGCGTATCTCGACACGTTGATCGCGGATGCCGGGATCGATGCTGTCGTCACCGACGACGACGATGGCTGGACCAACACCGGTGTCGCGCTCATCGTCACGGCGCAATTGCCGCTCGAAGCGGCCGCGCCGGCGAAGACCGAACGTGCCACGGAATGGCTGATGCTCACCTCGGGCACCTCGGGCGTGCCAAAGATCGTCGGCCACACGCTGGAAGCTCTCACCGGCGCGATCGTCGCCGAAGGTCCGCCGCGCGGGCCCGCGCCGGTATGGGCGACGTTTTACGACATCCGCCGCTATGGCGGCCTGCAAATCTTCCTCCGCGCCATCCTCTCCGGCGGCTCCATGGTGCTGTCGGATCCGCATGAGGCGTTGGCCGATCACGTCGTGCGGCTGAACGCGCGCGGCGTATCGCATATTTCCGGCACGCCCTCGCACTGGCGCAAGCTCCTGATGAGCGGCTCGGCGGCACAGTTCGCGCCGGCCTACGTCCGTCTCTCCGGCGAGATCGCCGATCAGGCGGTGCTGGACGGCCTGAAGGCGGCATTTCCCAATGCCTCGGTCGGTCATGCCTATGCCTCGACCGAGGCCGGCGTCGGCTTTGCTGTCAATGACGGGCTTGAGGGCTTTCCCGCCAACTATCTCGGCAACCGCAATGGTGTCGAGATGAAGGTGGTCGACGGCTCGCTGCGCATTCGCTCGACGCGCACCGCACATGCTTACATTGCCCGCGACGCTGCCGCGCTCACCGACGCGGATGGGTTTGTCGACAGCGGCGACATCGTCGAGTTGCGCGGCGATCGCTATTATTTCATCGGCCGCCGCGGCGGCATCATCAATATCGGCGGGCTGAAGGTTCACCCCGAGGAGATCGAGGCGGTGATCAACCGCCATCCCGACGTGCGGATGTCACGGGCCAAATCCCGCCGCAGTCCGATCACCGGCGGCATCGTTGTCGCCGACGTGATTCTCGCCGACGGCTGCGATCCTGCGCGCACGAAAGAGATCCGCGACCAGATTCTGGATCAGTGCCGCGCGCAACTCGCCTCACACAAGGTGCCGGCGGTCATCCGCTTCGTCGAGGCGCTCGATGTCACTCCGGCCGGCAAACTGGCGCGCACCGATGCATAACGTTCTAGTCACCGGCGGCAGCCGCGGCATCGGCCTTGCGATTGCAAGGCGCCTCGCCGGCGCCGGCTTCAACGTGATTGCGGCCGCACGGCGCGAGAGCGAGGAGCTCAAGGCCGGGATCGCCGGGTCCGAAGGACGCCTGCATTTCCGCGCCTGCGATCTCGCCGTGATCGATGCGATCCCGGCGTTCGCAAAGCTCGTCCGCGACGAATTCGGCCCGATCTACGGCCTCGTCAACAATGCCGGCCTCGGCACCGAAGGCCTGCTCGCGACCATGCACAATTCCGAGATCGCGGCGCTGGTGCAGCTCAACGTGCTGTCGCCGATTATCCTCACCAAATACGTGGCGCGGCAGATGATGGCCGATGGCGCCGGCCGCATCATCAACATCTCATCTATCATCGCCACCACCGGCTATAACGGCCTCTCGGTCTATGGCGCCACCAAGGCCGCCGCCACCGGCTTCACCCGCTCGCTGGCGCGCGAGGTCGGCAAGCTCGGCATCACCGTGAACGCGATCGCGCCGGGTTTCATCGAGACCGAGCTGACGCACAATCTCTCCGACGAGGGACGCAAGCGCATCGCCGGCCGCAGCGCGCTGCGCCGCCTGCCCGAGACCGAGGACGTCGCGCGCATGGTGGAATATCTGCTCGGCGAGGGCGGGCGCAACGTCACTGGCACCGTGTTCACGATCGACGCGGGGAATACGGCATAAGCGGAACTCCGCCGCCGCCATAGAGTTGATCCGGCCCAATTTCAATTCACCGGATGTGGTCGTAAGATGCCTCGCAACCGGCTGGGTTACGTCAATCCGTCTGCCCTAACCGACAGGGAGCAGTCATGACCATGCCTGACATGACCCCTTCAAATCAGGGCCAGACGGAGCAATCCCGCGCGACGTCCGATGACGGCCGTTGTCCGCCGATGACGCATCAGAATTTCGGTGGCAACGGCCATGAGATGTATCCGCAGCAATTCGTGCGTCTGATCGGCTGTCATGACGCCTCTCTCGATGTCTTGCGCAAGCGTCAGGACGAGAAGCTGCACTAGCCGCTCACGTCCGGTGCCATCAAGGTCTTCGGCAAATCAATCGGCGACGGCGGCGGTCGGCCTTTCCGGCATCTTCACCGGCGATTGCGTCGAGGCCCGTATGCCGGCGTACGGGTGAGGTCGCGTCCTCGTGGCCGAAGGCGGACGCTTCGATGATTCCGCGGCAATCATTTTCGATAAATCAAGAGTAAACACCATTTGCGATGCGCCGTTGATGTCGATCAAAGTGCGACATTGCATCGCGGTGCGAGCTTGTTGTTCAGCTCCATTTGGCCAATGATCGGGACGTCGCGGCGAGACCGGCCGGCGAACCCTGATCGGTCCTGCCGCGTATCTGTTTTTCAACGTGCCATCCCAACCATCCGGCATCCCCCGATGACATCAGGCGAATCCTTTTACGGCGGCATTCCGGTCTTCCGCGGTTTCACCAGCCTGATGGATCCGGTGCTGTATTCGCCGCTGCCGAACAATTGGAGCATCGGCGTTGCGGACATCGTCGATTCCACCAAGGCGATCGCGGCGCAGCGCTACAAAGCGGTGAACATGGCCGGCGCCGCCGTGATCGCGGCGGTGACGAACGCGTTGGAGGGGCGCGAATTCCCTTTCGTGTTCGGCGGCGACGGAGCGAGCTTTGCGGTCGCGCCTCACGATCTTGAACTTGCCCGCGACGCGCTGGCGGCAACCGCGACCTGGGTACGGGAGGACCTCGATCTGAAGATGCGCGTCGCCCTGGTGCCGGTCAGCGCCATCCGTGCGCAGGGCCTTGACGTACGCGTCGCACGCTTCGGTCCGTCGGCGAACCTGTCCTATGCGATGTTCTCCGGCGGCGGCCTGGCCTGGGCGGACGCCGCGATGAAGCGCGGCGAGTTCGCGGTGGCTGAAGCGCCAAACGGTACGCAGCCCGATCTCTCCGGCCTGTCCTGCCGCTTCGAGGTAATGCCTGCGTCACGCGGATTGATTCTCTCGGTGCTGGTGATGCCGGCGCGCGGCGCTGACCCGCTGGCTTTCCGCAAGGTGATCGAGGACGTCATCCATCTCGCCGAGCGCAGTCCGGATGCCGGCCGTCCAGTGCCGGCGCAGGGGCCGCCGCTGAAATGGCCGCCGCAGGGGCTGGATTATGAAGCCCGCACCAAGCGCCGCGGCCCTCTGCTCGTGCGCCGCGCCACCGTCCTGGCCTACACGTTGTTCGCCTATCTGATCATGCGCTTCGACATCAAGGTCGGCGGCTTCGTGCCAAACGTCTACAAGCGTCAGGTGGTCGAGAACTCGGACTTCAGGAAATATGACGACGGACTGCGCATGATCCTCGACTGTACGGCCGAGCTCGAACGCGCGCTGAGCGATCGTCTCGCTGCGGCCGCGCGCGATGGCATCGTGCGCTACGGCCTCTACCAGCAGGACGCGGCGATGATGACCTGCTTCACGCCCTCGGCGCTGCGCAGTGATCACGTCCATTTCATCGACGGCGCGCGGGGCGGCTATGCCTCGGCTGCCACGGCGTTGAAGGCGATGGTGGCGTGAACCGCTAGCGTCCCGCGCGCGTCCAGGTCTCGCCGCCGCAGAGTGCGCCGACGCAGCCTTCGACCCGCAACGAATCCGCGCCCGTCACCGTGACGCTGCTCGCATAGGTGCTGCCGTCGTCGGCATTGTAGATCTGGCCCGACCATTTGTTCGGAGCTGACGGCTGCATGTCGCTGAACAATGGCAGGCCGATCATCGGACGCTTCGCGAGCGCGGGATTGGGATTCTTGCTGTCGGTCGCGGGCTGGCCGGTCGCGGTGTCATAGGGTTCGCGCAGCCAGACGATGTGGCCGCAGATGCCACCGCCGCATCTGCTGATCTTCACGCGCGCATCGCCTGCCTGGGTGAGCCAAGTGCCATCGGCGCTCTGCGCATGGGCGCTCGCTGCGCCAAGCAGTGCAGCCAGGACGACGAAGGGAAGCGCGAATCTGCTGAACATGGAGAGTGCCCCCGAAAATGAAGGCGCCTCCCATAGCAGGCCGGCAGGATAGTGCAACGCTGGATAGAATCACATTCCCGCGCTTATTGCGTGCGCCTATTCGCCTGCGCTCATTTGCCCCAGCGCACGAAGGCGACCGAGGCGGCGGTCGACAGCCCGAACACGACCATGGCGCCGCCGACCAGAGCGAACAAGGTCCAGGCCGGCGCCTGCACCATCATGAGGCTGACGCCGCCGACCGCGACGATCAGGAGCCGCGCCGTGGAGGCGAGCACGGGCCCGCCGACGCGCGCCGCGCCTTGTGAGGAGAAATACAACGATACGCCCATGCCGAAGAACACGAAAGCCGGACCTGCCCAGTAGAAATAGCTGTAGGCAGCGGCGGTTACGCCGGGATCCCGTGTGAAGAGCGCGACCCATAGCGACGGATCGAGCGCGATCACGAGGCCGATCAGGCCGACCGTGAGCCCGGAGGCGGTCGCCGCGGTCCAGGCCACGCGCCGCGCGCGCTTCAAATGTCCGGCGCCGATTGCCATGCCGACCATCGGCACCGATGCGATGCCGAAGGCGAAGGTGATCGGGATCAGCAGGAATTCCAGCCGCGACCCGATGCCGTAGCCGGCCAGCATCTCGGTGCCGAAGGTCGCGAGGATTTTTGTGAAGATCAGAATGGTGAGCACGGTCTGGAGGGGCGACAGGCAAGCCACCGCGCCCACCTTGAGAATGTCCAGGAACATCGCCCGCTCGAAATGGAAGGCGCGGACGTCGAGCTGCAATCGGCTGCGGCCGGACAAGAGATACCAGAGCAAAAAGACCGCGGCGCAGCTGAACGCGATCAGCTGGCCGCTCGCTACGCCCGGCATGCCGAACTGCTTCACGCCGAACAGGCCGAGGCCGAGGGTGCCGCCGAGCGCGACCTGGAGCACGCTCGCCCCGATCAGCGTCATCGAAGGCAGACGCATATCGCCGGTGCCGCGGATTGCCGAGGCCAGCGTGTTGACGAGCCAGATCGCGACGGCGCCGGAGAACAGCACCTGCGAATAGCCGCTGGCCTCCTCGAGCACGCGCTCGCGGCCGCCGAGCAGCGCAAAGAACGAGCGGCCGAACACGAGCATCATCACCGTGAAGAACAGCCCGCCGCAGAGGCCTATGATGGCCGCATGCAGCGCGAGCGTCGCGGCGCGGTCGCGATCTCCCGCCCCGAGCGCGCGGCTGATCGCGGAGGAGACGCCACCACCCATCGCGCCCGCGCTCATCATCTGCGTCAGCATTGCGAACGGAAACACCAGCGCGATCGCGGCGAGCGGGATGGTGCCGAGCCGGCCGATATAGGAGGTCTCGGCGATCGCAACCAGCGTGCTGCCGACCATCGCGATCATGTTGGGAATCGTGAGCCGCAGCAATGTCGGCAGGATCGGCGCCGTCAGCAGGCTGGCGATGGGGGAGGCGACCGGCGCAATCGGCGGGACGGCGTCTGCAGAGGCGTCGATCGTCATGTTCACCGGGCGGGACGTTAAATGATGGTTGACATATTATAGGGCGTGAGGCGGCCGGCGCAGCCCTTGCTCACGCAGGGCTCACCACGGCAGGCCGCATAGGTCGATGGTGCCCAGCGTCGGCGCGCGGACGATGTCGAAGACGTAGGGTGCCATGTAGTCGAAGCGGATTCGGCCCTCCGGCTGTTCGCAATAGACCTCGCCCTTGAAGGGCTGCCATCTGCGCGCCTCGTAGAACGCGAAATTGTGCGGCTCGCAGAACAGCAGCGCGAAGCGCACCGCCTCGTTGGCGCGCATGGTGTGCACCGCCGCGTCCATCGCCATGGTCGCGTAGCCGCGGCCGCGCCGGTCCTCGCGGGTGCAGACGCCGCCGATGCCGCCGACATGGACCTTCTGCCCGTTCCAGGTGACGGTTCGGAAGTAGACGCCGACATGGCAGACGAGACCATCCTCGGGCGTTTCGATCAGCACGCGGAGATCGGCATTGGCCCATTTGACATGAGCCCAGGGCTTATCCGCGACCATGTGCTGGCCCCAGACCGCCTGGTGCAGCGGCTCTGCGATCGGCCACGAGGCGTCGCCGTTCAGGATGTCGATTTCGATGCTCATGACTTTCTCTTTCGCAACGTCGGTTGATGCATTCGTTCTGGGATAAGCGCCTCAAAGGCAATGTTATTTTGTACCAGGGCACCCAGCCGCGCGAATGCCCGCGTGCTGCGACGATTTATGCAATCGTGCCAAGCGTCCGCCTCACGCATTTTCGCAAATTGGCGGTATTTAACGGCCACGGAACCTTCTATAAGGGGTGACCGTTAGAACTCGTTCCCACCAGTTGCGGACAAGAAGCCATGACCTTTACGCTGCCCCCCCTCCCTTACGCCTATGACGCCCTCGGCCAGTACATGTCGAAGGAGACGCTGGAATATCATCACGACAAGCATCATCAGGCCTACGTCACCAACGGCAACAACGCGCTCAAGGGGACCGAATGGGAAGGCCAATCCCTTGAAGAGATCGTCAAGGGCTCGTTCGGCAAGAACCCCGCGGTGTTCAACAATGCCGGCCAGCACTACAATCACATTCATTTCTGGAGCTGGATGAAGCCCAATGGCGGCGGCACCAAGCTGCCGGGCAAGCTCGAGAAGAAGATCAACGAGGACCTCGGCGGCTTCGAGAAGTTCAAGACCGACTTCCAGGCGGCCGGCGTCGGCCAGTTTGGCTCCGGCTGGTGCTGGCTCCAGGTCAAGAACGGCAAGCTTGAGATCTCCAAGACCCCGAACGGCGAGAATCCGCTGGTGCACGGCGCCACCCCGATCCTCGGCTGCGACGTCTGGGAGCACTCCTACTACATCGACTATCGGAACCGCCGTCCGGACTATCTCAAGGCGTTCGTCGAGAACCTCGTGAACTGGGAATACGTCGAGTCCCTGTTCGAGAAGGCGTGAGGTCTCATCTCGTCATTCCGGGATGGTGCGCCAGCACCAGACCCGGAATCTCGAGATTCCGGGTTCGCACTTCGTGCGTCCCGGAATGACAGACAAGGCGGTCGTCTGCGGCCGCCTTTTTGCTATGCGGAATTGCCTTGCGCGGTGCGCGCATGGGTGTGTCATCACACCGTTTGCATCACATCGCCGGCGCGCTTAATCAGGACGGGCATCCCCTCGATCCGACCCAAGCCCGTTTGTCAGAACCTTCCCCGAAAGACCCGGCGTCTGCCGAGGACGCGGACTCCGAGCCGCGGCCTGGGCGTGTGCGCAAGCCGATCGGCTGGTCGACCATCATCATCGCGGTCCTGGTGGCGGTGAGCGCCGCTCTGGTCTGGCGGCGTGACGGCACGGGCGGTGTTCTCGACATTCTCACCCACGACCTTTCGCTGTTCGGCGGCATCCTGCCGCGCGTGCTGGCCGGCTGTCTGCTCGGTGCGTTCATCTCGGAGATCCTGCCGCACGAAAAGGTCTCGCGCTCGCTCGGGCCGAAATCCGGCCTGATGGGGCTTCTGATCGGCACCGCCTTCGGCGCGATCCTGCCGGGCGGTCCCTTCACCGCCTATCCGGTCGCGAGCGCGCTGCTCGCGGTCGGCGCCGATTTCGGAGCCACCATCGCCATGGTCGTGAGCTGGACCCTGATCGGCTACGGTCGGGCGGTGGCATGGGAAATCCCGATCATGGGCACCGATTTCACGCTGTGGCGGATCGTGATCTCGCTGCCGCTGCCGGTGCTCGCCGGCGCGCTCGGCCGCTTCGTCTATGTCCGGCTCTATCCGAAGCCGATGACGAAGGATGACGAGACGTGAGCGCCGCGCTTCTGATCGACATCTTGTTGTGGAGTTCGGTGTTCGGCGTCGGCCTGATCGCCTTCGGCCGCGGCCCTGCCGTGTTCAGCGCTTCGCTGCGCGAAGGCTCGCTGGACTTCATCAACATCGTGCCGCGGATCGCGCTGGGGGTGATCGGCTCCGGCTACATCGCCGCCATCATCCCGCAGCAGGTGATCACCGGGTGGCTCGGGCCGGACAGCGGATGGCTCGGGGTCGCGTCCGCCGTGGTCGCCGGTGCCGCCACGCCGGGCGGACCTGTCATCGGCTTCTCCATCGGCACGGTGGCGCTGAAGTCGGGCGGCGGGGTGCCCCAGGTGGTTGCCTATGTCGTCGCCTGGGCCCTGTTCGCGTTCCAGCGGGTGATCCTGTGGGAGATCCCATTCATGCCGGCTCGTTTCGTCTGGTTCCGCTGCGCCGTATCGGTGCCGTTCCCGTTCGTGGCGGCCGCCATCGCCATGCTGATCGGCAAGCCTTGAGCCCGGCGTGGACAGACGCAATGTTATAATATAACGTCCTCGCATGGTTCCCGCCGTGTCTCACGCCCGTCATCACGACCACTCCCACGACCACGTGCATTCGCAGGGGCATGACCACACCCATGCCCATGTCCATGATCCCGCTTCGCCGCATCCGGCCCAGGCGGCCCCCTGGTCGATCCTGCGCATGACCACGGCCGGCCGCCTCGCGGCCGCGCTCGCTGTCTGCGCGGTGCTCTGGGGCATGGTCTTTCTGGCGATGAGGTGACCATGGCGGCACTGCACTTCCACAACGTCACGCTCGGCTATGACCGGCATCCGGCCGTGCACCATCTCAATGGCGAGGTCGCATCCGGCGCGCTGGTCGCAGTGATCGGCCCGAACGGCGCCGGCAAGTCGACGCTGCTGCGCGGCATCGTCGGCATCCTCAAGCCTCTCGACGGCAGCATCCACCTCGGTGGCCTCGATAGCAGGGACATCGCCTACCTGCCGCAGAGCGCCGAGATCGACCGCAGCTTTCCGATCTCGGTGTTCGATTTCGTCGGCACCGGGCTGTGGCGCAGGACCGGCCTGTTCGGCGGCATCGGCAAGGCTGCGCGGGACAAAATCCTGCGCGCAATTGCCGCCGTTGGCCTCAACGGTTTCGAGAATCGCCCGATCGGCACGCTCTCCGGCGGCCAGATGCAACGCGTGCTGTTCGCCCGGGTGCTGCTTCAGGACGCGAGTCTGATCGTGCTCGACGAGCCCTTCAACGCCATCGACAGCAAGACCACGGCCGATCTGCTCGCGCTGGTGAAGGATTGGCACACCGAGGGCCGCACCGTGCTCGCCGCGCTGCACGACATGGAGATGGTGCGTACCCATTTCAGCGAGACACTGGTGCTGGCGCGCGGCCCCGTGGCCTGGGGGCCGACGGCCGAGGTGCTGACGCCGGAAAACCTGATGGTCGCGATGCGGATGTGCGAGGCTTTCGACGACAGCGCGACGGCCTGCGCCGGCGACGACGGGCGGTCGCAGGCGGCGTGATTGCAAATGGCCTATGACGCGCTGATCGGTCCGTTCACCGAATTCGAGTTCATGCGGCGGGCACTCGCCGCCGTGATCGCACTGTCGCTGGCAGGCGCGCCGATCGGCGTGTTCCTGATGGTGCGGCGGATGAGCCTCGTCGGCGATGCCATGGCACATGCGATCCTGCCGGGCGCCGCCGTCGGCTTCCTGCTCTCCGGGCTCAACCTGTTCGCGATGACCGCCGGCGGCCTGATCGCCGGCTTTGCGGTCGCAATCCTCGCCGGTGTGGTCGCGCGCTCGACCGGGCTGAAGGAGGACGCTTCGCTGGCCACCTTCTACCTGGCCTCGCTGGCGCTCGGCGTTACCATCGTCTCGATCAAGGGGACCAATATCGACCTGTTGCATGTGCTGTTCGGCAACATTCTCGCGATGGACGACCAGACGCTGCTAGTGGTGGCCTTCAACGCCACGGTGACGCTCCTGGTGCTTGCGGTGATCTACCGCCCGCTGGTGATCGAGAGCGTCGATCCCTTGTTCCTGCGCACGGTGAGTCGCGCCGGGGGCCCTGCGCATCTCGCCTTCCTCGCGCTCGTCGTGATCAACCTCGTCAACGGCTTTCAGGCGCTCGGCACGCTGCTTGCGGTCGGCCTCATGATCCTGCCGGCCGGCATTGCGCGATTCTGGTCGCGCGATCTCACCGCCATGATCTGCATCGCCGTGATTGCTGCCGCGGTTTCGGGCTATGCCGGCCTCGTGCTGTCGTTCCAGACCCGAGTGCCGTCGGGCCCTGCGATCATTCTCGTGGCGACGGTGCTCTACGTGGCCTCCGTCCTGTTCGGCCGCGTCGGCGGTATCGTCCGGCAATTGTTTCCCGGCCGGCATCTGGAAGCGTGACGATGCGGCTCATCCTGCTTTGCGCGCTGTTGCTGATCGCCTCGCCGCTGCACGCCGCCGAGCGGCTCAACGTGGTCGCGAGCTTCTCGATCCTGGCCGATTTCGTCCGCAATGTCGGTGGTGACCGGATCAATCTGACCACGCTGGTCGGCGCCGACAGCGACGTCCACGTCTACACGCCTGCGCCGAGCGATGCGAAGCGGATCGCCGATGCAAAGCTCGTCGTCGTCAACGGGCTCGGCCTCGAGGGATGGCTGCCGCGGCTCGTGCAATCCTCCGGCAGCAAGGCGACGGTCGTGACTGCAAGCGCCGGTATCACGCCCCTGAAATTGGGTTCGGCCGCAGATCCCCACGCTTGGCAGTCCATCCCCAATACCAAGATCTACGTCACCGATATCGCCAATGCGCTCGCCGCTGCTGCCCCGGATGACGCGGAGTTCTTCCGCGCTCGGGCCAAAGCCTATCTGGAAACACTCGAAGCCCTCGACAGTGAGGTCCGCGAAGCCGTGGCGAGAATCCCACTGGAGCGGCGCAAGGTGATCTCCACCCACGACGCCTTCGGCTATTTTTCCGCCGAATACGGTATCCGGTTCATCGCCCCCTTGGGCGTCTCCACGGAGACCGAGCCCAGCGCGCGCGACATCGCCGCGATCATCGGCCAGATCAAGGCCGAAAAAATCCCGGCAGTATTCCTGGAAAATATCAGCGATGACCGGCTGATCCGGCGGATCGCGGCCGAGACCGGCGCAAAGGTCGGCGGGACCCTGATTTCCGACGGTTTAACCGGCGAAAAGGGGCCTGCACCCACTTACATTGACATGGTCAGGCACAATATAAAGGCCCTGATCAGCGCGCTTGACCATTAGGGCAGGGGGCCACCCCGCCTCGCGTCGCGCGAAAGCCCGAAATCCGGAGTTGTTATGTCTGAAGTGACCTCCCCAAAAATTCCCGTGACCGTCCTGACCGGCTATCTCGGTGCCGGCAAGACCACGCTTTTGAATCGCATCCTGTCGGAAAACCACGGCAAGAAATACGCTGTCATCGTCAACGAATTCGGCGAGATCGGCATCGACAACGATCTCATCATCGGCGCCGATGAGGAAGTGTTCGAGATGAACAACGGTTGCATCTGCTGCACCGTGCGCGGCGACCTCGTGCGCATCATGGACGGCTTGATGAAGCGCAAGGGGAAGTTCGACGCCATCATCGTCGAGACCACGGGCCTTGCCGATCCCGCGCCCGTCGCCCAGACCTTCTTCGTCGACGAGGACGTGCAGAAAAACGCGCGGCTCGACGCAGTGGTGACGGTCGCCGATGCAAAGTGGTTGTCCGACCGGCTGAAAGACGCGCCCGAGGCGAAGAACCAGATCGCGTTCGCCGACGTGATCGTGCTGAACAAGACCGATCTCGTCAACAAGGGCGAGCTCGCGGAGGTCGAGGCCCGCATCCGCGCCATCAATCCCTATGCGAAGCTGCATCGCACCGAGCGCTGTTCGGTGGCGCTGGCTGACGTGCTCGATCGCGGCGCGTTCGACCTCGACCGCATCCTCGACATCGAGCCGGATTTCCTTGAGGCCGATGATCATGATCACGACCATGATCATCACCACCGTGGTCACGACCATCATCACGGCCATGGCCTGAAGCACTATCACGACGAGGACATGCAGTCGCTGTCATTGAAAACCGACAAGCCGCTCGATCCGAACGTGTTCATGCCCTGGCTCCAGAACCTGGTGCAGGTCGAGGGCGGCAAGATCCTGCGCTCCAAGGGCATCCTCGCCTTCCACGATGACGATGACCGCTACGTCTTCCAAGGCGTCCACATGATGCTGGAGGGCAACCACCAGCGGAAGTGGAAGGAGGGTGAGCCGCGCGAGAGCCGCCTCGTCTTCATCGGCCGCGAACTGCCGGAAGAGGCCATCCGCAAGGGTTTTGAGAGCTGCATCGTCTCGTGATGAAAGAGTTTACGCCGGCTCCTGATTCCGCCTCGATCGTCTCCGTCACCGACCGCGTCAAGCCGATCGCGCTCGGCATGGGCGTGACCTCGGCGCATTTCCTCGCCGATCGGGCCGCCTTCGTCGGCGGCGAGGAGAAAGTCGCGCTGGTCGACGCCAAGGGCGAGATCAGCACGGTCGCCGTGCACAGCGGCGGCATTCTCTCGACCGCCTCCGACGGCAAGCGCCTCGTCATGGGCGGCGACGACGGCAAGGTCGTCTCCCTCGATGCCAAGGGGGAGGTGACGCTGCTCGCCACCGACCCCAAACGGCGCTGGATCGATGCGGTGGCGCTGCATCCAGATGGCGCCTTAGCCTGGTCGGCCGGCAAGACGGCGAACGTCAAGAGCGGCAAGAACGAGGAGAAGTCGATCGAGGTGCCCTCGACGGTCGGCGGGCTTGCCTTCGCGCCAAAAGGCCTGCGGCTTGCGATCGCACATTACAACGGCGCGACGTTGTGGTTTCCCAACATGGCTGCCACAGCCGAATTCCTCCCGTGGGCCGGCTCGCATCTCGCCGTCACCTTCAGCCCGGACAACAAGTTCCTGGTCACCGCGATGCACGAGGCGGCGCTGCACGGCTGGCGGCTCGCCGATAACAGGCACATGCGCATGACCGGCTATCCCGGCCGCGTCCGCTCGATGTCCTGGAGCGCCGGCGGCAAGGCTCTGGCGACCTCGGGCGCCGACACCGTCATCCTGTGGCCGTTTGCCAGCAAGGACGGTCCGATGGGCAAGGAGCCCGCGATGCTCGCGCCGCTCCAGGCCCGCGTGTCCGTGGTGGCCTGTCACCCCAAGAACGATATCCTTGCCGCCGGCTACAGCGACGGCACCGTGCTGATGGTGCGGCTGGAGGACGGTGCGGAAATCCTGGTCCGCCGCAACGGCACGCCACCCGTGGCCGCGCTCGCCTGGAACGCCAAGGGCACGCTGCTGGCGTTTGCGGATGAAAATGGGGACGGCGGCCTGCTGGAGCTTTAATCTGTCATGGTCCCGGCCGTATAGGGGACCATGCGGTTTCTGACGACATTCCAGATTGCCGATTTTGCAGACACGCTGATCAGCCTGTTCACGGCCTTCGTGCTGGGGACGCTGATCGGCGCCGAGCGGCAGTACCGCCAGCGCACCGCGGGCCTGCGCACCAATGTGCTGGTCGCGGTCGGCGCCGCCGCCTTTGTCGATCTCGCCATGCATCTGGATGGCGCCGCCGGCGCGGTGCGGGTGATCTCCTACGTCGTCTCCGGCATCGGATTCCTCGGCGCCGGTGTCATTATGAAGCAGGGCATGGACGTGCGCGGGCTCAATACGGCCGCGACGCTATGGGCCTCCGCCGCGGTCGGCTCCTGCGCCGGGGCCGACATGGTCGCGCAGGCCGCGGCGCTGACCGTGTTCGTCATCGCCGGAAACACACTGCTGCGTCCACTCGTCAATGCTATCAATCGCATTCCGCTGAATGAGCGGGCACTGGAGGCGACCTATTACTTCAAGATAGCGGTGGCGGCCGACGCTCTGCCTGACATGCGCGACCGCCTCGTCGAGAGGTTGGAAGCCGCGAAATATTCCGTTGCTGATATCGACCTGGTGGAGATCGGCGAGGACATCCTGGAGATCGTCGCAAAGCTGGTAGCGACCGCGGTCGATCCGAACGAGCTGAACGCGGTCGCGACGGATCTCCAGCACCTTCCGGGCGTGCGCCACGCCACTTGGGAAGTCAGCACCACGGATTGAGCGCGGCGTTTTAGCGCGCAGGGGTGCGGTTCCCGCCCGGGCAGGCGCGGAACCCGCGCGCGGCCATTTCGTTGGTCCCGCGGGCAAACGCGGTGATCGACATGACAGGCAATGAGAAGCGCAGACTGAAACTCGACCTGATGATCGCCTGCTCGCTGTTCGCCGCGGGCGTCGTGGTGTCGGGCCTGTCGCTGGCGCAGATTCGCGCCGAGAACCGGATGCAGATGGCGCAGGCAACGCCACCGCTCCAGGGCACTCCTTCGGACGATCAGGGCAAGACGCCTGCGGAGTCCAAGCCCGGCGGTGATCGCCCGACCACGCCGGCTCCCGAGCCCGCACGGCCCGAATCCCAGACGCAAGGCGCGGCGACCAAGCCCGCGCTGCCGGCGGCGCCTGCGGAGAAGATCGCGCCGCCGATCAAGGAGAAATAACGACAGCCAGTTGCGGCGTCACCGCTGGGCTTGTCCCGGCCATCCACGTTCTTGGCGTCCCGCGAAAGAAAGTGCGTCGATGCCCGGGACAGGCCGGACATGACGGCAGAGCCCTCACCGCACCAGAATATTCCGGAACTGCCAGGGATCGCTCGTGTCGATGTCTTCCGGGAACAGTCCCGGACGATCGGTCAGCGGCGTCCAATCGGTGTAGAAGCCCTTCACCGGGCCGAGATAGGGCAGCTGGATTTCCAAGAGACGTTCGAAATCCATCTCGTCGGCTTCGACGATACCTTCGTTCGGATTCTCCAGCGCCCATACCATGCCGGCGAGCACGGCGGAGGTCACTTGCAAGCCGGTGGCGTTCTGGTAGGGCGCAAGCCTGCGGGTCTCTTCGATGGAGAGCTGCGATCCGTACCAATAGGCATTGTTGTCATGGCCGAACAGCAGCACGCCGAGCTCGTCGATGCCATCGACGATTTCGTTCTCATCGAGGATGTGGTGCTTTTCCTGCATCTTCGCCGCGCGGCCGAACATTTCATGCAGCGAGAGCACGGCATCGTCGGCCGGATGATAGGCATAGTGACAGGTCGGCCGATAGATCGCCGTGCCCGATGCGTCGCGCACCGTGAAGTAATCGGAGATCGAGATCGACTCGTTGTGGGTGACGAGGAAGCCATACTGCGCGCCGCGGGTCGGGCACCAGGTGCGCACGCGCGTGTTGGCGCCCGGCTGCATTAGATAAATGGCGGCGCCGCAGCCCGCTTCGTGGGTCCGCGCATTCTCCGGCATCCATTTCTCATGGGTGCCCCAACCGAGTTCTGAGGGCTGCACGCCTTCCGACAGGAAACCTTCCACCGACCAGGTGTTGACGAAGACGTCAGGCTCTTTCGGGTTCCTGGAGCGCTGGGTGTCGCGTTCGGCGATGTGAATGCCCTTGACGCCGGCCTGCCGCATCAGGTCCGCCCATTCGGCCTTGGTCTTCGGCTTGGGGGCATTGAGCTTCAGATCCGCGGCGACGTTGAGCAGCGCCTGCTTGACGAAGAAAGAGACCATGCCAGGATTGGCACCACAGCAGGAAACGGCCGTCGTGGAGCCCGCCGGGCGCGCCTTCTTGGCGGCCAGCGTCACTTCGCGAAGAGCGTAGTTGGAGCGCGCTTCCGGGCCCTTCGAAGCGTCGAAATAGAAGCCGAGCCAGGGCTCGTTGACGGTATCAATGTAGAGAGCGCCAAGTTCGTTGCAGAGCTCCATGATGTCGGTGGAGCCGGTGTCGACTGAAAGATTGACACAAAAGCCCTGACCGCCGCCTTCGGTGAGTAGCGGGGTCAGCAACTCGCGATAATTGTCCTTGGTCACGCCCTTCTGGATGAAGCGTACATTGTGCTTCTCGCAATGCGCCTTGCGGCCCTCGTCCTTGGGATCGATCACGGTGACGCGCGACTTGTCGTAATCGAGATGCCGTTCGATCAGCGGCAACGTGCCTTTGCCGATAGAGCCGAAGCCGACCATGACAATGGGACCGGTGATCTTCGCGTAGATCTGCGAGGCGGGGCTCATGGGATGGTTTCTCCGGAACGTGATGGCAGACAAAGAGTGAGGGTGTGGATCAGGCGCTGCGGCGCTTGGCGGTGACTTCGATCTCGACCTTCATCTCAGGCTTGTAGAGCGCCGAGACGACCAGAAGCGTTGCGGCCGGGCGGATGTCGCCGAGGACTTCGCCGCAGACGGCGAAATGGGCGTCAGCGTCTTTGATGTCTGTGAGGTAGTAGGTCGCGCGGACGATGTCGGCCATCTCGAAACCACCCTCCTTCAGGGCGGCTTCAATGGTCTTGAAGCAGTTGCGTGACTGGCTCGTGACGTCGGCCGGCATCGTCATGGTCGTGTAGTCATAGCCCGTGGTTCCCGCGACGAAGGCGAACTCGCCGTCGATCACGGCGCGGCTATAGCCGGCGGCCTTCTCGAACGGGGAGCCGGTGGAAATCAGGCGACGGGACATGCTCTCGGACCTCAACTGAAGGGAGGGATGTTTCGCGGGTTTAAAGGGCGTTTCTCGGGCCCGTGCAACCCCAAACGAACAGCATCAAGTCAGCAGCCGGGCATGGCCGCTGGCTGCGGCTTCGGTCGTTGCGATCACCGCAATGCCTTAGGCCGCGTGCGCCTGGAGAGCGCGAACCGCCCTCCGTTTGGGCAGGGCCGCTCCGGTCGGAACGATCATCCCTTCCGCGCCGTCGAGCGCGCCTTCCGCAAACTCGATCGCCAGCAGCCGGTTGCGCTCGAACGGGCCGGGCAGCGACAACGCGCCGGTTTTCTCGGGCGAGAAGCCGAAGCGAGCGTAGTACGGGGCGTCGCCGAGCAGGATCACGGCACCATGCCCGCGCGCCCGGGCGGCGGCCAGCGCTTGATGCATCAGCGCGGCGCCGATCCCGAGTTCGCGGCAGGCAGAGTCGACCGCCAGCGGTCCAAGGACCAGAGCGGGCCTGCCTCCGGCGCTGACGTGCCACAGCCGCACGGTTCCCACGAGCTGTCCCTCGCGCACGGCCGACAGGGCAAGGCCTGTGGCAGGCGCGCGTCCGTCGCGCAGGCGCTGGCAGGTCCGGCCATGGCGGTTCTCGCCAAAGCAGGCATCGAGCAACGCTTCACGCATCGCGACGTCGGCAGCACGCTCCGCTCGGATCGCGAACGGAGCGGCTTTCGAAGTGAGGGCGATCTGTGGCTTCCGAGGAGCAGTCATGGCGCGTCAGTCCCCGCTTGAACGGACATGCGAGAGGCACATCGGTCCAAGACGTCGTCAGAATTGAAATTGTGAGGGAGGAGCCGGCAAGCCGGCTCCCGGGTTCGTCAGGCCTCAAGAGAGAGGCGGATCAGATGTGGTACGTCTTCAGCGGCGGGATGCCGTTGAACGCCACCGACGAGTAGGTCGACGTATACGCCCCGGTGCCTTCGATCAGCACCTTGTCGCCGATCTCGAGCGTCACGGGGAGTGGATACGGGGTCTTCTCGTACAGCACGTCGGCGCTGTCGCAGGTCGGGCCCGCGAGCACGCACGGCGTCATGTCCGCACCGTCGTGACGGGTACGGATGGCGTAACGGATCGACTCGTCCATCGTCTCGGCGAGACCGCCGAACTTGCCGATGTCCAGGTACACCCAGCGCACCTCGTCCTCGTCGCTCTTCTTCGAGATGAGCACGACCTCGGATTCGATGATACCGGCATTGCCCACCATGCCGCGGCCCGGCTCGATGATGGTCTCCGGGATCTGGTTGCCGAAGTGCTTGCGCAGCGCGCGGAAGATCGACCGGCCGTAGGTCACTACCGGCGGCACGTCCTTGAGGTACTTGGTCGGGAAGCCGCCGCCCATGTTGACCATGGAGAGGTTGATGCCGCGCTCGGCGCAGTCGCGGAACACCTGCGAGGCCATCGCCAGCGCACGGTCCCACGCCTTCACCTTGCGCTGCTGCGAGCCGACATGGAAGGAGATGCCGCACGGCTCCAAACCAAGGCGCTTGGCGACGTCGAGCACCTCGACCGCCATCTCCGGGTCGCAGCCGAACTTGCGGGACAGCGGCCATTCGGCGCCGGCGCAGTCATAGAGGATGCGGCAGAACACCTTCGCGCCGGGGGCGGCACGGGCGACCTTCTCGACCTCGGCGGCGCAGTCCACCGCGAAAAGCCGAATGCCCAGCGCGAAGGCGCGCGCGATATCGCGCTCCTTCTTGATCGTGTTGCCGAAGGAGATGCGGTCGGGCGTCGCTCCAGCGGCCAGCGCCATCTCGATCTCGGCGACGGTCGCGGTATCGAAGCAGGAGCCCATGGAGGCGAGCAGGGCCAGCACTTCCGGCGCCGGGTTCGCCTTGACGGCATAGAACACGCGGCTGTCGGGCAGCGCCCTGGCGAAGCTCTGGTAATTGTCGCGCACGACCTCGAGGTCGACGACGAGGCACGGCTCGGTGTCGAGGCCATCCTTGCGGCGGTTGCGCAGGAATTCCTGGATACGTTCGGTCATGGCACTCTCCCAAACGGCCCAGCGACGGGCCCGTTCAAAACATGACGTCGGATAAGAGCGCTCTGGCCAAATCGCGCGATGGAGGCGCGACGAAGCCAAAAAACTCAAACCAGACTGTGCTGCCGTGGATTGGTTGGGAGTGTTCCCGCCCGCACACCTGGCAATGAAGGACAAGCCTTTTCAGTAGCCCGCGCCGGCGTTGGACTGCCGGTAGAGACCAAAAAAGCCCGATCCGTCGTTGCTTTAAGTCGCGTCCCCCGTTGAGAGCGGGGTGCGCCGGTTCGCCTCCGGCTGCCAGTCACGGTTGCAAAGAGTGAAGTCACCTTCGACAAGGCATCCCTTGAGAGAGATGCTGGGCGCTCCGGGTTTGCTTTCAGTCCGTCGGCTTTTCAGTCTTTCGACTTTCAAGTCTTCCGGCTTCTGCACGTCCGAAGAGCCCCTCGGCTTCTTCACCCCTTGGCGGCTGTCCGGCCTCTTGTCCGGATACCTACCGACTGACACACGACCACAGGCACGTGCGAAATTGGGCAAGTCCGCACATAAGCGTTTTGAATCGGCTTCGCAAGAATTTTTTTAGGCTGAGAACAGAATTGCCTAACATCTACTTGCGCAGTGCTGCGCGAGCGACGCGGAAGATGAACACGTGTTAAGTTTTCTGTGCCGCGCGCGCGTGTCTGTCGCGCGCGAGCTTCAGCGGCGCGTCGTGAACGGCTCGATGCGCTGAGCTGTGCGGATGAACGCGGTCATCACCAGCACGCCGAGTGCGAACAGCACGGCCTGGAGGATGTGCGCGCCCTGGTCGCCGAGCCCGAACAGGATCGCGAGCGCCCAGCCGCCGGCAAACGCCGCGCCGAACACCTCCGCGCCGATCAGGATGGCGGCGCTGATAACGGTGATGACGCTCGGCCAGGCGATCTGGCGGGAAGAGGAGGCAGGCGCGTTCATGAGTTCAGGGACCCCGTGTCTTCGAGGGCCGCAATCTCCCCGAAAAGGCGGTCGGGAGCAAGGGCAAACGGCCCAAAAAAGCCCCATCGCGTGCTATAGCTGGCCACAACAAATTCGGCTCAAAAACCGGGACTTGTGATGTCAGAACTCCGCCAAATTACGGATGCCGAGACCAACCCGCTCCTGAAGGCCTGGGTGACGCCGTTCGCGACCCCGCCTTTCGACGAGATCAAGCCGGAGCATTTCCTGCCCGCCTTCGAGCAGGCCTTCGCCGACCATGCCGCCGAGATCGCGGCGATCACCAACGATCCGGCCGCCCCCGACTTCGCCAACACCATCACGGCGCTGGAGCGCTCGGGCAAGCTCTTGAACAAGGTCGCGGCGGTTTTCTACGACCTCGTCTCGGCGCATTCCAACCCGGCCATCCTGGAGATCGACAAGGAAGTCTCCTTGCGGATGGCGCGGCACTGGAATCCGATCATGATGAACGCCGTGCTGTTTGGCCGCATCGCCCAGCTGCACGAGAACCGCGCCAATCTCGGTCTCACGCCCGAGCAGCTGCGCCTCCTGGAGCGCACCTACACCCGCTTCCACCGCTCCGGCGCCGGCCTCTCCGACGAGGCCAAGACGCGGATGGCAGAGATCAACGAGAGGCTCGCCCAGCTCGGCACCAGCTTCAGCCATCACCTGCTCGGCGACGAGCAGGACTGGTTCCTGGAGCTCGGGGAGGCGGACCGCGAGGGCCTGCCGGAGAGCTTCGTCGCCGGCGCCAAAGCTGCGGCAGAAGAGCGCGGCATGGAAGGCAAGGCCATCGTCACGCTGTCACGCTCCTCGGTCGAATCGTTCCTGAAGAGCTCGGCGCGGCGCGACCTGCGCGAGAAGGTCTACAAGGCCTTCATCGCGCGGGGCGACAACGGCAATTCCAACGACAACAACGCAACCATCGTCGAGATCCTGAAGCTGCGCGAAGAGAGCGCCAAGCTGTTGGGCTACCCGACCTTCGCCGCGTATCGACTCGAAGACTCCATGGCCAAGACGCCGGAAGCGGTGCGGAGCCTATTGGAGCGGGTCTGGACGCCGGCGAGGGCGCGCGCGCTCGCCGACCGCGACGACATGCAGGCATTGATCACGGCCGAAGGCGGCAACTTCAAGCTCGCCCCCTGGGACTGGCGCTTCTACGCCGAGAAGCTGCGTCTTCAGCGTGCCAATTTCGATGACGCTGCGATCAAGCCGTATCTTTCGCTCGACAACATGATCGCCGCCGCCTTCGACTGCGCCACGCGCCTGTTCGGCATCACCTTCGAGGAGCGCAGCGACGTTCCGGTCTGGCACCCGGACGTCCGGGTTTGGGAGGTGAAGGGCAAGGACGGCAAGCACAAGGCGCTGTTCTATGGCGACTACTTCGCCCGGCCCTCGAAGCGCTCCGGCGCCTGGATGACTTCGCTGCGCGATCAGCAGAAGCTCGACGGCGAGGTCGCGCCGCTGGTTCTCAATATCTGCAATTTTGCCAAGGGAGCCGGGGGCGAGCCTTCGCTGCTGTCGCCCGACGACGCCCGCACCCTGTTCCACGAATTCGGCCACGGCCTGCACGGCATGCTCTCCCACGTCACCTATCCTTCGCTGTCGGGCACCTCCGTGTTCACCGATTTCGTCGAGCTGCCGTCTCAGCTCTACGAGCACTGGCAGGAGCGGCCCGAGGTGCTGCAAAAGTTCGCGCGCCACTACCAGACCGGCGAGCCGCTGCCGGACGACCTCCTGCAACGCTTCCTTGCTGCGCGAAAATTCAACCAGGGTTTTGCCACGGTCGAGTTCGTCTCCTCGGCGCTGATCGACCTCGAATTCCACACTCAGCCGGCTTCCGCCGCGCAGGACGTGCGCGCCTTCGAGAGACGCGAGCTGGAGAAGATCGGCATGCCCGAGGAGATCGCGCTGCGTCACCGGCCCACGCAATTCGGCCACATCTTCACCGGCGATCATTATGCCGCCGGCTATTACAGCTACATGTGGTCGGAGGTGATGGACGCCGACGCTTTCGGCGCGTTTGAGGAGGCCGGCGACATCTTCGATCCTTCGGTCGCCAAGCGCCTGCATGACGACATCTACGCCTCGGGCGGATCGGTCGATCCGGAAGCCGCCTACGAGGCCTTCCGCGGCCGCCCGCCGGAGCCGGACGCGCTGCTGCGCCGGCGCGGCCTGCTCTACGCCGCGAAGGCGGCGTGATGGGCATGCGCATCCTTCTCGGTCTGCTGCTCGCCGCCGGCCTGTCGCTCGCAGCGGGGCCGGCGCGCGCGCATCCGCATGTCTGGATCACCGCGACCAGCGAGTTGCTCTACGCGGCCGACGGCACCATCACCGGCGTGCGCCACGCCTGGACCTTTGACGACATGTTCTCGGCCTATGCGGTGCAGGGGCTCGAGAGCAAGACCAAGGGCGCCTATACGCGCGAGGAGCTAACGCCGCTGGCGCAGACCAATGTCGAGTCGCTGAAGGAATACGCCTACTTCACCTTCGCGAAGGCCGACGGCAAGAAGGAACGGTTCCAGGAGCCGGTCGACTACTTCCTCGACTACAAGGATACGGTGCTGACCCTGCACTTCACCTTACCGCTGAAGAACCCCGTCAAGCCCAGGCAGCTGGTGCTCGAAGTATTCGACCGCTCCTTCTTCATCGACTTCCAGATGGCCAAGGACAATCCGGTCAAGCTGGTCGGCGCGCCCGCCGGCTGCCAGATGAAGCTGGAGCGACCGAACGACGGCACCGCGAGTGCGCAGAAGCTCAACGAGCAGACCTTCCTCAATGGCGAGAATTCAAACTTCGGCATGATGTTCGCCAACAAGATCATGGTGGATTGCCCTTGAAGTCGCAACTCTCCGGGTTCGCGCTCGGGCTTCTCACTTGCGCCGCCGTTCTGCTGGTCGTGTCCGTGGCCGACGCCGCGCTCCACGATCTCCTCGCGCAGAATCCGTTCGGCGCGCCGCGCGCCCAGCAGGCGGCGGAGCCTGAAGCCAGCGGCCTCATCGGCTGGCTGTTGGCAAAACAGTCGGAGTTCTATCGCCAGATGTCGGCGACCATCCGCGCCGCGAAGTCCGACGGCTCGGCGGTGTGGACGCTGCTCTTTATCTCGTTTGCCTATGGCATCTTTCACGCCGCCGGCCCCGGCCACGGCAAGGCGGTGATTGCCTCTTATCTCGTCGCCAACCGCGAGACTGCGCGGCGCGGCATCGCGCTGTCGTTCGCCTCCGCGCTGATGCAGTCGCTGGTGGCGATCCTGATCGTCGGCATCTCCGCCTGGATCCTGAATGCGACCGCCAAGACCATGTGCAAGGCCGAAGGCGCGATCGAGATCGCGAGCTATGCCCTGATTGCGCTGTTCGGTCTGCGCCTGGTCTGGGTGAAAGGCGGCGCCTTCATCCGCGCGCTTCAGGTAGCCCAGCCGGTGCCAGCGATGGCAGGCGTGCCGCATGACCATGACCACGGCCATGATGCGGATGATCATCATGGCCACGATCATGATCACCATCACGGTCACAGCCACGCTCGCCATGAGCATGGGCATGGCCACGTCCATGACGAGCACTGCGGTCATTCCCACGGGCCTGCTCCGAGCGAGCTCGCCGGCCCCGGCGGCTGGCGGCGCGGCTTTGCCGCGATCCTCGCCGTCGGTATCCGCCCGTGCTCGGGGGCGATCCTGGTTCTGGTGTTCGCGCTGGCGCAGGGCCTGTTCTGGGCCGGCATCGCCGCGACCCTCCTGATGGGACTGGGCACCGCGATCACGGTCGCGTCCATCGCGGTCGTCGCCGTGTCCGCCAAGGACATCGCGCAGCGCCTCAGCGCAAGACGCGACGGGGGCGGCGCCCTCGTCATGCGCGGCATCGAGTTCGGCGCCGCTGGCCTGGTATTGCTATTCGGCGTCGGCCTGCTGTTCGGCTACATCGCCGCTGAACGGACAACCTGTTTTTAAGCCGCGCTCGCGGGCCCCGGCTCTGCGGAGCAGCGCACAGGGCGCTGCACCGCGTGCGGGGCACGGCACCTTAAACCGGCAGAAACCGCTTCAAGGCCGGCATGAAGAAGATCCCGAGATCGATCGCAAAGCCGATGCTCCAGAGGATCGAGCGCAGCGTCGGGCGGTTGCCGAGATAGGTCAGCACATAGGCGATCCGCACGATCAGGAACAGTGCCGCGAGCTCGTCGATCAGCCGCTGCGGCGAATCCCGGAATTCGGCGAGCAGCACCGCGAAGGCGAAAAACGGGAAGGTCTCGATGCCGTTCAGGTGCGCGCCGAGCGCGCGCTGCGCGAGGGCGTCATCGAAGAAGGCGGGGTCGCGCGGCTGGGAATTGTCGAACGTGCGAAACCTGGCCCATTTGATCGAGACGATCGTTGCAAGGTAAAGCAGCAGCGCTCCCAGGACGCACCATTCCGCGAGTGTCATCTTCCCTCCCGCTTGGGTGCAACCGTAGCCAAATCGGCCTCATCTTGACAAGTTCGGAGCAACGCGCGACCCACGGAGCCATGACCAGCGTCGTTCCCATCGACAGCGCGAAACCGGCAGCTCAATCCGCTCTGCCCCGCGTTGGCGTGCTTCTGATCAACCTTGGAACGCCCGATACTGCTGACGCGCCCGGCGTGCGGGTCTATCTGAAGGAGTTCCTCTCGGATGCCCGCGTCATCGAGGACCAGGGCTTGGTCTGGAAGCTCGTGTTGAACGGGATCATCCTGCGCAGCCGCCCCCGCACCAAGGCGCTGGACTACCGCAAGATCTGGAACAACGAGCGGGACGAGTCGCCGCTAAAGACCATCACGCGCTCGCAGGCCGACAAGCTCGCGATCGCGCTGTCGGATCGCAGTCATGTCGTCGTGGACTGGGCGATGCGCTACGGCAACCCGTCGATCCAGGCGGGCATCGACGCGCTGATCGCAAAAGGCTGCGAGCGCATCCTCGCCGTCCCGCTCTATCCGCAATATTCCGCCTCGACCTCGGCAACCGTCTGCGACGAGGTGTTCCGCGTGCTCGCCCGCCTGCGGGCGCAGCCGACGCTGCGGGTGACGCCGCCTTACTACCAGGATGCGGCCTATATCGAGGCGCTCGCGACCTCGATCCAGACGCATCTGGCGAGCCTGCCGTTCAAGCCGGATCTGATTGTGGCATCCTTCCACGGCATGCCGAAATCCTATGTCGACAAGGGTGATCCATACCAGAACCACTGCATCGCCACGATCGAGGCGCTGCGCCGCCGGCTCGGCATGAACGAGACAACGCTGCTGCTGACCTTCCAGTCGCGCTTCGGCAATGACGAGTGGCTTCAGCCGTATACGGACAAGACCATGGAGCGTTTGGCGAAAGACGGCGTGCGCCGCATCGCGGTGGTGACCCCGGGCTTTGCCGCCGATTGCCTGGAGACGCTGGAGGAAATCGCGCAGGAGAATGCCGAGATCTTCAAACATAATGGCGGCGAGCAGTTTTCCGCGATCCCCTGCCTCAACGACAGCGAACCCGGCATGGACGTGATCCGCTCCCTGGTGCTGCGCGAGCTTCAGGGCTGGATCTGACGTTTACGATGGGGCGGCAAATCTAACGTTTGGCGCTAGGTCCGCGCCGGCATCCTTTCAAGAGCGTTCTCGCAAACACATAATCCTTGCCATTCCCCTTCCGTACGCCTTGTGCAGAATCGCGCCGGTACCGACGTTAGTCGCGACCGCTGAACCGATAGGGTTGCGATACCGACCAATGACAGCGCGGGAAAGGGCCTTTTCCCGTTTGGAGGAGATATGAGCGGTTTCGACATTTTCGCGATTGTTCTGGTGTTGCTCGTCATCGTCACGCTGGTTGCCGGCGTGAAGACGGTGCCGCAGGGCTATGATTGGACTATCGAACGTTTCGGCAAGTACACGCAGACGCTGAGCCCCGGGCTCAATCTGATCGTGCCCTATTTCGATCGCGTCGGGCGCAAGATCAACATGATGGAGCAGGTGATCGACATTCCCGAGCAGGAGGTGATCACCAAGGACAACGCTACGGTGACGGTGGACGGCGTCGCCTTCTATCAGGTGTTCGACGCCGCGAAAGCGAGCTACGAGGTTTCCAACCTCACCCAGGCCATTACCGTCTTGACCATGACCAACATCCGCTCGGTGATGGGGGCTATGGATCTCGATCAGGTGCTTTCGCACCGCGACGAGATCAACGAGCGCCTGCTCCGCGTCGTCGATGCCGCGGTCTCGCCCTGGGGTCTCAAGGTCAACCGCATCGAGATCAAGGACATCGTGCCGCCGGCCGATCTCGTCGAGGCCATGGGCCGGCAGATGAAGGCCGAGCGCGTCAAGCGCGCCGACATTCTCGCCGCCGAAGGCCAGCGCCAGTCGGAAATCCTGCGCGCCGAGGGCGCCAAGCAGGGCCAGATCCTCCAGGCCGAAGGCCGCAAGGAAGCTGCGTTCCGCGACGCCGAGGCCCGCGAGCGGTCGGCTGAGGCCGAGGCCAAGGCAACCCAGATGGTCAGCGAAGCGATTTCGAAGGGCGATGTCGCCGCGCTGAACTATTTCATCGCCGACAAGTATATCAAGGCGTTCGGGCAATTGGCCGATTCGCCAAACCAGAAGGTCATCATGCTTCCGGTCGAAGCGATGAGCATGCTGGGTTCGCTCGCCGGCATCGGCGAGATCGCCAAGGCGACGTTCGGCGAGAGCGCCGCGTCCGCTGCGCTCGCTCGCCGTCCCGGCTCGGTGCCGCCGACCGGTGGCACGCCGCCGGCGGTGCCGCCGCGGCAGGGATAATCAAAGAGGTCGTATCATGGCCGACATGTTGGTATCGCTCGGCACCTGGAATTGGCTGATCTTCGGCTTCATCCTGATGGCGCTGGAGGTGCTGGCGCCGGGCATCTTCCTGTTCTGGCTCGGGCTCGCCGCGCTGCTGGTCGGCCTGATCTCGTTCACTGTCGCCGTGTCCTGGCAGATCCAGCTCGTGATGTTCGCAGTCTTCGCTGCCGCCGCCGTGCCGGTGTGGCGCCGCCTGGCTCGGCCGAAGCCGGACGCCAGCGCCGGCCCCTTCCTCAACAAGCGCACCGAGGCGCTGTTAGGGCGCGAGTTCACGCTGGAGAAACCGATCATTGACGGCGCAGGCACCGTCCGCATCGGCGACACGGTGTGGCGCGTGGCTGGGCCCGATACGCCGGCGGGGACGCGCGTGAAGGTAGTGCAGGTCGACGGCGCGAATCTTACTGTGGCCGCGGCGTAGCTTCCTTACCTCTCCTGGAGGGGGAGGGTCGATCGCGCGCAGCGCGAGCGGGGTGGGCTGATCTCTCCACTCGGGCACTGCCCCCGTGGAGGAACTGTCACCCTGCCCCGCTACGCATTTCGCGGCACTGCATGCGTAGCGACCCTCCCCCTCCAGGGAGGGTAAACAAGAGCGCTACCTTTTCCATCGCTCGGCAAATCGGTGCAATGGCATGAATGTCTCGCACAGCTCGCGTCCGTGCGGCGTCAATGCGTAACCTCCGCCTTCGCCAAGCTCGACGAATCCCGCTGCACGCAGCTCCGTCAGCCGCGCCTGCAGCACCGTCGGCGAGGCTTCGTCGCAGGCGCTGCGCAGCGCGCGCGAGGTGAGGGGCTCGCCGCGCAACTCCCACAATATCCGCAGGCTCCAGCGCCGGCCGAGCAGGTCCAGCAGCGCCATGATCGGCCGCCCGGTGCGCGAGCCGCGGACGCGGCGTTCTGATGCTGGCTGCTTTGCCATATCGGCCTCTTGCGTAGCGCTACAGATAATGTAGCGTATTGCTACGATAATTGTAGCAACGGAAGCAGTCCATGTCTTCTGCCATGTCACCCTCCTCGCCGCGTATCGCGCCCCTCGATCCGCCTTATCCCCCGGAGATCCAGGCGCAGTTCGACCGCATCATGCGCGGCGCACCGCCCCTGGTGCTGTTCAGGGTGATGGCAAGCCACAGCCGCGCCTGGGACAAATTTCGCGCCGGCGGCCTGCTCGATCCCGGCCCGCTGTCCCTCCGCCAGCGCGAGATCATCATCGACCGCACCTGCGCGCTGAACGAATGCGAGTATGAATGGGGGGTGCATGTCGCCATCTTTGCCGGGCCGGCAAAGCTCATGGAGGATGAAGTGCGTGCGACGGTGCTGGGCGATGCCATGTCACCGTGCTGGTCGCCGGCCGAGCAGGCGCTGATTGCGGCCGTCGACGCGCTGCATCATCGTGCGACGCTTGATGACGAGGAGTTCGCCGCGCTGTCCGCGCATTACGACGAGGCGCAGATCCTGGAAATCATGCTGTTGTGCGGCTTCTATCGCACGGTGTCGTATCTGGCGAACGGGCTGCGCTTGCCGCTGGAGGAGAACGCGGCGCGGTTTCCGGCGTAGGTCTCTCCGCCGTCATTGCGCGCCACACCCTCGGTGTCATTCCGGGGCACGCGAAGCGTGAACCCGGAATCCATTGGGCAGAGATCTCGGAGATGAATGGATTCCGGGTTCGCGCCCAAACGGGCGCGCCCCGGAATGACACCCTGGAGTGTGTGCGCCTTACGCGACGCCCGCCCGCAACAGATCGTGCAGATGCACGATGCCGACCACCTTGCCCGCTTCGGTCACGACCAGCGTTGTGATCTTGCGTGTGTTCAGCACCTCGATCATCTCGGTCGCGAGCATCGACGGCGGCACCGTCTTCGGTTCAGTGGTCATAATCTCGTCGACCGACGCAGCCAGCAGGTCGGGCCGCATGTGGCGGCGCAGGTCGCCGTCCGTGATGATGCCGACGGCCTCATCCGCATCATTGACGATACAGACGCAGCCAAGCCCCTTGGCTGACATCTCGACCACGGCCTCCGACATCTTGGTGCCGAGCGGCTTGACCGGAATTTCCGTGCCGGTGCGCATGTAGTCACGGACGAATTTCAGCATCGCCCCCAGCTTTCCGCCGGGGTGGAAATGCGCGAACTCCAGCGCGGTGAAGCCCCGGCCTTCGAGCAGCGCGATCGCGATGGCATCGCCAATCGCCGCCTGCATCAGCGTCGAGGTGGTCGGCGCCAGATTGTGCGGGCAGGCTTCGCGTGCCTTCGGCAACTCGATCACGATGTCGGCGGCCTGGCCCAGTGAGGACGCCGCGCTCGACGTCACTGCGATCATGGGAATCGCAAAGCGCGCCGAATAATTCACGAGGTTCTTCATCTCCGGCTGCTCGCCTGACCAGGACAGCGCCATGATGACGTCGTCGGACGTGATCATGCCGAGATCGCCATGGCCGGCCTCGGCCGCGTGCACGAAGAAGGCGGGGGTGCCGGTCGAGGCCAGCGTCGCCGCGATCTTGCGGCCCATATGGCCTGATTTGCCGAGTCCGGTGACGATGACGCGACCCTTGGCGTTGCGGATCAGGTCCACCGCTCTCGCAAATGTCGCACCCAGCGGGCCGCGCAAGGCGGCGGCGAGCGCGTTGATGCCGCCGCTCTCCGTCTCCAGCGTGCGGAGCGCGGATTCGACGCTATCAGCAATGGAGCCGGATGATGCGGTCATCAGCGGTTTCGAACTCGGCATGTTCAGGTCCAGGGAGGAGGAGCGTTCGCCCGTTGGCACCTGCTTAGCACGCCCGGGCAGGCGAGGCGACGCGCCGGCCAAATCCCTCAACTGGTCATTAACCATAATTGTTTTAACTCCATTAACGATGGTTCCCGCCAAGCGGTGGGAGCTCGTCGTGAAAGTATTTGATTTCGTTGGAGTTCTTCCATCGTGGGGTCGCCTCCAGGCACTGGCCGGAGCAAACGCGCGCATTTCCTGCGCGCCGTATTGCCGTGCCTGATGCTGACGGCCCTCGAGAGTGCACCGGCTCTGGCCCAGAGCCTCACGCCTGATCTGTTCAATCCCAACCGCGGCGGCTTCGCCGCGCCCGAGACGCTGCCGACACGGCGCACCGCCGGCGTGCCGCAGGCGCCTTCGGACGCGCTGCCGACGCTGCCCGATCCCAACGATCCGCGCAGGCGCCAGCAGCCCCCGGCGATCTCGCGCGCCGGCCAAAGCCCGGCCGGTCAGGTCCCGACCTACGGCCTGCCCGCGGCCAACGTCGCGAGCGGCTCCGGCTACGATTCGCTCAACCGCAAGCGGCAGCAGCCAAAACTCTATCCCGGACAGCCGAAGCCGAAGCGCCCCGCCGGCCCCGACTCAAAGGTAGCGCCGGCAACGCCGGAGCGGACGCTCGGCCCGCCGCGCATCGCGCCGCCACCCTCCGAAACCGCGCACAGGACGCCAGTGCCGCCGGCGATGGCCGGCAACGTGCCCGGCCAGCCGCTGCGCCGCCGCCTCAAGCTGGACGAGGATCCGTTCGGCGCGGTGGGCGACTATGCCGGCAGCTTCCTGATCAAGGGCGGGCTCGAGCTCTCCGCCGGCTACGATACAAATCCCGCGCGTCTCAACAGGCCTGTCGGTTCGCCGGCCTATGTGGTCGCGCCTGATCTCCTTGTAGTGTCCGATTGGGAGCGCCACGCGCTGGTCGCCGATCTGCGCGGCTCGTTCTCGGGCTACACCAACAACATGCCGGCGACCATCAACGGCTTCGCCTCGCCGTCGCCGGTCGAGGTCGATCGCCCCGATTTCACCGGCCATGTCGACGGCCGCCTCGACGTCACCCGCGATTTCAAGTTGACCTCGCAGCTCCGCCTGCGGCTCGCCACCGACAATCCCGGCAGCCCGAACGTGCAGGCAGGTCTTCAGAAATTTCCGGTCTACGCCGCCTATGGCGCGACCGTCGGCTTCGACCAGACCTTCAACCGTTTCCAGGTCGCCGCCGGCGCCACCGTCGATCGTACGGCCTACACCGATTCAAAGCTCATCGACGGCTCGACCTTTGCCAATACCGACCGCGAGTTCAACCAATATGGCGGCGTGGGCCGGTTCTCCTACGATCTGAAGCCGGGCCTCAAGCCCTTCCTGGAAATCCAGGGCGACACCCGCGTGCACGACCAGGCCGCCGACCGCAACGGCTACTTCCGCGATTCAAACGGCGGCTATGCCAAGGTCGGCTCCTCCTTCGAGTTCTCGCGCATCCTCACCGGCGAGATCTCGATCGGCTATTCCGCGCGCAACTATGTCGACCCGCGCCTCAGCCAGCTCGCGGGCTTCCTCACCACGGGCTCGCTGATCTGGAATGCGAGCGGCCTGACGACCGTGAAGTTCTTCACCGACACGCAGATCGCCGAGACCACGATCCCGGGCTCTTCCGGCGTCCTGGTGCGCACCTATTCGGCCGAAGTCGACCACGACTTCCGCCGCTGGCTCACCGCCGTGGGCAAGTTCACCTACGGCACGCTCGACTACCAGAACCAGAATCGCAACGACAAGACTTACTCGCTCGAAAGCAATCTGATCTACAAGCTCAACCGCAACATCTGGATCAAGGGCACGCTGCGCCACGACATCCTGGATTCGAACGTCGCGGGGGCGAGCTCGTCGGGGACGGTGGTGATGCTGGGGGTGAGGTTGCAGAATTAGGTAAGACGGGGCGCGTCGTTCGAGGCTACGCTATCTCGTCCCCACTCCGCTGTCATGCCCCGCGCAGGCGGGGGCATCCAGTACGCCGCGGCGGATGTGGTGAGTGCGTGCCCTCTAAGGAGAGCCTCTGGAATACTGGATCGTCCGCCTCCGCGGACGATGACAGCGTCATTTGAAGCTTGGCTGCTGCGCGAGCCGCGACTACCGCGGCAGATCCGTCTTCCCCATCAGGAACGTATCGATCGACCGGGCGCACAGCCGGCCCTCGCGGATCGCCCAGACCACCAGCGATTGGCCGCGGCGCATGTCGCCGGCGGTGAACACGTTCGGGCGCGAGGTCTGGTAGTCCAGCGTGTTAGCCTTGACGTTGCCGCGACCGTCGAGCTCGACCGCGAGCAGGTTCAAGAGGCCCTCGTGCACGGGATGCACAAAGCCCATCGCGAGCAGGACGAGCTCGGCATCGAGCACGAACTCCGTGCCGGCAATCGGTTTGAACTTGTCGTCGACGCGCACGCAGTGCAGCTTCTTGACCTTGCCGTTCTCGCCCGAGAACTTCTGCGTCAGCACGGCGTATTCGCGGATCGCGCCTTCGGCCTGGCTGGAAGAGGTGCGCATCTTCAGCGGCCAGTTCGGCCAGGTCAGGCCCTTGTTCTCGCGCTCGGGCGGGGCGGGCATGATCTCGAGCTGGGTCACCGAGAGCGCGCCCTGGCGCAGCGAGGTGCCGATGCAGTCAGATCCGGTGTCGCCGCCGCCGATGACGACGACGTGCTTGCCGCCGGCCAGGATCTCCTGGACGCCGCGGAGCGGCTCCTCGGAGACGCGGCGGTTCTGCTGCGGCAGGAAGTCCATCGCGTAGTGAATGCCTTCGAGATCGCGGCCGGGGATCGGCAGGTCGCGCGGAGCTTCGGCGCCGCCGGTCAGCGCGACAGCGTCGTACTCGTTGAGCATCTCGCGCGGATCGACATTGCCGTCGGCGCCGACATGGCTGTTGTAGTGGAAGGTGACGCCTTCGGCTTCCATCTGCTTGACGCGGCGGTCGATGATGCCCTTCTCCATCTTGAAGTCGGGGATGCCGTAGCGGAGCAGGCCGCCGGCCTTGGCGTACTTCTCGAACAGATGCACGTCGTGGCCGGCGCGGGCGAGCTGCTGCGCGCAGGCCATGCCGGCCGGACCCGAGCCGATCACGGCGACCTTCTTGCCAGTCTTGACGGTAGCCACTTCCGGCTTCACCCAGCCATTGTCCCAGGCGCGATCGACGATCGCGCATTCGATGGTCTTGATGGTGACGGGGTTGTCGTCGATGTTGAGCGTGCAGGAGGCTTCACACGGCGCCGGACAGATGCGCCCCGTGAACTCCGGGAAATTGTTGGTCGAGTGCAGGTTGCGCGAGGCTTCTTCCCAGTTGCCCTGGTAAACGAGATCGTTCCAATCCGGGATCTGGTTGTTGACCGGGCAGCCTGGCGTGCCGGGCGCGACCGAGCCTGTGCCGTGACAATAGGGAATGCCGCAGTTCATGCAGCGCGCGGCCTGGTCGCGCACCTCCTTCTCGGAGAGGGGAACGACGAACTCGTGAAAATGCTTCACGCGCTCGGCGACCGGGATGTACTTGCGGTCATGCCGTTCGATTTCAAGAAAACCGGTGATCTTGCCCATTAAACCCGTAGTCCCTGCCGCTTAGTCGTTTGTTCTCTCACTCCTCATCCTGAGGAGCGGCGCCCTTTCGCGCCGCGTCTCGAAGGATGAGGTCCCGGATGGTGGCCTCATGGTTCGAGACGGCGCTTCGCGCCTCCTCACCATGAGGTTATTCTCTACGCCCCGATTGCGATCTTCGGCTCGGCGTCAGCATTGGCGGCCATTTCGCGCAGCGCGCGCCGGTACTCGACCGGCATCACCTTGCGGAATTTAGGCAGCCATTCCTTCCAATTGGCAAGGATGTCGGCGGCGCGCTTGGAGCCGGTCGCTTTGGCATGGCGCGAGATCAGCACGTGCAGCCGCTCGACGTCGGAGGCGAGCAGGTTCTTGAACACGTCGACCCGGCCATGCGCCTCGAGGTCACCGGCGTGGTGATAGGTGCCGGCATTGATCAGCTCTTCCGACAGCACCGGCTCGAGCTCGACCATCGACAGATTGCACAGCCGGTCGAAATCGCCGGCCTCGTCCAGCACGTAGGCGATGCCGCCGGACATGCCCGCCGCGAAGTTGCGCCCGGTCTTGCCGAGCACGACCACGATGCCGCCGGTCATGTATTCGCAGCAATGATCGCCCGCGCCCTCGACCACCGCGACCGCACCCGAGTTGCGCACGGCAAAGCGCTCGCCGGCGATGCCGCGGAAGTAGCATTCGCCTTCGATCGCGCCGTACATCACGGTATTGCCGACGATGATGCTCTCTTCCGGCACGATCGCAGAGTTCCTCGGCGGCTTGACGATGATCTTGCCGCCCGAGAGGCCCTTGCCGACATAGTCGTTGGCCTCACCCTCGAGCTCGAAAGTGACGCCGTTGGCGAGCCAGGCGCCGAAGGCCTGTCCGGCAGTGCCCTTGAGGCTGACATGGATGGTGTCATGCGGCAGGCCGGCGTGGCCGTAGATCTTGGCGAGCGCACCCGACAGCATGGCGCCGGCGGAACGGTTGGTGCTGTTGATCGCGGCCTCGATCTTCACCGGCGCGCCGCGGTCGAGCGCAGGCGTCGCCTTCTCGATCAGCGTGCGGTCGAGCACGGCCTCCAGATGATGGTTCTGGCGCTCGGAATGATAGATCTTCTGGCCGTTCTCTTCCTTCTGCTTGACGAACAGCTTTGAGAAGTCGAGGCCCTTGGCCTTCCAGTGCGCGACCAGCTTGGTCTGGTCGAGCAGCTGCACCTGGCCGACCATCTCGTTGAAGGTGCGGAAGCCGAGCGAAGCCATGATCTCGCGGACTTCTTCCGCGACGAAGAAGAAGTAGTTGATCACGTGCTCGGGCTGGCCGGTAAAGCGCTTGCGCAGCACCGGATCCTGCGTCGCGACGCCGACCGGACAGGTGTTGAGGTGGCACTTGCGCATCATGATGCAGCCGGCCGCGATCAAGGGCGCGGTGGCGAAGCCGAACTCGTCGGCGCCCAGCAGCGCGCCGATCACGACGTCACGGCCGGTGCGGAAGCCGCCGTCGACCTGGACCACGATGCGGCTGCGCAGCCGCTCGCGCACCAGGGTCTGATGGGTCTCGGCGAGGCCGATCTCCCAGGGCGAGCCGGCGTGCTTGATCGACGTCAGCGGCGAGGCGCCAGTGCCGCCCTCGAAGCCCGCGATGGTGACATGGTCGGCGCGCGCCTTGGCGACGCCCGCGGCGACCGTGCCGACGCCGATCTCGGAGACGAGCTTGACCGAGACGTCGCCCGCCGGGTTGACGTTCTTGAGGTCGTAGATGAGCTGCGCCAGATCCTCGATCGAGTAGATGTCGTGGTGCGGCGGCGGCGAGATCAGGCCGACGCCCGGCGTCGAGTGCCGGACCCTGGCGATGGTCGCGTCGACCTTGTGACCGGGCAGCTGGCCGCCTTCGCCGGGCTTGGCGCCCTGTGCCATCTTGATCTGCATCATGTCGGAGTTGACGAGATACTCCGTGGTGACGCCGAAACGGCCCGAGGCGACCTGCTTGATCGCCGAGCGCATGGAATCGCCGTTCGGCATCGGCTTGAAGCGGTCGGCTTCCTCGCCGCCTTCACCGGTGTTCGACTTGCCGCCGATCCGGTTCATCGCGATCGCGAGCGTGGTATGGGCCTCGCGCGAGATCGAGCCGAAGCTCATCGCACCTGTTGCGAAACGCTTGACGATCTCCTTGGCCGGCTCGACCTGGTCGAGCGGCACCGGCTTGCGCTTCTCCTCCTCCGCGTTCTTGATCCGGAAGAGGCCGCGCAGCGTCAAAAGGCGCTCCGACTGCTCATTGAGGATTTTTGCGAAGGCGCGGTAGCGCTCCTGCGAATTGCCGCGGGCGGCGTGCTGGAGCAGCGACACTGACTCGGCGGTCCATGCATGGTCCTCGCCGCGGCTGCGATAGGCGTATTCGCCGCCGACGTCGAGCGCGGTCTTGTAGACCTGCGCCTCGCCGAACGCGTCGGCATGGCGGCGTACCGCTTCTTCGGCGATCTCGGAAAGACCGACGCCCTCGACGCGGGTGTGCGTGCCGGCGAAGAACTTTGCGACGAAGTCCGCCTTGAGGCCGACTGCGTCGAAAATCTGCGCGCCGCAATAGGACTGGTAGGTCGAGATGCCCATCTTGGACATCACCTTGAGCAGGCCCTTGCCGATCGACTTGATGTAGCGCTTGACGATCTCGTAGTCGTCGAGCGAGCCGGGCAGGCGGTCCTTCATCGCGATGATGGTCTCGAACGCGAGGTAAGGATTGATCGCTTCGGCGCCGTAGCCTGCAAGGCAGGCAAAGTGATGCACTTCGCGCGGCTCGCCGGATTCGACGACGAGGCCGACCGAGGTGCGCAAGCCGGTGCGGATCAGGTGGTGATGCACGGCGGCGCAGGCCAGCAGCGACGGGATCGGCACCCGGTCGGTGCCGACCATGCGGTCGGACAGGATGATGATGTTGACGCCCTCGCGCACCGCGCTCTCAGCGCGCGCGCAGAGCTCGTCGAGCACCTGATCCATGCCGGCCGCCCCGAGGCCAGCGTGGAATGTGGTGTCGAGCGTGCGCGACTTGAAGTGCGACTCGGCGACCTCGGAGATCGAGCGGATCTTTTCAAGGTCCGCGTCGGTCAGGATCGGCTGGCGCACTTCGAGGCGCTTGGTCGTGGCCATGCCTTGCAGATCGAACAGGTTCGGCCGGGGCCCGATGATTGAGACGAGGCTCATCACCAGCTCTTCGCGGATCGGGTCGATCGGCGGGTTGGTGACCTGCGCAAAGTTCTGCTTGAAGTAGGTGAACAGCGGCTTGGCCTTGTCCGACAGCGCCGAGATCGGCGTGTCGTTGCCCATCGAGCCCGCGGCTTCCTCGCCTGTGGCCGCCATCGGCGTCATCAGGATGGTGATGTCTTCCTGGCTGTAGCCGAACGCCTGCTGGCGATCGAGCAGCGACAGGTTGGAGCGCACGCCGGTGGTCGGCACCTTCGGCAACTCCTCCAGCACGATCTGGGTCCGCTCCAGCCACTCCTTGTAGGGATGGCTCTTGGCAAGCTCGGCCTTGATCTCGTCGTCGGGAATCAAGCGGCCTTGTTCGAGGTCGACCAGCAGCATCTTGCCCGGCTGCAAGCGCCACTTGGTGATGATCTGGTCCTCGGGGATCGTCAGCACGCCCATCTCGGACGCCATCACGATGCGGTCGTCTTTGGTCACCAGATAGCGCGCCGGCCGCAATCCGTTGCGGTCGAGCGTGGCGCCGATCTGGCGGCCGTCGGTGAAGGCGATCGCGGCGGGGCCATCCCACGGCTCCATCAGCGCGGCGTGATATTCGTAGAAGGCGCGGCGCTTCTCATCCATCAAGGGATTGCCGGCCCACGCCTCCGGAATCATCATCATGACGGCGTGCGGCAGTGAGTAGCCGCCCTGCACCAGGAATTCGAGCGCGTTGTCGAAGCAGGCGGTGTCCGACTGTCCCTCATAGGAGATCGGCCAGAGCCGGTTGATGTC
Source organism: Bradyrhizobium sp. 159 (assembly GCF_023073795.1). Taxonomy (NCBI): domain Bacteria; kingdom Pseudomonadati; phylum Pseudomonadota; class Alphaproteobacteria; order Hyphomicrobiales; family Nitrobacteraceae; genus Bradyrhizobium; species Bradyrhizobium sp. 159. The sequence goes on along the minus strand of NZ_JADPKE010000042.1, from coordinate 78,557 downwards.
CTTGCCGTAGAGCTCAGAGCTCACCGAGGCCTGGCGCGCCGCCATCCAGTTGACGTTGCCGCGCAGCGTGTTGATCTCGCCGTTATGCGCGATCATGCGATAGGGATGCGCCAGCGACCAGGCCGGGAAGGTGTTGGTCGAGAAGCGCTGGTGAACGAGTGCCAGCGCGCTCTCGAAGTCCTTCTCGTGCAAATCGGGATAGTACTTGCCGAGCTGGTCGGCGAGGAACATGCCCTTGTAGATCACAGTGCGGCAGGACATCGAGCAGGGGTAATAGCCCGCAAGTCCGCGGTCGCGGCGCTGGTAGATCGCCTGCGAGATCGACTTGCGCAGGATGTAGAGCCGGCGCTCGAATTCGTCCTCGGTCTTGGCGGTGCCGTTGCGGCCGATGAACACCTGCATGCAGGCCGGCTCGGTCGGCTTCACGGTGATGCCTAGCGAGGAATTGTCGGTCGGCACGTCGCGCCAGCCGAGCAGCGTCAGGCCCTCTTCCTTGATCTGGTCGGCGATGATGCTCTTGATGACGTTGCGCCAGGCGGTGTCGCGCGGCATGAACAGCGCGCCGATGGCATATTCGCCCGGATTCGGCAGCGCGAAGCCGAGCTCCTTCGCCTTGCGGCTGAAGAAGGCGTGCGGGATCTGCACCAGGATGCCGGCACCGTCACCGGCGCGCGGATCGGCGCCGACGGCGCCGCGATGCTCGAGGTTGCAGAGGATGCTCAGCGCGTCCGCGACGATCTCGTGCGACTTCTTGCCCTTGATGTTGGCGATGAAGCCGACGCCGCAGGAGTCCTTCTCCAGGCTCGGATCGTACAGGCCTTCGGCTTCAGGGCGCGAATTGTGTTCCTGAATCGGATCGGTCGTTTTCGAGGCGACCGTCGCCGACAGCTGTTCTGCCACGATGTTTGCGCGCCCGAATTGCGACCCGTTCATTGTCCTGTCCTCTCCATGCGGCAAGCTGCCTCACCGCCATCTTCGGCGCACCTTGGGCGTTCCGCGGCACCCGCCTCTGGGTCACCGCTCGTCCGCTAGCGAGCCGCATTTTCTTAAATTCAGGCCTAGGCGTTCTTCGTCCCCGAGAACGGCTTTGCCTGGTACCTTCCCGGCGCTCGAGAGCACCGCTTTCGCTGCAATCCCCATGCCGGGGACCGCAAGCAAAATTGAGACAGCTTTCCTGTCCTAACCATCACCTTGCCAAATTTTTGTCTAGCACACAAGCGCGCACAAGTCCCGATTCCCGAGGTGTCAATTCCCGCTTTCCGTAGGCCGGCAGCCCCGGTTTGATCCGGCCCCGCGGGCGCCGAAATCCCGAATGAAGCTTCGGATCAACCCTTCGGAAGGCGCGCCACGCCGCGCGAAGCGAAAGAGGGCCGCCGTCGGAGGGCCTGACAGGAGCGTCTCGACCATGAAGTTTTTCACAGGATGTGTGGCTGCCGCCGCGCTGGCGCTGGCCGCAAGTGCGGGGCATGCGCAGGCTCCTCCGAACGGTATCGGGAGAGGGGGCGTTATCGCAGTGTCGGATTTCGACGGACCCTATGCGCCGCCGGAGGCCGCGCCGCCACCGCCGCCGCGTTACGGCTATGGCTACGGCTCCGAGGGGCGCGGTCCGGCCCCGGTGCTGCTGCCGTCGACCGAGGTCTATGCGGTGCTGCGCGAAAACGGCTTCTCGCCGCTCGGCATCCCGCGCCTGCGCGGCAGCGTCTACACCATCGCAGTGATCGACCATCGCGGCGACGATGGCCGGCTGGTGATCGACGCCCGCGACGGACGGATCATCCGCTTCATGCGCGCCAGTGACGCCTACGGCATGGCGCCCGCCTATGACGAGCACGCGGTCGCGCCTTACGGCCCGCAAAGCGCGCTCCCGCCGCCGACGGTGATCCGCAGCGGCCCGCCGCGCCCGCCGGCTTCGATTCCGCATGTCGCCAGCCGCACGGTGCCGATGCCCAAGGCTGCCCCGCGGCGCGGGGCGACGCCGGTGGCCGCGGCGAAGCCGGCCGAACCCGCGCGGCAGGAGGCTCAGGCGCCGCCGCCGGTACAGGCACGGCCCGCGCAGCAGACCACTGCCGTGGCCGCAAAGCCTGCCGAGGCCGCTCCGCAGGCGGCCGTGCCAACCGTCGCTGAGGCCAAGCCGGCGCCGGCGATCTTGCCGACCCAGGAGATGCCGGCCGCACAGGGGCTGGATTAGCGAGCTGCCGCCTGACGCGACGGCCCGTCTTAAATTCCTCGGTGTCGTCCTGGCTTTCACCAGGACGCTGCGGAGAGATGTGGGCAAAAATGAAAGGCGCCCGACAATCCCGGGCGCCTTTGCATCAGGCCATCGTTCCTCAGCTCTGCCCATACCCCGCCGCGTTCAGGATCAGCTTCGCCACTTCCTTCGGATGCGACACCAGCGAGAGGTGCCCGGCATCGAGCTCGATCGTGGTGGCGTTCATGCGCTTGGCGAGGAAACGTTCGAGATCGGGATTGATGGTGTAGTCGTTCTTCGACACCGCGTACCAGGTACGTTTGCTGTGCCATGCAGCTTCCGTGGTGCGGCCGGCGAAGATTGAGGCTGCGGTTGGCCATTGCACCGCGTAGAGCTCCTTGGCCTGCTCCGGCTTCACGCCATTGGCGAAATATTTCAGGAAGGCGTCTTCCGAGAGTTTTGTGTAGCCGTCGCGCTCGACAATGCCTGCGCGGGCAGGTCCCGCCGGAAACTGCTTGGACAGCGCGACGAAATCCTCGTTCGCGTCGGGAGCACGTGCAGCGACATAGACGAGGCCGGTGACCTTCGGGTCAGTGCCGACCTGGCTGATCACGGTGCCGCCCCAGGAATGCGCCACCAGCACGGTCGGTCCGTCCTGTTCGGCCAGTACGCGCTTGGTCGCCTCGACCGAGTCCGCCAGCGACGACAGCGGATTCTGCACGCCGGTCACGTGCAGGCCTGCGGCCTGGAGGATCGGGATCACCTCCGACCAGCTCGAGCCGTCGGCCCAGGCGCCGTGCACCAGCACGACGTTGTTGGCTTTCACCGATTGCGGTGTCTGCGCGTCGGCAAGGCTGATGGGGGCCGCCAAAAGGCTCGCGGCGACGAAAAGGCTGCGCCAGAGTGTCATGATCGTTTTCCGTCTCGTTTTGGTTTCGATGACCATAGGACGGAGCGAGGGGTGGCCCCGTTACGCGACTTCACTGCTCTGTGATGCGGTGCAATAGCGGCACAGAAAACGGTGTCGTGGCGAAGGCCAGAACACATAGGTCATCGGCCGAAGTGAGGTGTTCGTGCCGGAGGCGAGTCTTCGCCAATCGTCTCGCTGGGGTGTGGGTCGTCGCCTTCGCCAGAACGACGGCGGGAGGCGTGATCACGAACGAAAAAAACGCCCCGGGGCACCGGGGCGTTCTCGCAACTTGGAAGTGACGTGCCTTTACGCGGCGGCTTGCGCGGAGCTCTCGATCACCTGCGCCTTCGGGGCGCTGGTGTTGATCGCGATCTGGCGCGGCTTCTTGGCCTCGGGAATCTCGCGTACGAGGTCGACGTGAAGCAGGCCATTCTCAAGTGAGGCGTCCTTCACCTGCACGAAGTCGGCAAGCTGGAAGGCGCGCTCGAAGGCACGCGCGGCGATGCCGCGGTAGAGCACTTCGGATTGCGAGTTCTCGTTGGCGACTTTCTCGCCCTTGATCGTCAGCGTGTTTTCCTTCGCGACGATGGAGAGCTCATCCTTGGCGAAGCCAGAGACCGCAACGGTGATGCGGTAGGCGTTCTCGCCGGTGCGCTCGATGTTGTAGGGGGGATAACCGGGGCTGCCGTCCGATGTTGCCTGGTCGAGCAGGCTGAAGAGGCGGTCGAAGCCGACGGTGGAACGATAGAACGGGGTGAGATCATAGCTACGCATGGTCAAGTCCTCCATAGAGCGACTGTTGGGTAACCCGCCCGCCAATCGGGCCGGGCTTTCGTCTGTGTGCAGCCTGATGTTCCGGTTCCGAAACACTGGTAGCGGCCTGCACGAAAATGATATGGGTGGAACGAGACGGCGTTCAAGAGGGCGGCATTTGCGCCTTTTCGGCGCTTTAGCCCCTTGATTTGCAGTACTTCCCGCCTATGACGCTGGTCTCGATCCCGTCCAATCCCGTCCCCGAAAACGTCGTCAGCGGCACCATCAAGACCCCCGATGGCGCCGAGTTGCGCTTTGCGCGCTGGGCGCCGCCGGCGGGCCGCAAGGGCACGGTCTGCGTCTTCACCGGGCGCAGCGAGCAGATCGAGAAATATTTCGAGACGGTCCGGGATTTGCGCGACCGCGGCTTTGCGGTGGCGATGATCGACTGGCGCGGACAGGGCCATTCCTCGCGCCGCCTGCGCGATCCGCGCAAGGGCTATGTGCGCGACTTCGCCGATTTCGAGGTCGACGTCGAGACCTTCATGCAGCAGGTGGTGTTGCCGGATTGCCCGCCGCCGTTCTTTGCGCTCGCCCATTCCATGGGCGGCACGGTGCTGCTGCGGGTCGCGCATGCCGGCAAGCGCTGGTTCGACCGCATGGTGCTGTCGGCGCCGATGATCGACCTGCCTGGCCGCACCACGTCGTTTCCGGCCCGCGCGCTCATAAAGACGATGCGCCTGTTCGGGCAGGGCAGCCGTTATGTCCCCGGCGGCAGCAGCCGCATCACCGGGCTCGATCCCTTCATCAACAATCCCTTGACCAGCGATCCCGTGCGCTATGCGCGCAATGTCGCGATCCTGGAGGAGGATCCGACGCTGGGGCTGGCGTCCCCGACGGTGGCCTGGGCCGACGCTGCCTTCAGCGCGATGCAAACCTTCAAGCGCGTGAAATATCCGTCAGAGATCCGCCAGCCAATCCTGATGCTGGCGGCCTCCAGCGACACCGTGGTCTCCACCGCTGCGATCGAGGAGTTCGCCTATCATTTGCGCGCCGGATCGCATCTCGTCATCGCGGGCTCGAAGCACGAGATACTCCAGGAGCAGGACCGTTACCGCTCCCAGTTCTGGGCCGCCTTCGACGCCTTCGTGCCGGGCACGCCGCTGTTCAAGTGAGAGCCTGGTTCCGCAAGAGTGGTGTGGACCTGCAGAGAATCCTCATTCTCCGTTATTGCGAGGAGCTCTTGCGACCAAGCAAATGGCGGTGCTCACAGCGTCTTCAAATACTCGATCAAATCGTAGCGCTCGGCATCGTCCTTGAACGCGCGGCCGATGACGCCGGGGCGCTTCGGATCGCCTTCCTTGCGCTCGAAGGAATGGCCGAGCACGCTGTTGCCCTGGATCGGCTTGCCGTCCGATCCCGTCGCAGAGAATTCCGTTTCGCCGGTCTTGCAACGCTCGTTGGCGGTGACTGCAAAACCGACGGTCTCGGGATCATAGTCGCGGCGGCCCATCCAGAATTTTTGCGGGCGCTCGCCCGCCGGCTTCAGCAACCAATACAGTGAAGGTACCGAACCGTTGTGCAGGTAAGGTGCGGTGGCCCAGATGCCGTTCAGTGGCCGCGCGCGATAGCGCGGATCAGGCGCCGGATTGAGACAGTTCTTGCGCGCGAGATTCCACAATTTCGCCCGCTCGGCCTCCGGCTTCTTCTCGTCGTCCATCCATTTGCGGGCGACGAGATCGACCACCGTCATCAGGCCGAGCGCATAGACCATCTCGTTGGGCGAGGTGCTTGCGGTCGGGATGTCGCATTGCCACCATTTCTGGAGATCGGCCGTGTTCACCTTCAGGAAGCCGGGCACATCGACGGTCCTCTTGCTGAGGACAAGGGACTGTTCGGGATCCGTCTTGATCTCGTTGAGGGGGATCGTCACCGCGTTCAGGACCTTGCTGTCGCCGCTCGGCTCCCAATGCTTCGATGACCAGAAGGCCGGGCTGTCGACGGCGGGCAGATGGCATCCGGAGCACATCTCGGTGTAGATCGCACGGCCGCGTTCGACGCGATCAGGCTTCAGCCTCCAGGCATCGCCGAGGATCTGCGAGGGCCATTTCGGCGCGAGCAGGCCGCCGAACTTCGGACCGGAGGAAGGATCGGCGGCCTTGAACGGATCGGGGCCTCTCAGCAAGTCCTCGATCCAGCCGAGTGTCGTGATGTTCACCGAGGAGCGCCACAGCCTGTCCTCTGGATAGGCATCGGACAGGTTAAGCAGGGCCGTCACGCCGAGGGCTTCGCCGGCGTTGCGGATCAGCGGCTGCTCGATCGAGGCGTCGTACTGGGCGAACTTGAACCACGGCACGGTCCAGATCGCGGGGTAGCTGACCGGCGCGTCCTGGGCGTGCAGGTTCTTCTCGAATCCCTTGACGCCGCTCAGAGCGAGATCTTGCGAAAAGACCTGATTGCCGATGCGGTTGAGGGCATCGAGCCGGCCGAACCCTTCCTCGGTATCCTTCTGCTGCTTGCCGTCCCAGGTTGTCTTGCCTTCGATCGTTTGTTGCTGGGTTTTTGCCCAATCGATCAGGAAGGTGCCGATCGTGCTGAGCTTCTGCTTGAGCGCGGCGCGGTCCGTCTTGCTGGCCTCAGCGCCGAGCACGCGGTCGGCGAAGCGCTGAAAGCGGAACGGAACGTGCAGCGTGTAGGCGATCGACAGGCCGGTCGCGAGCTCGAGCTTCTTCAGGTCGGTCATCGCCGGACCGCCGTCGAAGCGGACGTCGACGCCCTGATAATGGATCTGGCCGGTATGACAGGCCGCGCAGGTCAGCCCGATCTTATCCTCTTCGCGGCGGCCCGTCGCGGGATCGACGACACCGGTCATCCGCGCGAAGCCAACCGGCAGGCCGTCGACGTTCTCCGTCGGCGTCCATCTCGTCGACCAGTCCGACACCGGCGTCGTTTCGTAGACATTGGCGTAGCCGAACCGGCGCAGCGTCGCCGTGTCGGTCAGGATCGACTGCGGGCTCGGGATGAAGCCGAAGCGCTCGAGATAGGCGCTGTCCTTCATCATGCCCGGCTTCGAGAACAGATGAAGGCGCGGCTGCTCCAGCGCCACGAACCACTCATAGGGCACCGGGAAGGTCGCAGTGCCCTGGCTGGCATGGTGGAACCAGTGCCGGTCCTTCAACGACCAGTTTTGCTCAAGCCAATAGGCCGCTTTCGTCTCCGGCAGCTGCGGCAACGGTGGCGGCAGAAGATTCACGAGAATGCCCTTCTGCGGCAGCAAGGCGCGGACCTGGTTGGGGAATTCGGCGACCGCGACGAGGGCGAGGAGACCGAGACCGATCACGACCGCTGTGAGCGCGACCGTCCAACGAAAGCCGAGCTGGCAGGCCGACAGCAGCGGCTGCGACACGATCCGCTGGTTGATACGGTCCGGGAATTTGCGCTGCTCGAACAGCGTGCGCACGTCGGCCACGCTGAGATAACGCTCCTCGCCCTTCTTACCCTTGCCCATGATCTTCAGGAGGATGGGCCATTCGAACTTCATCAGCAGCGGGTCGTACCAGCGTGCGGCGCTGCCGGCGCGCTGAAGGTTGTCGTGCATGAAGGTCTTGATTTCGACGGCGTTGAGGCCAACCTCGCCGATGCCGGTGTTGGGATCGGTGTAGGTCCGGCCGAAGCTCGCGAGCCGCGCGATCTCGTCCTCGTTGACCTTGCCGTCAACGCCGAGGATGCGCGAGCCGGCGCCGCGCTTGTCGAGCGGACCGCCGCGCAACGCGTCGAGCTGCGCGCCCGACCAGATGGTCTTCAGGATGTGACTGATACCGTTGGCGATGAGCGCAACGCCGCGAACCTGGATGCGGGCCGATATCTTCTTCACCCCCGTCTCGCCGCTCGCATTCGCAATGGTCTGCGATAGCAACAAGAGCAGACGTGAGGCTGCCAATGGACTGCAATGGACCCGTGGCCCTGTCAGGACTCGGCGGCGCGCTTGAGGTCGCTCTGCACCAGGGTCAGCTTGCCGAGCGGCACGCCAGCCTTCAGCAGACCCTCGCGGTAATGGGCGATGTCCTCAGGCCGCTTCCAGTGGAAGTTGCGCAAGTGCCTGTCGACATTCAGGGTTGGATAGTTTGCCATCAGCACGCCGACGGCCTCGTTCGCCTCGCCGCTCCGTCCCATTTGGGCCAACGCCGCGGCGCGGATCGCCAGTGCCTGCATGTGGTTCGGGTTGATGTAGAGCTGCTCGCGCGCCCATGACAGGGTCGCATCATATTGGCGCAACAGATAGTGACTGAAGGCGTTCAGCGCCGCCCATTGGTAGCGCGGGTCGCTGTTGTCGCGCTGCGCCGCCATCGAGAACAGCTCGATCGCCTCGCGGTGTTCGCCGATGACGAAATGGCAGATGCCGAGCACGCCCCGCGCGCCGTTGTCGTAGGGGTTGAGTGCGACCGCGCGCTTGGCGGCGTCCATCGCGGCGTCGTAATGCCCCTCCATGGCGTGGGCCCAGGACAGGATCGAGAACGCGAAGGAGGAGCGCGGGTCCAGCCGGACGCTGGTCTCGGCGAGGTCCATCGCCTCGGCCCACATCTCGCGCGTGCCCTTGACCCAGCCGAACTGGATGCTCTGGATCTGGATCGTGCCGAGATAGGCATGCGCGATCGACAGTTTGGGGTCGAGCCTGATGGCCTCGCGGAACAGCTCGACCGCGACGGCCAAATCCTCCTTGGTCTGCCGGTAGTAGTGCGACAATCCCTTGAGAAAGCGGTCCCAGGCGCTCACGTCAGTCGACAGCCGCGCCGGCGCCGAGGCTTCGGCGCGGACGATCTCGGTGGCGATGGCGGCGGACAGGTTGGTGGTGATCTCGTCCTGCATCGCGAACAGGTCGCCAATGTCGCGGTCGTAGCGGCCGGTCCAGAGCTGCTCGCCGCTCTCCGGCGCGATCAGCTCGGCGGTGACGCGGATCTTGGCACCGGCACGCCGCACCGAGCCCTGGATCAGATAGGTGGCATCGATCTCGCGCGCGATCAGCCGCGTGCTGGTGTTCTTGCCCTTGAAGGCGAAAGTCGAGTTGCGGCTCAGCACGCGGTAGAAGGATTGCAGCGACAGCGCGTGGATCAAATCCTCAGTGAGCCCGTCGGAGAAATATTCGTCCTGGGCATCGCTGAGATTGGCGAAGGGCAGTACGCCGACGATCGCGGTGCGGTACTGCTGCGAAAGGGCGGAGGCCTCCCTCAGCTCGGGCGCGAGCGGCGGCGCGCCCTCGGGCGTCCAGGTCCAGACTCCGACCGCATCCTTGATGTTCTTGAATCGATGGTTGCCGGCGTCGGTGAGCGGCACGGTGAGATGCTTGCTCGCCTCGCGATAGGCCTTCGCCGAGATGGCGAAGCCGCCGGGGCTCGCCACCGATTCCAGGCGGACGGCAATGTTGACGTCGTCACCGAACACTTCGTCCTCGTCGGCGATGACGTCGCCCATGTGGATGCCGAGCCGGAACTGCATGGCGCGGTCGGCGGGCAGATGATGGTTCCGCTCCGCCATCAGCGTCTGCATCGCAATCGCCGCCTCGGTGGCGCCGACGATCGAGGGAAACTCGAGTAGGAAGCCGTCGCCGGTGTTCTTCACGACACGGCCGCCGTGATTGAGGATGATGGGGTGGATCGCGCTGCGATGGGCCTTGAAGGCAGCATGGGTGCCGGCCTCGTCGCTGCCCATCATGCGCGAATAGCCGGCGACATCGGCGCAGACAATGGCGGCCAGACGTCTTTCCATACCCCAGGAGCTCCAAAGGACCTGCGATCGGCCACGGCGTGGCAGTCGCCCCGAATCCCGCATTTCAAGAACCCTGCCTTTATAAAGCAGATAGGGCCGCGCGAAAGTATGATCCGCATTGCAAATTCGAGTTAATTCCCACGCAATTGCGGCAGTGGACGGGGAGGGGCGAACCGATTAAGCCGCTTCAGGGCCGACGGGGGGCATCACATGCTGGGCATTCACGAGATCTGGCTCTTCATCCTGTCGGGCGTGCTGCTCAACGTCACGCCGGGCCCTGATACCGTCTATGTCATCGGCCGCAGCATGCAGATGGGCTGGCGGGGCGGCGCCGCCGCCGCGCTGGGCATCAGTTGCGGCTGCTTTTTCCATGTCGCGGGCGCCTCGATCGGCCTTTCGGCCCTGCTGATGGCCTCATCGACTGCGTTCTCGATCCTGAAGTTGGTCGGCGCGGCCTATCTGGTCGTCACAGGACTTCAGATGCTGTGGTCGCGCCCGGCGCTGGCGGCGGTCAGGGACGAAGGCGAACGGAGCTCGCTGCGGCGGGTCTTCCTCCAGGGCGTCTTCACCAACGCGCTCAACCCCAAGGTCGCGCTGTTCTTCCTCGCCTTCCTGCCGCAATTCGTCGCAGCCGATTCACCGCACAAGCCGCTCGCCTTCCTGACCCTCGGCTTGGTCTTCATCTGCACGGGGACGCTGTGGTGCCTGGTGCTGGCGGCCTTTGCGGCAAGGGCGGCCCATCGCTTGCGGAGCTCCGAGGGCGCGATCGCCTGGGTCAACCGCGCGCTCGGCGGCCTCTTCATCTATCTCGGCATCCGCGTCGCCATGCTGGAGACGCGGTGACTCGTTCGAACGAATGGCTGAAGCATCGCGCGGTTCGCTCGATCGAAGCCGCGCTCGGGAGGTTTTGATGATTCGTGGTAGCTGTCTGTGCGGCGCCGTGCGGTTCGAGATCGATCAGGTACGTTGGCTGACACATTGCCATTGTGCCAATTGCCGCAAGCTGACCGGCGCGGCATTCGCCACCTACGCCCATGTCGACGCCGACAAATTTCGCTTTGTTGCAGGCGAGGAGCTAACGGTGGCTTATGAATCCTCGCCGGGAAGTTTCCGCCATCGGTGCAGGACCTGCGGCTGCCTGACGCCGGGCAAGGCGAGCTATCTCCCGACAGTCAGCATTCCCGCTGGTCTGCTTGATGACGACCCGGAAGTCCGGCCTCGCCTCCACGTTTTCACCTCGTCGCGCGCGCCGTGGTGGACGATCCAGGACGATCTGCCTCAGCACGAAAAATGGGTGCCGGGTTACGCACCCGAGGCGTAAGTCTGTTCGAGTAAAGATGGCGCAGGCCTTCAGGCGAACTCCTTCGCCAGCGCGCTGCCGGCAAGATAGAGGCCGAGCAGGATCATCGCGATCAGGAACCAGCGGCGGAACGCTTCCGCCGGCATCCGCGCCCGTACCGACTGGCCGATGAACATGCCGGCAAAGGCCATGGCGAGTCCCACGGCGCCAGGCACGGCATTGGCGGGCGTCAGTAATCCGACGGCAGTCAGGTTGAAGGCGAGCGCCAGCGTCGCCGTGGTGAAGAACACGCCGAGCGCCTGCACCAGTTCGTCCTTCTCCATGCCGATCGCCTGCATGAACGGCATCGAGGGGATCACCTGCACGCCGGTCGAGGCCGAGATCACGCCGGTGACGACACCGACCACGCCGCCGACCCATTTCTCGTTCTCAGGCGCGACGCGGACCTGGAATTTGTTCAGGCCGATCACCGCGTAGATGACCAGCAGGGCGCCGAGCACGATCGTGCCGTAGCGCGCATGCGGGCCGGTCAACGCGCCCGCGTTGAGCCAGCATCCAATCACGGTGCCGATCATCAGCGGCCACAGCCGCCTCAGAATGTCGCGCAAATGAGGGCCGACGAAAGTCTGCCAGATGTTGGTGATAATCGCGGGCACGATGACGATGGCGATCGCGCGGCTCGGCGCCATGCTCACCGCGAGCAGGCCCATGGACACCGTCGGCAGGCCGAGCCCGACGACGCCCTTGACGAACCCGGCGATCAGGAACACAGCGGCGACGGCAATGAGAAGGGGGTCGAACATAGCCGCACATTGACCGAAGCCTTGCGCCGGCACAATCTGGAGGTTACGGAGACAGCCTTCGCTTGATGCGAAGGCTGGGGAGAAAACCGTCATGCGCTTCGACCTCGTCGACCTCCAGCTCTTCATCGCGGTCGCCGATCAGCGCAGCATCACCCGCGGCGCGGAGCGGTCGCACCTGGCGCTTGCCTCGGCCAGCGCACGCATCAAGGGCCTCGAGGATGCACTCGGCGTCGCGCTGCTCAAGCGCGGGCGCCGCGGCGTCGAGCTGACGGCGGCGGGCGAGAGCTTGCTTGATCACGCGCGCCTCGTCATCCACCAGATCGATGCCATGCGTGGCGATCTCGCCGGCTTTGCCAGCGGCGTGCGCGCCAGCGTGCATTTCCTCGCCAATACCTCAGGGCTCTCGGAGCACTTGCCGAAGGCGCTGGCCGCCTTCCTGCGCGAACATCGCGACGTCGCCGTCGACATCGAGGAGCGCGAGAGCACCGATATTGCGGCGGCGATTACCGCGGGCGCCGCCGACCTCGGCTTTGCCGCCGAGCACGCGCTGCCAGAGCATATCGAGCGCTTCCCCTTCAGCGAGGATCGGCTGACGCTGGTGACGTCGCGCCGTGGCCCGTTCGCGGGCCGCCGCCAGATCGACTTTCAGGAAGCGGGCGCCTGTGACTTCGTCGGCCTGACCAGCGCCACCGCGCTTCAGATGCACATATCGAAACATGCGGCGCGGCTCGGCATGCGCCCGCATTTCCGCGCGCGGCTGCGCGACTTCGACGCGATCTGCCAGATGGTCGCCGCCGATGTCGGCGTGGCGCTTGTGCCCGAAGCCGCCGCCCGCCGCTGCGCCAAGACCATGCCGCTCTCCATGGTCCGCCTGCGCGATGCTTTTGCCAACCGGAAGCTCGTGATCTGCGCGCGCAGCTTCAAGACGCTGCCAAGACCGGCGAAGATGCTGGTGGAGCATTTGCGGGCCACGGCGGCATAAGCCGGGTGTTGCCGCGGAATTGCGGTGCGCGAAGGCAAGCTGACTTGTCTGCATCGCGCCCGCGCCGCCCATGTGGTTCTGGCGCTTGCAGCGTAGGTCGACAAGCCAGGCCCGCCAAGAGCGGGCAAAAATGGTTCTCGCAGCAGATTGCATCTCCAACGTGCGGACGACAGATGCATCGCCGCGTCGAACGTTCCTACTTCATCGAGAAGATCGACGTAGAGCAGGCGTATGTCCGTTTAACGCATGTTAATCTCGATGGATTGGCTATTTAGATGCGCAAGCTTCGCGCGGCGGAAGCGCGATTGTCATAGGAACGCTTGCGCGAGAGATGGCTTGTTCTCGCGGCAAAAGTTCCGGTCCGCGCACGGGTTCATTAATGCAAGGCATCAGATGCTGCTCGCGCTCGCGACAGCGCCGGCATTCACGGTCGTCCTGTTCGGTCTCTCGCTGGATGATCTCCTGCAGATGCGTTGCTCTGTGCCGATCTGACGGAGGAGGTGACCATGGTGGAGTTCAGGCTTCCAAGAAACTCCCGCATCGGGAAAGGAACGGTCTGGCCAAAGCCGCACAGCAAAAGCTTGCGCGAGTTTCACATCTATCGCTGGAATCCCGACGATGGCCGCAATCCCCGGCTCGACACCTACTTTGTCGACACGACGGATTGCGGGCCGATGGTGCTGGACGGCCTGATCTGGATCAAGAACAACGTCGACTCGACGTTGACGTTCAGGCGATCCTGCCGCGAGGGCGTGTGTGGCTCATGCTCGATGAACATCGCCGGCCAGAACACGCTGGCCTGCACCAAATCCATGAGCGAGGATATTCGGGATGGTGAGCCGCTCCGCGTGCTGCCCTTGCCGCATCAGCCCGTAGTGAAGGATCTGGTGCCCGACCTGACGAACTTCTATGCGCAGCTCGCCATGATCGAGCCGTGGCTGCAGACCAGTTCGCCGACGCCCCAGAGGGAATGGCGGCAAAGCCTCGAGGATCGCGCAAAGCTCGATGGACTGTACGAGTGCATTCTCTGTGCCTGCTGCTCGACGTCGTGCCCGAGCTACTGGTGGAATTCCGAGCGCTTCCTGGGGCCGGCGGCCCTGATTCAGGCCGCGCGCTGGATCAACGACAGCCGGGACGAAGCCACCGGCGAGCGCCTCGACATGCTCGAGGACCCCTTCAGGATCTATCGCTGCCACACCATCCTCAATTGCGCCAAGGCCTGTCCGAAAGGTCTCAATCCGGGAGAAGCCATCGCCGCTCTGCGCCTCAAGATGGTCGAGCGGAAGTTCTGATCGCTGCAGACGCCACTCCGCAGACAGGAACCATGCCTGCGGCGCTTGCTTATCAATCTCCGAACGGAGGAGTTTGATGGGAAAGAAGCAGTTCGCCGCTTTGCCGTTTCGTCTGGATAATTCCGAACTGCGCGTGATGCTGATCACGACCAGGCGCAAGCGCAGATGGAGTGTCCCCAAGGGATCGCCGATGCGCAACAAGGAGCCGCACCTCACGGCTGCGCTGGAAGCCTACGAGGAGGCGGGGCTGGTCGGCATCATTGCGACACGCGCGATGGGCAGCTTCAAGCATCGCAAACGGAAGGGTGACCGCAAGCGGACCATGGACGTTGCCGTCTTTCCCATGAAGGTCCATGGTCAGGAGCGTTGGTGGCCTGAAAAAGGGGAGCGGGAAGCGACCTGGGTCTCCGCGGAAACGGCGGCGCGTCTGGTGCACAAAGCGGAGCTCCGGCGGTTGATTGCCCGCTTCGCGGCGCAAACGGAAAAGGGGTGCGTCCTCGCTGCTGAGCGGCAGGCGGGCTTTCTTGTCCAGGAACCAGCGTCCCGCGCAATCATTCAAGCTAGATGAAGCAAAGACCGACAAGGCTCGCATCTGAGGAGCGGCCGCCTCACGAAGTTCTGGCTGCGGCGATAGAACGACGCCGCGCGGTCCTGTTCGTCGGCGCCGGTGTCTCGATGGCTGTCGGATTACCATCCTGGCAGTCCCTGATCGAGCATCTGCTGGACGATCTCGGTCTCGAACGCGACGTCCTCGACGGAATGCACGGCGGCTATCAGATGCTTGCGGAGTATTACCGGCTGAAGCGTGGGGGCATCGGACCGCTCCGCAGCTGGCTCGATCGCAATTGGCGCGTCGATCCAGAGAGAATCGCCACCTCGGAGCTCCACCAGATCATCGTCGAGCTCGATTTTCCGGTCATCTACACAACGAACTACGATCGCAATCTCGAGACTGCCTTTGATGTCCTGAAAAAGCCATACGCGAAGATCAGCAACGCGAAGGAGATCGCGAGCGCTGGCGCCGGCGTCACGCACATCATCAAATTCCACGGCGACTTCGACGATGATGCCTCGCTCGTTCTGACCGAGACCGACTTTCTCAACCGGCTCGCATTCGATTCCCCGCTGGATATCCGTTTTCGCGCCGATGCTTTGGGAAGCACGCTGCTCTTCGTCGGCTACAGCATGTCCGATCCAAACATACGGCTGCTGCTGCACCGAATTTGGCAGATTTGGGATGAATCCGGGCACCGACAGGACCGGCCGAAATCCTTCGTGTTCGTCGCCCAGCGCAATCCGGTGCAGGAAGCCGTATTGGCGAACTGGGGCATCACGACCATTGCGCCGCCTGAAGGAATGGCCGCCGACGATGGTCTGACCCGGTTTCTCCTCGACGTCCGCCAGCGTATCGATCGAAGCTCCTAGAGTGATCGCTATCGCCGGCGCACGGTGCAGATCCCGTTCCGGATCGGGGCGACGCTTGCTGCATATTGCATATCCAGAAGGCCCGCCCGCCACCGCTGCGCCATCGCCGCTTCCGAAAGATCAAAGGATTTTTCGGGTCCGGCCTCCTCGCGACCCGGGCGGCAGCTCAGGAGATAGACGACGTCGTCGCAAACAAGCCCCTGCAACTCTGCGCGGAGCTGGCGGGCTTCCAGGGCATGGTCCAGGCGCTGAAATGTCTGGTTGCCGTAGGTCAGGTCGCTTTTGCGCTCGGCTGCGGCTTCGATGCCATCAGGGATTTTGCCGTCGCGCGCAAAGAGGTCGATCACATAGAGGCGAAGCGGGCTCGGGGATCCCAGGATCGGTTCAAATGGTGCGTTCAGAGAGAACCCGCCATCGCCGAGCCAGCGGCTGGCAATCTGCACTGGCGCGAACTCAGGGAGGAAGCCGCAACTGGCCAGGATGTGATCCATTTCGATCCGTTCCGACGAGGAGTCGAAGAGCACGGCGTCGCCGCTTTCGAGGTCGGTGGCGCAGATCGTGATGCGGGGATCACCGTCATTCAGGCGGTCGAAATCGACCAGCTGACGAAGGCGTTCGCGCGTCGGGCCGAGATCGTACAGGCCGCCGAAGTGAGGTGCCGGAAGCGGGAGACGGGGATGGAAGAAGCCGGCATGGCCAAGTAGGCGCGTATTGATCGAGCTCAGTCAGGCGGACAGATGACGGCGGGCGCTCGGCGGACCGGCACGACCGCCCGGTCCATGCCAATAATTACTTAGAGTCCGGATCCGATCGGCGCTCGGGCTTCCCGCGATCAGTGCGGCCGTGATCGCACCGGACGATGAACCGGCCACCCAATCGATCTGTGGCGAGAGAGAAGTGAGCGCTTCGAACGTACCGCCATGATACGCCCCGAGCCCAAGGCCGCCGGAGAAGACAACGGCGGTGAGCTGGCGCTCTGCTGTCTTGGCGCCGCTCGGCTCAGCGGCGCGGTCAGTCAAGGCGGGCCCCGGTTGTCAGTCTGATTCAGGCCGATCACCGGTATCCCCTGTGGCGGCGTGCATAGGCATGTCGAGGGTTGATGCCGCAATAGGCCTGCGTGCCCGATGCGGTCGCCATGCACTGAGCGTAGCTGGCGAACTGGCAATTGCCCGGATAGCCCCAAATGCGGCCCTGGAGGCAGTAGCGATCCTGTGCGACCGCCGTCGAAGGGCCGAAGCTCGTCACAAACGACAGGACGGCGGCAATCATCAGCAAACGATGTTTCATTGAAAATCTCCAATTTCGACAATGAACGCAGCCGGTGAGGCTGCGTTCCAAAGCGGCGCGCAGCACGCGCATCCCAGGGATTCAAGCGTGCGATTAACCTGTATGAAGCCGCTCGCGGTGGATCGCGGCTACGGTAATCGCTGCGACGTTTCGATCGGAAGCAGGATACCCGAACAGTCTTCGAGCCTCAGAACTTCAGCATCAATTTCGGTCCTCAGCATCCGGCGGCCAATGGCGTGCTGCGGCTCGTGCTCGAGCTCGACAGCGAGGTCGCCGCGCGCGTCGATACCCATATCGGATTGCTGCGTCGAGGCAGCGAGAAGCTGATAGAGGCCAAGGCATACCTCCACGCAATTCCGTATTTCGACCGGCTCGACCAACTATTTCCGGTCTGTGGGCTTTACTTCGCCGTCTCCACGCCGGCGTCCTTGATCACCTTCGCCCACTTCTTGGTCTCATCCGCGATGAAGCTGCGAAAATGCTCCGGCTCATCGCCGATCAGCGTCGCGCCTTGGGCTGCGAGCTTCTCCTTCACCGCCGGATCGGCCATCGCCTTCGTCGCAAGAGCATGCAGCGCGGCGACGATTCTCGTTCGGCGTGCCCTTGGGTGCGACCATGCCGTACCAGTTCTCGATACGTAGCGCGGGAAATCCCGTTTCCGCGGTGGTCGGCACGTCGTGCGCGGTCGGTGCGCGCTCGGCCGAGCCGACCGCAATGGGGCGCAAGGCGCCGGCCTTGACCTGCGGCAGCAGCACCGGCAGGTCGAGGAACGTCATCTGCACCTGCTGTCCCAGCAGATCATTCACCGCCGGCGCGGCGCCGCGATACGGCACGTGCACGATGTCGATCTTCGCCGTCAACTTGAACAGCTCGCCGGCGAGATGCGGCAGGCTGCCGGGGCCGGAGGAGGCGAAGTTGAGCTTTCCCGGCTGCGCCCTGGCGAGCGCAATCAACTCGCCGATGTCCTTGGCGGGCACGTTGGTTGCGACCACCAGCATTTCCGGCACGGTCGCAACCAGCGTCACCGGCGTGAGGTCGTTGAGCGTGTCGTAGGCGACCTTCTCCATGCTCGGGCTGATCGCCAGCGCGCCGGCTGAGGAGATCGCGACGGTGTAGCCGTCGGGCGCGGCCTTGGAGACGGCGTCAGTGCCGAGCACGCCGCCCTGGCCACCGCGATTGTCGATCAGCACCGGCTGCCCCGACAGTTCCGACATGCGCTGGCCGATCACCCGGGCGATGATGTCGTTGGGACCGCCGGCCGGGAACGGCACGATCAGCTTGATCGGCTTGGCCGGAAAATTCTGCGCGGAGGCGAGTGTCGGCAGCAGAAGCAGGAACAATCCGAGGAGCAGCCTGCGTGAGACGGTCATGCAAGCCCTCCGCTCGCGTTGTTATTGGTTCAATAGCTTGAGTGCTTCTTCGTGGACCCTGGGGTCGCCGGCCGCAATGATGCGGCCGCCACCCTGGGCCGGCTTGCCTTCCCACGTGGTGACGATGCCGCCGGCGCCGGTCACGATCGGGATCAGCGCCGCGATGTCGTAGGGCTTCAGCTCGGTCTCGACCACGAGGTCGACATGGCCGGCCGCGAGCATGCAATAGGAGTAGCAGTCACCGCCATAGCGCGACAGCCGCGCGCCCTGCTCGATGCGGCCGAAGATGGCGCGGTCGCGCTCGTTCATCAGCAGCGGGCTGGTGGTGTAGGTCGTGGCTTGCGAGAGCGAGGTGCAGCGGCGGACCTGGAGCCGCCGCTCGCCGGAGGGGCCCTTGTAATTGGCCGAGCCGTTGTCGCCGGAGAAGCGTTCGCCGATGAAGGGTTGGTGCATCATGCCGAACACCGGCGCGCCCTTGTGCAGCAGCGCGATCAGGGTGCCCCAGATCGGAAAGCCGCCGATGAAGGACTTCGTGCCGTCGATGGGGTCGAGCACCCAGACATAGTCGGCGTCGTCGCGCTCATTGCCGAACTCCTCGCCGACGATGCCGTGCTGGGGGAAGCTGGCCTTGATCAGCCGCCGCATCACTGCCTCCGCGGCGCGATCGGCTTCCGTCACGGGATCGAAATCCTTGGTTTTGCTCTTGTCGTCGACCGACAGTGAGGTGCGGAAGAACGGCAGGATGGTTTCGCCCGAGACGGTGGCGAGCCGTCCGATGAAAGCTGAGAAGTCGATCACCGTCACGGCGTATCCTCAAAAGCGAAAGTCGAATGAAGCTCGCTTCTGCCTAGCTCAAATCGGCAGAATCTTGCAGCGCTGTCTTTAAATGCTCCCTGGTATTTTGAATGCCGCAGCCGGCTGCCTTATCTCAGTCATCTCTTGGCCAAATATCGATCACAGCGTTGAAAACTTAGTTCCAATCATGCCTCGTTCGTATGCAAACATCTATCAACCCATTGAATTCTCTTATTAAAGAAAGTGAATCTGGGTTTCCATAGAAGCAACTGAGCCATGTGTGTTTTGCATGGGAAATCGCTCAAAAGCCCTTGCACTTTGTGCGGCGCGGTCGCATATTGTTGCGGTGCGGTAGCGCTTTGCGTTACCGCTGCCCTCCTTGGGCGTTTCCTCCCTAGACTTGGGCCGCTTCTTCATCAGAAGCGGCCCTTTTTTCTTTCCGGGTCTGCTTTCGTTTTCAGCGCGCGGCGCTGCGCAGCGAAACGCGCGCGCCGTTGCTCATGGCACGGATCGTTCGGGGAGAAATCCAAGCCTATTCCGCTGCGGCCTGGAACGGGCCGAGATCGCCGAACGGGATCGTGGCCGCCAGCACGTCGGCGAGGATGGCGAAGTCGCTTGCGACTTGCGCAAAGCGCGGACCGCGCTCGCGCCGCCGTTCGTCCATGTAGATCGCGCGATTGAGCTCGAGCTGCACCGCATGCAAGCCGCTTGCGGGGTTGCCGTAATGCTCGGTGATGAAGCCGCCGGCATAGGGCTTGTTGCGGCCGATCGAATAGCCGAGCCCCGTCATGGTCTCCTCGATGCGGTCGGGAAGCAGCGGCGTGCAGCTCGTGCCATAGCGGTCGCCGATCACGATGTCGGGCCGGCGCGGCTCGTCGCGGGAGACGCCGACCGATGGCATCGAGTGGCAGTCGACCAGCACCACGGTGCCGAACATCTGGTGTACCTTGTTGATCAGCCGACGCAGCGCGCGGTGGTAGGGCTTATACAGCGTCTCGATGCGCCCCAGCGCGTCGTCGACCAGGATGCGGTCGCGGTAGATCTCCTGTCCGTCACCGACCACGCGCGGAATGGTGCCGAGGCCCCCAGCGACCCGCATCGAGCGGGTATTGGCAAAGCTCGGCAGACGGCCGGTGAACATGCGCGGGTCGAGCTCATAGGGCTCGCGGTTGACGTCGACATAGGAGCGGGGAAAGTTGACCCGCACGGTGGGAAAGCCGCGATCGCTCAAATGGCCGATCAGCTCGTCCATGAAGGAATCTTCGGACCGCCGCAGCGTCGGCAGGTCGATCCTGGAGGCGCTGAGGAATTCGTCCGGATAGGTCGAGCCGGAATGGGGCGAGTTGAAGATGACCGGGGCACGCCATTGCGCGGGCTCCACGATCTCGAAGGCTGGCGACGTCGCGCCGTCAAACCGGGTCATCTTCTCAGGCTTCGTCCCTTCGCGCCGGGATCTGGCGTGGTCCAGATCGCATTGATTCGGCCGATCGAGCGGCTCTTATGTGTCGTCATTGTCCGGAATCGCAACCATTCTGCCAAGCGAAAAGATGCGATGGACGTTGGAACACGTCTTAACCGTGCGGGCAGGGAGGCGGGGATGCGGTGGCGGCTCGATTGATTCGAACTGCATTCCGGTTCACAAGGGACCGGCAGTGGCAGCCGTCTCAGGGTTAAGATTTTCACCCCAAATTTACCCTCTGTCGGGCTTACTGACCTCTGCTGATATCCTCTGGGGATTCGACGTTTCCTGCCATGCCAAAGATACTGCTCGCCGAAGACGACAACGACATGCGCCGCTTCCTGGTCAAGGCGCTGGAAAACGCCGGTTTTCAGGTCTCGTCCCACGACAACGGCATGGCCGCCTATCAGCGGTTGCGGGAAGAACCGTTCGAGATGCTGCTGACCGACATCGTGATGCCGGAGATGGACGGCATCGAGCTCGCCCGCCGCGCCTCGGAACTCGACCCCGACATCAAGATCATGTTCATCACCGGCTTCGCCGCGGTCGCCCTGAACTCGGATTCGGACGCCCCCAAGAATGCCAAGGTGCTGTCCAAACCCGTCCATCTGCGCGAATTGGTCAGTGAAGTGAACAAGATGCTGGCGGCCTGAATCGGCCCCCTTCCGTCCTTGCACAGGCTCCCCTGAGCCGTTATAGGGACCCCACCCGATCTAGACGACCTCTAGGGCACGTAGCTCAGCGGGAGAGCACTACCTTGACATGGTAGGGGTCACAGGTTCGATCCCTGTCGTGCCCACCATCCTTCGCTCGCGAAGCGAGAGAAGGATGCCACGCCGAAGCCCCAAGGGCGCAGGCGGGCTTATCGCCGCGAGCTACGGCTCGGCAAGCCACGATTCAACGTATCCTAACGCGAAGCGTAGACGGGCTGGGGTGTCCTTGGAACAGTCCGATGCCATCGATATTGGTCCGCCATGCCGAAAACCTTCAAGCGCGGCGATCACGTCAGTTGGAATTCGGAGGCCGGCCGCGTGCGCGGCCGTATCCTGCGCGCGCACACCGAGGACGTCGACTACAAGGGCTACGTCCACACGCTACGCCGGACGATCCGCAATACGAGATCAAGAGCGACCAGACCGATCACGTCGCCCTGCACAAGGGCAAGGCGTTGCGATTGTTGCAGAGCTGACGAACGTGAGGTGAGCAAGGCATCCCCATGGCTCATCCCTTCTTCACCATCGGCCATGCCACGCGTTCGATTGGGGAATTCGTCGAGTTGCTCCGAGGCAGCTCGATCACATATCTGGCCGACGTTCGCACCGTTCCCCGCTCGCGCACCAATCCGCAGTATAATCGCGACACGCTGCCGCAGTCGCTCGCGGCCGTTTCGATCGGCTACGAGCATATCGCCTCGCTCGGCGGCCTGCGCAGCCGCAAGCGCGAGGTGCCGCGCGAGACCAATGCTTTCTGGCAGAACGGCAGCTTTCACAATTATGCGGACCATGCCATGAGCGCGGCCTTTCACCATGGTCTCGCTCATTTGCGCGATCTCGGGCAGACGCAGCGCTGCGCCATCATGTGCGCGGAAACATTGTGGTGGCGATGTCACCGACGCATCATCACCGATTATCTGCTCGCCGCCGGGGAAACCGTGTTTCACATTCTGGGACCAGGGCAGGTCAATCCGGCCGAGATGAATCCGGCGGCGCGTCATGGCTGACGGCAGCTTGGTCTATCCTGCGGAAAGTTAGCCAATCGTCCCTATCGCGGCTATTCTTGCCGCAGTCGTAGATCCTCTGCGGTGATGGTCTTCACCGTCACTCATAAATCTACGGCCTTGATCCAAGACGCGAGGCTGCCCATGAGCGTGTCCGTCATCGAACAGGCAAAAATCCAGGCGCAGGTGCTGGTGCCGCTGGTCAAGGCATTGCAGGCCGAACTCGGCGAGGCGCGCGCCAACACGCTGGTGCGCAAGGCGCTCGGCGATCTCTATCGCGGCTTCGGCGAGGAATTCTGGAAATCGAAGAACCTGAACAAGGACGAGACAGACCTCGGCCAGGCGGTCGCGTCCGCCTTCAAGACCTATGCCCGCGGCGACGCGCTCGCCTATGACGTCATCGAGCAGTCGAAAGACGTCTTCGCCTTCGATGTGAAACGATGCGCCTATGCCGAGTTCTACAAGGCGCTCGGCGAGCCCGAGCTCGGCTTCCTCCTGATCTGCACCGCCGACTTTGCGACAGCAGATGGCTTCGGCCCTGACATCACGCTCACGCGCACGCAGACCATCATGCAAGGCGCCGATCATTGCGACTTCCGCTACCGGCGCGACTCCGGTGAGCGCCGGTGAAGGGAGCGCCTCTCACGCAGACGCGTCTTCCACACATCGAGATCAGCCAGGTGAACCAGCGGCGACGACGTGCGCGCCGTTGACGTCCCTGAAGTCGATCTGGGTCCTGATCGCGGAATGCGGCATCGGCTAACTCGACCTCGGAGATGAACATCACTCGTCCACGAAGATATTCTCCAGCATCAAGGGATCGCCCTTGAGGGCGACGACCCGAGCTCTTAGTTGAATTCGCGCGAAGGGCAGCCCGCCGACTTTCGCAAGCTCGATCTCGCCGCCGAGCGCCGTTACCCGCGGTAGGCGCGATTAGCTGACGAGATATTTGGTGACTGCCGCCTCGTCCCACGCAATCCCGTTGCCGGGCTCCTCGCTCGGCAACGCAAAGCCGTCCTTGATCGCGAGGCGCGTCGACAGCACCGCGTCCGCCCAGTCGACATATTCCAGCCAATGTGCGGTCGGCGTCACGCACAAGAGGTGCGCGCTGACTTCCGAGAACAGATGCGTCGATATCTCGATGCCGGCGGCGTGTGCCAGCGAGGCAGCGCGCAGCCAGCCGGTGACGCCGCCGATGCGCTGGACGTCGGGCATCACGTAGTCGCAGGCTTCTGCGGAGAGTGCCGACTGCATCGCAAATGCGCTGTCGAAGTTCTCGCCGATCTGGACCGGCGTATGCAGCGCGTCCGCAATGCGGGCGCAGCCCGAATAGTCGTCGTGGCGGATCGGCTCCTCGATCCAGCTCAAGCTCTCGTCGTCGAGCATCTCGCCGCGGCGGATGGCTTCCGTGACCGTCAGCGCCTGATTGTAGTCGCACATCAGCGTCACCTGATCGCCGACGGCCTTGCGCACCGCGCGCACGACGGCGAGATCCTCCCGCGCATCGGGCCGGCCGACGCGGATCTTTGCCGCCCGAAAACCCTCGGCCAGCAGCTTGTGCGCTTCATCCACCGCCGCGCCTGCAGGCATGAGGCCGAGCCCCTTCGAATTGTAGGCCTTGACCGGCTTCGGCGCGCCGCCGAGCAGGCGGGCCAGCGGCAGGCCGCGTGTGCGCGCGAGAGCGTCCCAGGCCGCCATGTCGATGCCGGATTGCGCCAGCCGTTGCAGGCCGGCGAGGCCCAGCAGCGTGAAGCGCTGGGACAGCTTGCGCTCGATCTCGAACGGCAGCAGTTCGTCGCCGGCGACGAGGTCTGACATCTCCGTGACCATGGCGGTCAACGGCTTCAAGGCCGACGGCGTGATCGAGAACAGATAGGCGTGGCCGCGCACGCCCTGGTCGGTCTCGCAGTCGATCAGCACCAGCGGCGCTTTTGCGATTGCCCCCGTCGAGGTCTGGAGCGGCAGGTTCATCGGCACGATCACCGGCCGCGCATGGAAGCGCCTGATGCGGATAGTCTCGGTCATGGGTCTCTCCCGGCGGAGCGGATGCAGGAAGGCGCCGATCTTAAGCATTCGCGATCAAACGAAAAGGTGCCTGTTGCGACTCTCATAAAACGCAGAGCGATTATGAAGCGGTCGAGGCGCGCGCTGTGGCTGCCGCCAAGATCATATGCGATAGGCCTGCCTTCTGCGGGGATGGGTAGCCCAGCGGTGCGCGTGAGCTCACCGCGCCGCGCCTTCCGTGAAGGCGGTCTCGATCACGTCGCCAAAAGGCTGCCAGGAGCGGCCGTCGAACTGGACGAGCCGCATCTGCTTGATCGGCAGATAGCTATTGGGCGAGGTATTCATCCTGATGTCGGGCAGCGCAACGGAGGGGTGATGACCCCTAATCGACGCCGCCTGACGCATGATGTTCTCGCGCGAGAAGTCGTCGCCGCATTGCTTCAGGACGAGCGTCAGCGCCTCGGCCGCGGCGTAGCCAAAGACGGCCGCGCTGTTGTTCGTGCTTTCGACTTGATGGTATTTGTCCATGAAGGCAAACCATTCCTTCATGGCGGAATCGTCCTTCCATGCGGGATCGCTCGGATCCTTCAGAAAGGCCGCGGAGATCACGCCGGCGGAGTTCTCCAGGCCCGCTGGCGCCATTGCATTGGCGATCGAGGCGGAGGCATCGTTTACGATGAACACCGGATGCCAATTAAATGAGGCCGCCAGCTTGATCACCTTGGAGGCCGTCGACGGCACGCCGAGAAAGACGAAGATGTCGGCGCCCGCGCGCTTGAGAATCGAGACGTGCCCCTCGAGATGCTCGTCGGCAATGTCGAAGGCGATGTCGACGAGGACATGACGGTTCAAATCGCCAAGGCCCTCCTGGACGCCCTTGTAGAGCATGCGCCCGAACTGGTCGTTCTGCCAGAGCACCACGATCTTCTTCCGGGGATAATAGGCTTGGATGTAGTTGGCGTAGATGCGCCCCTCCGACCGGAACGACGGCTGCCAGCCCATGGTCCAGGGAAACGCGCTTGGCTGGCTCAGCTCCTCGTCGCCGGAGGCGACGAACAATTGCGGGATCTTCTTCTCGTTCAGATACCAGCGCGTGGCGAGATTGCCGGGCGTGCCGAACGACCCAAACATCAAGTGCACATCGTCGGTCTCGACCAGGTTGCGCGTCAGCTCCAGCGCAGTCGCCGGATCGGAATTGTCGTCGCGCGAGATGAAGCGGATCTTGCGGCCGTTGATGCCGCCGCGCGCGTTGATCATGTCGAAATAGGCGGCCTCCGCCTGGCCGATGGCGCCGAACTCCGACAGCGGTCCCGAATACGGCATGACATTGCCGATGCGGATTTCCTTGTCGGTCGTGGGTTGCTCCGCACGTTGCTGCGACATCGCCCCGAGGGAGGCGTAGGCGACGATCAAAACGAAGGATAGTCTGCCGGTGACGCGCATGGTCGGCACCTCGACGTTGGCCCCGGAGAGGTCGGCTCGATCCCCACCAAGGCTGGTTGGTGTAGGTCAAGCGTTTGGCGATCGTATGGCTTGATCGCCCGCTTCAACGCAGCGCAGGGACCGAATGAAATGGCAGCCCTGCTGTCACGCCCTCTACGGCAGTCCCCGCGCCTCGAGCTGATGCACCAGCAGCAGCGTCGGCTCGGCGAGGCTGTCGCCGGAGCCGTCGAGGCCGAAGGCGCTCGCGATGCCGTCGCGGCTGCGCAGCAGCGCGCTGCGAGGGCAATGGCCGGCGCCGCAGAGCGTCTTCTTCAGGGTCTCGCCCTGCGCCACAACACCGGCGGAATCGTCCGCGGCCCAGGCC
The DNA here is from genome assembly GCF_023073795.1 of Bradyrhizobium sp. 159. Classification (NCBI taxonomy): domain Bacteria; kingdom Pseudomonadati; phylum Pseudomonadota; class Alphaproteobacteria; order Hyphomicrobiales; family Nitrobacteraceae; genus Bradyrhizobium; species Bradyrhizobium sp. 159. The sequence goes on along the minus strand of NZ_JADPKE010000042.1, from coordinate 52,702 downwards.
AGCACGATCGGCACGTCGACATTGAGGATGCCGGGGAAGACCGAGCGCTTGTTATATTGGCTGGCGTCGCTGCCGAGATACGCCTTCTCGCTGTCGCTGGCGTCCTTGCCCGCACGGTAGATGCCGGACACCAGGATCACGGCGGCCACATCGGCGCGGTCGGCCTGAAGCTCGGGATGCGCCAGCAGGGTGGCGACATGGAAGGCGCCGGCGCCGTAGCCGACCGCGACGATCTCGCGGGCATCGCCGTTGAACAGGTCGATATTGCCGTGGACCCAGGACAGCGCCGCCGCCACGTCGCTCGCGCCGGCGGGCCAGGTCGCGCCGGGCGCCAGGCGATAGCCCACGCGGACCCCGATCATGTCATTGCGCGCGGCAAAGCACATCGCCTGGTCCTGGATCTGGCGAGCCAGCTCCGGCGCGGCGCGGTCGCCGGTGAAGGAGTCGCCGGCCACGAACAGCAGCACCGGCCGCGGGGTATCCGCCTTGGTCGCGCTGGTCGCGACGTCGAGCACATTGGCCTCGCTCTCGCCATAGCGCAAACCGCGCGAGAAGGTAACCTGCTCGCACAGCCGCGCGGTGCCGCCGGCGGTCGTGTCGGAGTCGGTGAGGCCCACTTGGACGAGATCGGACGGCGGCGACAGCCGCGCCGGCAAGGGTCCGTGCGCGGAGGCCGAGGTCATGGTCAGAGTTAGGAAAAATGCCAGATAATTCTTCATGGTGATGCCGGCCTTGCGTGCCTCATATTGGCTTGCCGGTTTGGCCTGTCTATTCAATTCGCCCCATTAGTTGGCTCGGCTTGAGGCGATTTCACGGCACCTCGGTCGGCACGGGACGGGCATCCAACCCGGCCTGCAGCCGCTCTTGGCACGCAAGTTGGCGGGCCGCGGGACGATTGCGCGGCGCAGCCGTTTTATCTCGATCTGTCAAGCCGTTGCCCAGCGCCGCAAAGCCTCGAGCCGGAAACGGCTTTCTACTGTGCATGGGGTTGTTTTCGCAGTTTTTGTTTTGGACCGCCCGTCAGGCCCGCTTCATGGTCCGGAAGGTGATCGAATAGCGGCGCGCCTCGACTGGCGGAATGCTGTGCTCCCATTGCGACCGTGCCTCGCCGTCCATCATGTAGAGCGAGCGCGGCATGGCTTCGAGCGTGTGACGCTCCCATCGGTCGCCGTTGCGGCGGCGAAAGCGGAATTTGCAGGGCGCGCCGAGCGACAGGCCGAGGACCTTGTCGAAATGCGGCTTGTCGCGGTGCCAACCGATGCCGACGCCAACCTCATATTCGGTGCAGAGCACCTGCCGGATGTCGCCCGACGGCAGACCCGCCCACGCCTCGACCTGGCGCGCGACGGGCGCCACCCAGTCCGGGATTGGCTCCGCCTCGGCCAGTCGTTGCAGGGAGTAGTCGTAGCGATAGCCGAACGAGGCCACCCGGCGATTGCCCTCGAAGACGCCGAACTGGAAGCGCTGGAGCGGCAATGCCGCGATGCGGCCGATCAAGGCCTGCTCGTTGGCCGCCTCGATAAAATCGTCCGTGTAGCGAAGCCCAGCGGGCCCTTCCTGCGGTTCTGCGAACAAGCCTAGCTGCGTCATTCCTCGCACGTCCGTGATGGAACCTAATTGCGGCTGATGCGACTTACATAGGACGCGGGGAGTAATGTGCGAGGCCGTCATGGCAGAGAAGCATACCGCCGATCCGGCAGAGATCATGCGGGCGACCGGTCATCCGGAGCTGGAATATGCCGCCGGCTGGACCATCGCCGGTCTGGTCACCATCGGCACCATCGTCGCCGCCTGGGTGTTCGCCATCTAGGCTACAGGGAATAGGCGACTGGGAATTGAAGTTCGAAAGCCGCGGCCCTGGTCGGCCGGCTTGAGCCGGATCGCCATGGCTCGCCATTACCGCGAGTGCCATCGCCAAGCCCATCCTGGTGCCACCCTGTTGCGGGCGGCTGGTGCAGAAGGCGTCGAAATCCGCTCGCGGTTGCGCAAGAAGATCGGTTCGGCGCAGGGTCGATTGCGGCATAGTTGAACAGCACCGGCACGTAAGCAGTTCGATCGTCAAGAGCGTCATCGACGGCGCGATCCACTCGCCAAAGAACAGCCAGTCAGCCAGCGCAGTACGAGGAGCAGCGCGTACCGCCCCCGTAGAGGGGGCGGTTGAACTCAGTGCGCACACGCGTTGGGCTGGCTTCCTATTCGGCCTGCTCCAGTGCGGCGGGCATCTTCGCCACCGACATCAGCGACCGCGCCACCTGATTGAGCAGGAGATCGGCATTCTCTTCTTCGGCGAGCGATTTCGAGAGCAAAGCGACGACCGCGCTGTGACGGAGCTGCTGGGCCAGATTGCGTGCCGTGGTATAGCCGGACATCTCGTAATGTTCGACGCGTTGAGCCGCTGAGATCAGCGCGAGGTCGGCGGCTGCGTCTTCCTTCTCTTCGCCTTCCTTCATGACCTCCTGGCCTTCCTCGATCAGCCCCATCATGCCTTTGCAAGGCTTGGCCCGAGCGTTCTCGCCGAGGAGCTCGAAGCATTCGTTGATGCGTTCGACCTGGTTCTCGGTCTCGGCGAGATGCTGCTCGAACAGTTCCCGCAACTGATCGAAACGCGCGGCCTGCGCCATCTTCGGAAGCGCCTTGGTCAACTGCTTCTCGGCATGGAGAATGTCACGCAGCTCGTGAAGCAGAAGATCGGTCAGGCCGGCTTCGTCGACGGGCGGCGAGCTCTCCGTGACGATCGATGTGGCAGCGCCGGGCTCCGCGGACTGCAGTGCCGGGGACTCGGTGAACACCCAGTCTTCGCCTTCGTTCCACGGACCGCGGGTGTCGATTTCGCCGTGGTCACCGCTGCCGGTGGAGTCGTTGAAGTACTGGTTCACGAGGCCAGGCGTCGGAGCAATCCGGCCGACACTGAAGGCCGGTTTGGACAGGCTTTCGAGTGCGCGCGCGAACGCCTTCATATGCGTAATCTCTCGCGTCATCAGGAATTGTAGTGCGTCTTTGCTGCCGGCGTCGTCGCAGAAATTGATCAGACGCTCGTAGACGATCTTGGCTCGCGCTTCGGCGGCGATGTTGCTGCGCAGGTCGACGTCGAGCTCGCCGGTGATCTTGAGATAGTCGGCGGTCCAGGGATTCCCCTGCGAATTGAACAGATTGACGCCACCGCCGCCGGCAATTGCAATGAGCGGATCGGCTTCCGCCGCCTGACGGTCGTTCTTTGAAGGCGCAAGATGCATCCGCGCCAGGCAGCCGACGACCTCGAGATGACTAAGCTCTTCGGTGCCGATATCCATCAAGAGGTCTTTGCGGTCGGGGTCCTCGCAATTCAGCCCCTGAATCGAATATTGCATCGCGGCCGCGAGTTCGCCATTGGCGCCGCCGAACTGCTCGAGGAGCATATTGCCGAAGCGCGGATCGGGTTCGTCGACGCGCACGGTGAACATCAGCTTTTTGACGTGGTGATACATGGAGGGCTCGCGCTCTGGAAGGAAAGATACGCGACAACGAGACGTCCGGACGTTCGTTCCTAAGCCCTCTCCAAGATTCAAGCTGTAGTTGCCCGAGACATTGCCGCAGAAGCGATAGCCCTGATCTCGCGGCGAGGAGTGTTACGGCGTCACCGCGCCGCGTTCGACCGCGGGCGGGGCGGTGAGCTTCTTCCAGGTCGAATTGGCCAGATGCACCGGCGAGAATGGCGGCCGCTCGACATAACGGCCGTCGCCTGCCTTGGCGCGCAGATCGCCATCTTTCCAGACGATGCGGCCACGGGACAACGTCGCGGCCGATCCGCCGGTGCAGGAAAAGCCCTCGAACACGTTGTAATCGATCCGACTCATCTGCCGCTTGGCACTGATGGTCCTGGTTGCCTTGGGATCCCACACCACGATGTCGGCGTCCGATCCGGCGGCGACGGCGCCTTTCCGCGGATAAATGTTGAGGATGCGGGCGATGTTCGCCGAAGTCACCGCGACGAATTCTTCCCTAGTCAGCCGCCCGGTGGCGACGCCCGCGGTCCACAGCAGCGCAAGGCGGTCTTCGAGCCCGCCGGTGCCGTTCGGGATCTTCCTGAAGTCGCCGAGGCCGAACCGTTTCTGCGCAATGGTGAAGGCGCAATGGTCGGTCGCGACGACCTGGAGCGAGCCGGCTTGCAGGCCGGCCCACAGGCTGTCCTGATGCGATCTGTCGCGGAACGGCGGTGACATCACGCGCTGGGCGGAGTGATCCCAGTCCTTGTTCTGGTACTCGCCGGCGTCGAGCAACAGGTGCTGGATCAGCGGTTCGCCATAGACGCGCTTGCCGGCCGCGCGCGCCCTTGCAATCGCCTCATGCGCTTCGCGGCAGCTGGTGTGCACGATGTAGACCGGCGTGCCCGTCATGTCCGCGATCATGATCGCGCGGTTGGTGGCTTCGCCCTCGACCTCCGGCGGTCGCGAGTAAGCGTGGCCTTCGGGGCCGGTGACGCCGCGTGCGATAAGCGCCTCTTGCATCAGGGCGACGACGTCGCCGTTCTCGGCATGGACCACCGGCATGGCGCCCAGATGAGCGCAGCGCGCGAACGAGTTGTAGAGCTCGTCATCGTTCACCATGAGCGCGCCCTTGTAGGCCATGAAATGCTTGAACGTGTTGATGCCGTAGGTTTTGACCACGGTCTCCATCTCGTCATGGATTTGCTTCGACCACGATGTCACCGCCATGTGGAAACCATAGTCGGCGGCCGCCTTCTCGGATTTGCGGCGCCAGTCCTGATACGCCGCGAGCATCGACTGGCCGTGATCGGGCAGGCAGAAATCCACCACCATCGTGGTGCCGCCAGCGAGCGCCGCTTTGGTTCCCGATTCGAAATCGTCGGCGGTGACGGTGCCCATGAACGGCATTTCGAGATGGGTATGCGGATCGATGCCGCCCGGGATGACGTAGGCGCCGCCGGCGTCAATCACTTCAGCGCCCGCGGGTGCATCGAGTGAGGCCCCGACCGCGACGATGGCCTCGCCGTCGATCAGCACGTCAGCACGGCGCGAACAATCGTGATTGACGACGGTGCCGCCGCGGACGAGGAGGGGCATAGAGAACTCCGGGGTGGGGCGAGGGGATAGGGCTCCGTGAAGGCTAAGCGCGGCAATCGCGATGCGACAGGCGAAATTTTAGTCAGCCACCGCCAACGGTTTCGCCGCTGCCTCTACTCTGCGAGGGCGACTAGCCCAACCAGCATTGCGCGTACGAGGCCTGCGATTTCCTTGCGCAGCGCCGGCAGGGGTACGGCGACCAGCTTCTGTTCCAACCCCAGCGCCACCATGCCATGGACCGCCGAGAACAGGCTGCGCGCGGTGATGCTCAGTTCTTCCGGGCTGCGCTTTGGAAGCAGCGCGGACAGCGGCTGGTAGATGTGGCGGAACAGCTGCATCTGGTCCTCGATCGACCAGTCCGGGACGATCTTGTCGGCCTCCATGCGGTGCTCGAACAGCGCGCGCCAGAGCTGGAGATTTTCCGCGGCAAAATCACAATAGGCGATCGCGATGCGGACCAGGGCTTCTTGTGGCGATGGCTCGCCCGCGCTCTCAGCGGCGCTGAGCGCCTTGTCGAGCCGAAGCAATGTGCGCGAGCCGACGCGCAGGATCAATTCGTCGACGTCGGCGACGAGATTGTAGACCGCGCCATTGGCGCAGCCGATCTCGCGGGCGAGATCCCGGGTCTTCAGGCCAGCCAATCCCCGTTCAGCGATCATTCGTTCCGCCGCAAGAACTAGGTCTGATCGCAATTTCTCTCGACGTTCCAAGATCTTAGACATCGCCTACCAAGTTCGTGAGCGTCGCTCATAAATTTCTTGAGCAACTCAAGATATGCTAGAAAGCATATGTGAGCAACGCTCATAACAGGGAGCAACAAATGTTCAAGACCGTGGTGACCCTTTTCCGCGGCAGCGTGGCCGCTGCGGGCGAGGAGCTGGAAGACCGGACCGCCCTACTCATCCTCGATCAGCAGATGCGTGATGCGACCGCGGCCGTCGAGCGCAGCAAGCGCACGCTGGCGCTGGCGATCGCGCAGGACCAGCAGGAGGGCCGCAAGCTCGAAGCGACGAATGCCCGCATCGCCGATCTCGAGACCCGCGCCGTTGCGGCGCTCGACGGTGGCCGCGACGACCTCGCCAAGGACGCGGCGGAAGCCATCGCGAGCCTTGAGGCCGATCGCGATGCGTTGATGACGGCACGCGCGCTGTTCGCGACCGAGATCGTGCGGTTGAAGCGCCATGTCGCCAGCGCGCAGGCTCGCATCACCGAGCTCGATCGCGGCCGCCGCATTGCCCGCGCATCGGAAGCGGTGCGCTCGCTTCGTCGCAGTGGCATCGAGGCTGCACGACCCTACGAATCCACGCTGCCGGAGGCGGAGGGCACGTTGAGGCGTTTGCGCGAGCGGCAGATGGAGGCCCAGGCCGCCGACGATGCCCTGGTGGAGCTCGACGCGACCACCGGTCCGCTCGCCACTGCCGAGAGACTCGCCGAACAGGGCTTTGGCCCGCGGCTCAAGACGACGGCAGACGATGTGCTGGCGCGGCTGAAGTCCAAGCGCATGCCGACTGCCTGATCTCAACCCCAACTTCCCGAACCAATCATCATTCGAACAACAGGAGACCACCATGAACCAGAACGGCCAGCCGCACAGCAGCGCTTGGGTGAGCTTCACTTACGCGTCCTTCGCAGCCTCGGCTTTCCTCGTCGGCATCGGCATCTTCTTCCTGCCGATCGACCTCTGGATGAAGGGCTATCTCACCATGGGCATCGTCATGCTGATCCAGACCTGCATCACGCTGACCAAGACCGTGCGCGACAATCACGAGAGCAGCCGCCTCGTGAACCGCATCGAGGACGCCAAGGCCGAGCGGCTGCTGATGGAGGTGTCCAAGGCGGCTTGAGGAGAGAGGCGCGGAAGAGGAGCGCTGTATGGCGGCGGCTGATGCTGAGCATCCGCCCCCGCCGTATCTCCGGTCATTTGCAACAATCGTGGCATCGCCCGCAAAATGCAGTCGAACCATGATGGCGGGTGTTGTGCTCATATGTTGCCGAGATCCTTTACATGCTGAGGCTTGTTACCTGGTTGTCCAGGTCAGAGCAGGCTTTGCCGATTGTGATTTGAACGCAGGTGCGATATGGCTCTCGCGCTTTCCAGAGGCGGAGACGAGCATTGTCGAAACAATCGTTGCGTGAGGAGGCCGAGCGCCTGATCCGCGAATCGATGGAAAAGAGAACCATCGTCGTCAAGCAGGGCACCACCCGCATCGAGGCCGTCTGCGGCAAGTGCGGCGCGCCGAACCGGGTGCAGGCGGAAAAGGGCCAGACGCGCGTCAAGTACGCCTGCAAGGATTGCGGGCACAAGCAAGAGACGCTGTAAGCGGGTTATCTGATCTCACCGTGCTGTCGCGCTCCAGCTCCTCAGCATGAGGGTCTGATAGTCAGTCGCCCTCCACAAACGTCTTGAACGCATCGGCGTAATCCGGGTGCCACCGCGACAGCGGCGGGCGGTTCTCGATGATGTCGCCGGCGGCCCACAGCATGCGCTTCTCGTCGAGTGCGCGCGGCACGTCGTTGTCCGGGCACAGGATGTAGAAGTCGCCGGCCTCGATCCGCGCCAGCATGAAGTCGACGGTCTGCTCCGGCGTCCAGGCGCCTGCGGGCTTCTCGGTGCGGCCTTTCGCGGTGAGGCCGGTGAAGACGAAACCGGGGATGAGCAGATGCGCGGTGATGTGGCAGTCCTTCGTGTTACGCAGCTCGTGCTGGAGCGCTTCCGTAAAAGCTTTCACGCCGGCCTTGGAGACATTGTAGGCGGGATCGCCCGGCGGGGTGGTGATGCCTTGCTTCGATCCGGTGTTGATGATGAGGCCTGGTTTACCGCGCGCGATCATGCCAGGTGCGAAGATGCGCGAGCCGTTGATGATGCCCCACATGTTGACGCCGATGATGCGCTGCCAATTGTCCGGCCCGGCGAACAATGTGCTGCCGGGCTGGATGCCGGCATTGTTCATCAAGATATCGGTGCCGCCGAAGCGTTCGCCTACGGCATGTTCGAGTTCCGTCACGCTCTCGGCCTTGCTGACATCGGCGGCAAACGTCATCACATTCGCAGCACCTGCGATGGATGAGAGTTTTGTTGCGGCCTCGGCCAGCCGCACCTGATCGACATCGGCGATGCACAGCTTCATGCCGGTGCGCGCAAACGCCGCGGCGGCGGCAAATCCGATCCCGGACGCGCCTCCTGTGATCACGGCAACGTTGTCTTTGATGATGGCGGGATGTGACATGGCGGCCTCCGGCGAAGCTACGTTGCGTTCCGCCGCGTTATAGCACGTGTCTCGTGCGACCCTGCACAACTCGGCATGGGAGGTCTTCGCTCCGCGCCGCCTTTACGCCTCTCCGGCGCCGCTGTATTTTGTGGGACGAACGATCGCGCCCAGATCGAACCAATCAATCACCTGACAGGGAGTGCAGCCATGGCTGTGTCGCAGGCTATTCCGATCACGCGCCATCCATTCGCGAACGGGTCCTACAAGCAGATGCTGGTCGACGGGAAGTGGGTCGACGCTGCCTCAGGCAAGCGCTTCGAAACCCGCAATCCCGCCACCGGCGAGCTGCTCGCAACCGTCGCCGAGGGGGACAAGGAAGACATCGACCGTGCGGTCGCCGCGGCCCGCCGCGCCTTCGAAGGACCCTGGAGCAAGGTCAAGCCGTTCGAGCGGCAGAACCTACTGCTCAAGCTCGCCGATCTCGTCGAGAAGAATTTCGACGAATTGTCGCAACTCGACACGCTCGACATGGGGGCCCCGGTCAGCCGGACCCGCGCCTATCGCCTGCGCGCCATCGGCATGCTGCGTTACTACGCCGGCCAAACCACCGCGATCCATGGCGAGACCATCGAGAACTCGCTGCCGGGCGAGATCTTCTCCTACACGCTGAAGGAGCCGGTCGGTGTCGTCGGCGCCATCATCCCCTGGAACGGGCCGCTGACGGCGACGATCTGGAAGATCGGTCCGGCGATCGCGACCGGCTGCACGGTGGTGCTCAAGCCTGCCGAAGAAGCGCCGCTGACCTCGCTGCGCATCGCCGAGCTTGCGATGGAAGCGGGCGTGCCGCCCGGCGTCATCAACGTCGTTCCCGGCTATGGCGAGACCGCGGGCGCGGCGCTCGCCTCGCACCATGACGTCGACAAGGTCGCCTTCACCGGCTCGCATGTCACGGGCCAGTCGATCATCCGTGCGTCGGCCGGCAACCTCAAGCGCGTCTCGCTCGAGCTCGGCGGCAAGTCGCCGGACATCGTATTCGCGGATGCCGATCTCGATGCCGCGGTGCCGGGCGCCGCGATGGCGGTGTTCGCCAATTCGGGGCAGATCTGCAGCGCCGGAACGCGCCTGTTCGTCGAGCAGTCGATCTACGAGGAGTTCGTCGGCCGCGTCGCGGAGTTCGGCAAGAAGCTGCAAGTCGGAAACGGCCTCGATCCAAACACCCAGATCGGCCCACTGGTGTCCGAGCAGCAATTGGAGCGTGTCACCGGCTACCTCGATATCGGCCAAAAGGAAGGCGCCAAGGCGCTCGCCGGCGGCGGACGCGTCACCGAAGGCGCGCTGTCGAAGGGCTTCTTCGTCTCACCCACGGTGTTCGCGGGCGTCCAGGACAACATGCGCATCGCGCAGGAGGAGATCTTCGGTCCCGTCATCTCCGCGATCGCGTTCAAGGACATGGATGAGTTGGTCAAGCGCGCCAACAACACCACTTTCGGCCTCGGCTCGGGCCTATGGACCCGCGACGTCAGCAAGGCCCATGCGGTAGCGAAGAGTTTGCGCGCCGGCTCGGTGTGGGTGAACTGCTACCAGGCGATGGACCCGGCTGTGCCCTTCGGCGGCTACAAGATGAGCGGCTATGGCCGCGAGTCGGGCAAGCAGCACGTCGAGGAATATCTCAACGTGAAGGCCGTCTGGATCAAGACGGCGTAGTTTCCCTCCTCCCTTTCGCAAGGAGGAATATTGCCTTCGTGGGGCGGCACCTTTCCGGTAGCCGCCCCGCTATATGATCGTCATCCTTCCGAAGCATTTGAGGCCAGCATGAAGTTCGAGGCGTTGTTTCGACCGTTGCAGGTCGGTCCGTACAGGCTCGCGCATCGCGTCGCGATGGCGCCGCTAACGCGCATGCGGGCGGAGCGCGAAACTTTCGCGCCGTGGCCGCTCAACGCCGAATATTACGGCCAGCGCGCGACGCCGGGCGGCTTGATCATCGCGGAAGCCTCCCCTGTGCTCTCGCACGGCCGCGGCAATCCGGCGACGCCGGGCATCTATTCGGAGGCGCAAGTCGCTGGCTGGCGCAAGGTGGTCGATGCCGTGCACGCCAAAGGCGGCATCATCTTCCTCCAGCTTTGGCATGTCGGCCGCGTCTCGCATTCCTCCTTCCACGGTGGCGCGCTGCCGGTGTCGGCCTCGGCGATCCCGATCAAGGCCGAAGGCATGAAGGCGATGACCGCCGACGGCAAGATTTCGGACTACGAGACGCCGCGCGCGCTGGAGACCGAAGAGGTCAAGGGCATCGTCGAGGCATTCCGGCAGGGTGCCAAGAATGCGCTCGCCGCCGGCTTCGACGGCGTCGAGATCCACGGCGCCAACGGGTATCTGCTCGAGCAGTTCCTGCAATCGCGCAGCAACCAGCGCACTGATCAGTATGGCGGATCGATCGAGAACCGCGCGCGGCTGCTGTTCGAAGTGACGCAGGCCGCGATCGACGTCTGGGGAGCGAACCGCGTCGCCGTCCGGCTGTCGCCTCACGGCATCGCCAATGATTCCGGCGAGCCCGATCCGATGCCGCTCTATAGCCATGTCGTGAGGGCGCTCGACAAGCTCGGTCTTGCCTATTTGCACTTCATCGAGCCGCGTTCCAGCGGCGCCGGCCGCGCCGACGTGCATTGGGAGAACGTGCCCTCCGCGATGGTGCTGTTCCGCCCGCTCTACAGCGGCGTGCTGATGACCGCCGGCGGCTTCACCGGCGAGAGCGCGAATGCCGCGATCGCCGACGGATATGCCGACATCATCGCCTTCGGTCGCATCTTCATCTCCAACCCCGACCTGCCGCGGCGTCTTCGGCACGGCTTCCCGATCACGCCGTACAATCGTGCGACGTTCTACGGTGGGGAGGAGAAGGGGTACACGGATTATCCGGCGTATGACGAACTGACGCCGGCCTGAACTGTTTCCGTCATTCCGGGGCGACGCAACGCCTCGAGCCGGGAATCCATGTCGCATCCTGGCGTGCCGCCCGATGGATTCGGGCTCGCGACTTCGTCGCGCCCCGGAATGACAATCGTGTATTCTCGTCCTCGCAATGACGACGGAGAGAATCCCCATGGCCAAAGCCGCCGCCGCCGCAGGAATTGCCACCGGGCAATGTCTCTGCGGCAAGGTCAGCTTCGAGATCGACGTGCCTGCGCGCTGGGCCTGGCATGATCATTCCGCCGCCAGCCGCCGCGCCCATGGCGCGGCCTACGCGACCTATGTCGGGAGCTGGAAGAAGCGCTTTCGCATCACCGCTGGCAAGACTGCGCTCACGCGTTACGAAGACAAGGCCACGAAGACCACCCGCAGCTTCTGCTCGCATTGCGGCACGCCGATCGCTTATGAGCGCCCGCGCGGGCCGCACATGGTCAATATCCCCCGCGCGCTGTTCAACGAGCGCACCGGCCGCCAGCCGCTCTATCACATCGCCATCGAAGAGCTGCAGGAATGGGCCTATGCCGGCGAGCCGCTGGTGCCGCTGAAGGGCTTTCCTGGCGTGGTCTGGCAGCGCTCGAAAAGGAAGAAACGGGTGAGGGGCGAGGATCCGTTCGAATTGGGGCGGGAGGAGATGTAGCGCACCGCGCACAGCTCTCGTGCCCCGGACGCAGCGCTGCGCCCCTTCGGCGGTGCGCTCCTGAGCCGGGGCCATGGTACCAGCCTCCGCCGTGCGAGTTCTGTGTCCCGGCTCTGCGTCGCAACGTTACACGTTTGCGCCACGTCCGGGACACGGAGAGGCGCTCACGCAACGCAGCCATGACCGCGTTTCCTTGCACGCTTCCTCCGACTTCGGCCATCATACGCCCATCCTTGCGGCAACGTCCGCTCCTGGAGGAAACATGAAGAACAAGATCACCGGCCGCTCGGCCTTTCTCGCGCTGCTCAAGGACGAAGGCATCACCCATCTGTTCGGCAATCCCGGCACCACCGAGTTGCCGATCATGCATGCGCTGAAGGATCACCCTGATCTCACCTATGTGATGGCGATGCAAGAGAGCCTGGTGGTCGCGATCGCCGACGGTTACAGCCGCGCCTCCGGAAAGCTTGTCGCTTGCAACGTCCATGTCGCGCCCGGCCTCGGCAACGCGATGGGCTCGCTCTACAACGCCAAGTTCACGGGCACGCCGATGATCCTCACCGCCGGCCAGCAGGAGCAGGGCCACGGCCTGATGGAGCCGGTGCTGTACGGTCCCTTGGTGCGCATGGCCGAGCCGCTGGTGAAATGGGCGGTCGAGGTGACGCGGCTCGAGGACCTGCCGCGCATCGTGCGCCGCGCGGCAAAGGTCGCGACCACGCCGCCAACCGGCCCCGTGTTCATCTCGCTGCCTGGCGACATCCTCAATAGCGAGGCGGGCATCGATCTCGGCCGCTCCACCCGCATCGACGCGCGTACCAGACCATCAGATGGTGCGCTCAGGGCCTTTGCTGCGCGGCTGCTGAAAGCCGAGCGTCCTGTGATCGTCACCATGGACGAAGTGGTCAAGAGTGACGCGCTGAAGGAGGCGGCTGAATTGGCGGAGTTGCTCGGCGCCGCCGCGTTTCAATCCTCGACAGCTTACGGTGCGCACTTCCTCTCGGAGAGCCCGAGCTTCGTCGGCACGCTGGCGCGGGTTCAGAAAGCGGCGCGCGATACGCTCGCGCCCTACGATCTCCTGATTGCGCTTGGCGGTGATCCGCTGCGGATGTCGGTCCATAGCGAAGTCGATGCGCTGCCGGATGGTCTCGGCATCGTGCAGATCGGTCTCGTCGATTGGGAGATCGCCAAGAATTACGGCGCCGAGATCGCGCTGAAGGCGGATTTGAAGGAAACGCTGCGCGCGCTGATCCCGGTGCTGAAAGAGATGGGCGGCGCAACACTCGCGAGCCGCGCCAAGCAGCACCTCGCCGAGCTCGTGCCGAAGAATTGGACTGCGCGCCGCGCCGCGCTGATCGAGCAGATCAACAGGAGCGCGGGCCGCACGCCGATCGACCCGGACTTTCTGGTGTTGCAAATGGTCGAGGCCATGCCCGAACATGCCATTCTCGTGGACGAAGGGCTCACCTCCAGCCGCCAGATCACCAACCTGCGTCCGCATCGCGAACGCTACGGCTATCACGGCCTCGCCTCCGGCGGCATCGGCTGGGGCCTGCCTGCCTCGGTCGGCGTCAGCATCGCCAATCCGGATCGCCCCGTCGTCTGTTTCTCCGGCGACGGCAGCGCGATGTATTCGATCCAGGCGCTGTGGACGGCGGCGCATCACAAGCTGCCGCTCAACGTCGTCATCGCCAACAATGGCGGCTACCGCATCATCAAGCAGCGCCTGCTCGCATTCCACGGTGACGACAATTACGTCGGCATGGATTTCGTCGATCCGCCGGTGGATTTTGCGGGCGTCGCGAAAGCGCTTGGCTGCGAGGCGATCAAGGTCAGCGATCCGCGTGAGCTGAAGACGACCCTGTCGTCGGCGCTTGGCCGGCCGGGGACGAAGCTGATCGAGGTGCTGGTGGACGGGAGGGTGTAAGTAGCGCTGCCTCCAAGTTCTCAGCTGTCATCGCGCGCGAAGGCGGGCGATCCAGTATTCCAGAGACGGCTGTGATTCCTCGATAGGCCGCGGCGTACTGGATGCCCCGGTCCCGGCTGCGCTAGGCTATGCGGGGCTTGCAAGCTCACTCGGCCGGCGAAGCTTCAGCGAAGATGGCAAGCCGGGGCATGACAGTGAGAGTGTGGCTCCTACCCCGTCTTCCCCACCCGATACCCCGCCGCCGGGTGCGGCGCATCGAGCCTTGCCCGGCCCTCGCCGAACAGCTTCTCCCGCAGCGTGCCCTTGGCATAGCCCGGCTTGTACCGTCCGCGCCGCGTCAGCTCCGGCACCAGCATGTCGGCGATATCCTCGAAATCGCCGGGCGAGATCGCAAAGGCGACGTTGAGGCCGTCGACATCGGTCGCCTCGAACCATTGCTCGATCTTGTCGGCAACCATCTCCGGCGTGCCGATCACGACGGGGCCGGCGCCGCCGATGCCGACATGCTCGATGACGTCGCGCACAGTCCAGACCCGGTCCGGATCGGCCCGGGTGACGTTGTCCATGGCGCTGCGGCCAGCGTCGTTCTGGACGTGCCGGACCTGCTGGTCGAGGTCGTAACCGGAGAAGTCGACGCCGGTCCAGCCCGACATCAGCGCCAGCGCGCCTTCGGGGCTGATATGGCGGCGATAGTCGGCGTATTTCTCTTTCGCCTCGGCTTCCGTCCGTCCGAGGATGATCGTCATCATCGAGAACATCAGGATTTCGGCCGGGTTACGGCCGAGCGCGGCGGCCTCTTGCCGGATTGCTGCCACGCGCGGCGCGATCACCTTGGCCGACGGTCCCGACATGAACACGCATTCGGCATGCTTCGCCGCGAATTGCCGGCCGCGCGGCGAGGTGCCGGCCTGGTACAGCACGGGCGTGCGCTGCGGCGACGGCTCGCTGAGATGAATGGTGTTGTTGATGCGGTAGTTCGCGCCCTCATGGTTGACGCGATGAACTTTCGCGGGATCGGTGAAGATGCCGCGCGTCCGGTCTCGCAGCACGGCATCGTCCTTCCAGCTTCCTTCCCAGAGCTTGTAGACGACCTCCATATATTCGTCGGCGATGTCGTAGCGGTCGTCGTGCCCGGTCTGCTTGTCCTTGCCGGCGCCGCGCGCGGCGCTGTCGAGATAGCCAGTGACGACGTTCCATCCGATCCGTCCCTCGGTGAGGTGATCGAGCGTCGACATCCGCCGCGCGAACGGGTAGGGCGGCTCGAAGGACAGATTGCTGGTGACGCCGAACCCGAGATTTTGCGTTACTGCCGCCATCGCCGAGAGCAGCAGCAGCGGCTCGTTCGACGGCGTCTGTGCTGCGTTGCGCAAGGCTGCGTCAGGGCTATTGCCGTAGACGTCATAAACGCCGAGCACGTCGGCGAGGAACAGCCCGTCGAAGCGGCCGCGCTCCAACGTCTTGGCGAGATCAATCCAATAGGGCAGGCGGTTATAGTTGGCGGTGCGATCACGCGGATGGGTCCACAGGCCCGGTGACTGGTGTGCGACGCAATTCATCGCAAAAGCGTTGAGCCTGATCTCTTTGGCCATGACGGTCCCTCGGCACTCTGTACTGAGCGCTCTTCGAATGGTAGACGTGCGCCCGAACTTGGCGAAGTTCTTGCATATCCTAGACTTGGATGTCTCGGCCTTGGCAAGGCCAAAATCCGCAGTGCTGCCGCACTTGGCAAGCCAATCTCACGAGAGCAAGAACCAAATTCCAAGAGAACCCCAAGAACTATCGAAGTCCCGCCACTTTCGAAGACCCGCCCGTCTCGGGTAATGTCCTTCGTCTCAAAATCTCGAAAAGCAAGTCATGACCAGAGCCGACGCTATCGCCCGCGCCCGCGAGGATTTCAAATCCGGTGCGTTCCTCACCGAGCTCGACCGCCGGATCGCTTATCGGACCGAGAGCCAGAATCCCTCGCGCGGCACTGAGCTGCGCGCCTATCTGGAACAGGAAATGCAACCGGCCTTTGCCGCGCTTGATTTCACCAGCCGCATCGTCGAATCCCCGAGCGGCAAGGCGCCGTTCCTGTTTGCCGAGCACCACGAGAGTGACTCAGTGCCGACCGTGCTGATCTACGGCCATGGCGATGTCGTCGACGGCATGGAGGGCGAGTGGCGCGACGGCCGCGATCCCTGGCGCACGACGGTTGCGGGCACGCGCCTCTATGGCCGCGGCACTGCCGACAACAAGGGCCAGCACAGCATCAATATGGCGGCGCTGCGCGCCGTGCGCGAGGCGAGAGGCGGCAAGCTCGGCTTCAACGCCAAATTCATTGTCGAGATGGGCGAGGAGATCGGCTCGCCCGATCTCGGCAAGGTCTGCGACCTCAATCGCGATGCGCTCAAGGGCGATCTGTTCATGGCCTCGGACGGGCCGCGTCTGTCCGCCGACCGTCCGACGCTGTTTCTGGGCTGCCGCGGCGGCATCCGCATCCATCTCGATGTGAACTTGCGCGACGGCGGTCACCATTCGGGCAATTGGGGCGGCGTGCTCGCCAACCCCGCGACCATCCTGGTCAACGCGATCTCCACGCTGGTTGATGGCCACGGCCGTCTCCAGCTCGACGCGCTGAAGCCGCCGCGGCTCACCAACCAGATCCGCAGCTATCTCGCCGACGTGCAGGTGGTGCCGACCGCGGACGAGCCGGCGCTGGCGGAGAATTGGGGCGAGGAGGGCCTGTCGGCGGCCGAACGGCTCTACGCCTGGAACACGCTGGAAGTGCTGGCGATGGCCTCGGGCAATATCGAGAAGCCGGCGAACGCCATTCCCGGCCATGCCAATGCCGTGCTGCAACTGCGTTTCGTGGTCGGGACGAAGATCGAGGGTCTGATCGAGGCCATCCGCGCGCATCTGGTCGCAAAGGGTTTTCCTATGGTCGAGGTGCGGGCGGCCCAGAGTTTTGCCGCATCGCGGACCGATTTCGACAGCCCCTGGATCAAATGGGCGGCCAATTCAGTGCAGGAGACGACCGGCAAGGCGCCGGCCGTGCTGCCGAATTTCGGCGGCTCGCTGCCCAACGACGTGTTCTCCGAAATCCTGGGCCTGCCGACGATCTGGGTGCCGCACTCCTACCCCGGTTGCTCCCAACATGCGCCCAATGAGCACATCCTGCTGCCATTGACCGAAGAGGCCTTGACGGTGATGGCCGGGCTGTTCTGGGATCTCGGCGAGTTGCCGGCGCCGTTAACCTGAGCCTTTGATCCAGCCGAAAGTTACATTCTAATCCGGCTCGATTTGTGCTTGCATCCGGGCCGCATCATCCGAAAGGGGAAGAAAAGTGAAACATTTCCGTTACATCGGGCTCGCGCTTGCCGCGACCTTCGCCGTCAGCCAGGCCGGGGCCCAGGAGCTGACCGGCACGCTGAAGAACATCAAGGACACCGGCGCGATCACGCTGGGCTTCCGCGACTCCTCGATCCCGTTCTCCTATCTCGACGACAACCAGAAGCCCATCGGGTTCGCGATGGACATCTGCTACAAGATCGTCGATGCCGTGAAGAAGGAGCTCAAGCTGGACAAGCTCGAGGTCAAGCTCAATCCGGTGACCTCGGCGACCCGCATCCCGCTGATGGCGAACGGCACCATCGACCTCGAATGCGGCTCGACCACCAACAATGCCGAGCGCCAGAAGCAGGTCGCTTTTACCAACACCCACTATCTGACGGCCAGCCGCTACGTGTTCAAGAAGTCGAGCGGCCTGAAGTCGATCGACGATCTCAAGGGCAAGACCGTGGTCTCGACCGCCGGCACCACCAACATCAAGCAGCTCACCGAAGCCAACGTTGCCAAGGGCCTCGGCGCCAACATCATTCCCGCCAAGGACCACGCCGAGGCCTTCCTGATGGTCGAGACCGACCGCGCGGTCGCCTTCGTGATGGACGACATCCTGCTGGCGAGCCTCGTGGCCGGGTCGAAGAACCCGGACGACTATGCCATCTCCAAGGACGCGTTCTCCAAGCCCGAGCCCTATGGCATCATGCTGCGCAAGGATGACCCCGCCTTCAAGAAGGTGGTCGATGCGGCAACGGCGGCGCTCTATACGTCCGGCGAAGCCCAGAAGATCTACGATAAGTGGTTCACCCAGAAGATCCCGCCGAAGGGACTGAACCTCAACACGCCGATTTCGCCAGAGCTGAAGAACGAGTTCGCCAAGCCGACGGACTCGCCGAATCCGGACGATTACAAGTAAGATGGAGCTGTTCGCCTCTCCCCGCTTGCGGGGAGAGGCGGTACATTTCGGACATTCTGGAGGGAGAATGGCCGGACATTTGCATAGGTGCCGGGACATCCATGATTGGCGCGTTCGCGCGGGGGACACGTGAACTACAACTGGAACTGGGGAATCTTTTTCCAGCCGAACCCGATGGGGACCGGCACCTATCTCGACATGCTGCTGTCGGGACTGGTGCTGACCCTCAAGACTGCGGCGCTGGCCTGGGTCATCGCGCTGATCACCGGCTCCATCGTCGGCGTGATGCGCACGCTGCCGTCGAGGGGAGCGAATTGGTTCGGCTTTGCCTATGTCGAATTCTTCCGTAACATGCCGCTGCTCGTGCAGCTCTTCCTGTGGTTCTTCGTGCTGCCGGAACTGCTGCCAAGAGGCGCCGGCACTTGGCTGAAGCAGCTGCCGAACGCGCCGTTCTGGACGGCCGCGATCGGTGTCGGCTTCTTCATGTCGGCCCGCGTCGCCGTGCAATTGCAGGCCGGCATCGGTTCGCTGCCGCGCGGGCAGAAGATGGCCGCAACCGCGCTGGGTCTGACCACGGTGCAGGGCTATCGCTACGTGCTGCTGCCGATGGCGTTCCGCATCATCCTGCCGCCCTTGACCTCTGAGTTCCTCAACACCATCAAGAACACGGCGGTTGCGATCACCATCGGCCTGCTCGAGCTGACCGGACAGGCGCGCTCCATGCAGGAGTTCTCGTTCCAGGTGTTCGAGGCCTTCACCGCTGCGACGATCCTCTATCTCCTTGTCAACGCCGTCGTCGTGACCGCGATGCGCTTCCTTGAGCGCTGGGTTGCGATCCCCGGCTACATCACGGGGAAATAGCGATGTTCGGCAATCTCGATTTCGACGTCATCCGCCGCGCGCTGCCCTATTTGTTCTATGAGGGCATGACGTTCACGCTGACGCTAACGGGGCTCGCGGCACTCGGCGGGTTGGTCTTCGGCACGGCACTCGCGCTGATGCGGCTCTCCGGCTTCAAGATCCTTGGCCGGATCGCCGGCGTCTATGTCGACTTCATGCGCTCGCTGCCGCTGGTGCTGGTCATCTTCTGGTTCTATTTCCTGGTGCCCTATATCGGGCAGTGGCTGACCGGCGCCTCGCGCCCCATCAGCGTCGGCGCATTCGCATCGTCGCTCATCACCTTCATCATGTTCGAGGCGGCGTACTTCTCCGAAATCATGCGCGCCGGCATCCAGTCGATCTCGCGCGGGCAGCCGGCTGCGGCCAGCGCGCTGGGGCTGACTTACGCCCAGACCATGCGCTATGTCGTGCTGCCGCAGGCCTTCCGCAACATGCTGCCGGTCCTGATCACGCAGACCATCGTGCTGTTCCAGGACACCTCGCTGGTCTACGTGCTGTCCATCACCGACTTCCTCGGTGCCGCCAGCAAGGTGGCGCAGCGGGACGGGCGCCTGGTCGAAATGTATCTGTTCGCAGCCGTCGTCTATTTCACCATTTCCTGTATCGCCTCCTTCGGCGTCCGCCGGCTCCAGGCGCGCATCGCCATCATTCGCTAGGTGGAACGTGAGTTCGAGATTTCGAATGCGATGCCCCTTCACCTCTCCCACAGGGAGAGCTCGGATCGCGCTAGCGATCCGGGTGAGGGGTTTCGCTCCAACGATGGACCTGTACCGCCTCACCCGGCGCTTTGCGCCGACCTCTCTCCTTGGGAGAGGTGAACCGAGATTGCCGAACCGCTTGAGAAACACATGATCGAAATCAGCCACGTCAACAAATGGTACACGCCGAGTTTCCAGGTGCTGACGGATTGCACCACCAGCGTCACCAAGGGCGAGGTCGTCGTGGTCTGCGGTCCCTCGGGCTCGGGCAAGTCCACGCTGATCAAATGCGTCAATGCGCTGGAGCCGTTCCAGAGCGGCGACATCTTGGTCGACGGCACCAAGGTCAACGATCCCAAGACCAATCTGCCGAAGCTGCGTTCGCGCGTCGGCATGGTTTTCCAGCACTTCGAGCTGTTTCCGCATCTCAAGATCATCGACAATCTCTGCCTCGCGCAGGAGAAGGTGCTGGGGCGGCCGCGTGACAAGGCGCAGACCAAAGGCATGCAGCTTCTGGAGCGCGTCGGGCTGATAGAGCAGGCGCAGAAATTCCCGGCGCAGCTCTCCGGGGGGCAGCAGCAGCGTGTCGCCATCGCTCGCGCGCTGGCGATGGATCCGATCGTCATGCTGTTCGACGAGCCGACCTCGGCGCTGGACCCCGAAATGGTCAGCGAGGTGCTCGACGTCATGGTCGATCTCGCCCGCGAAGGCATGACCATGATGGTCGTCACCCACGAGATGGGTTTTGCCCGCAAGGTCGCCAACCGCGTCATCTTCATGGACCGCGGCGAGATCGTCGAGGACGCAGCGAAGGACGATTTCTTCGGCAAGCCCCGCAGCGACCGCGCACAGAAATTTCTGTCGAAGATCCTGTCGCATTAATCACCGCCGTCATTCCGCGGCGCGACTTCGCGGGCTCGGAATCCATTGTGCGGCAGTACGCGAGGTGAGATGGATTCCGGGCTCATTCGCTTTGCGAACACCCCGGAATGACGCATCGAGGGTTTATCGTCGGCGCCAAATCTCCTATACCGGTGGGCAAATCCCCTTTCCGCCAGGAGACCTGCCTTGGACTCGATTGCCTACGTCAACGGCTCATTCATCCCGCTCTCGGACGCGAAGATCTCGATCCTCGACCGCGGCTTTCTGTTCGCCGACGGCATCTACGAGGTCTCGGCCGTTCTCGATGGCAAGCTGGTCGACAATGCCTCGCATCTGGCGCGGCTGGAGCGTTCGGTCGGCGAGATCAAGCTGAAGCTACCGGAGACGCTCGAGCGCATCACCGAGTTCCAGAAGGAACTGATCGCGCGCAACAAGCTCGAGAACGGCCTCGTCTATCTCCAGGTCACGCGCGGTGCCGACAAGGGCCGCGACTTCGCGTTTCCCAAGGGTGACGTCAAGTCGAGCCTGGTGATGTTCACCTCGGAGAAGGATATCATCAACGCCGCGTCGGCGAAGGCCGGCATCAGCGTGATCACCGTGCCCGACATCCGGTGGGAACGGCGCGATATCAAGAGCGTGGCGCTGCTGGCGCAGGTGCTGGCGAAGCAGGCCGCGGCCGAAGCCGGCGCCGGCGAAGCCTGGATGCTGGAAGACGGCTATATCACCGAAGGCGGCTCGTCCTCGGCATTCATCCTGACGCAGGACGACGTCATCGTGACCCGCAAGAACTCCAATGCGATCCTGCCGGGCTGCACCCGCAAGGCCGTGGTGGCGCTCGCCGAAGAGCGCCAGCTCCGCGTCGAGGAGCGTTCTTTCACGGTGGCCGAGGCGCTGGCCGCAAAGGAGGCTTTTGCGACGTCGGCCTCACTGTTCGTGCAGCCGGTGGTGGCGATCGATGGGAAAAAGATCGGCGACGGCAAGCCCGGCCCGTTGGCAACGCGGCTGCGTGAGATCTACGTGGAGTTCGCCAAGGCGACGGCGGTTTAAGCCACACCCATTGCTGTCATCGCCCGGCTTGACCGGGCGATCCAATACTCCGAGGCGGTCGTGCTTCAATCGATTGGCCGCGCCGTACTGGATGCTGCGGTCACGCCGGGGCATGACAGTTGAGCGGCTGGAGACGACGTTGCGTCCATGACGCCACTCCTCACCCCACCGACGCCTTGACCTTCACCGGGTGAACCGCGCGGAACGAGATCGCGATCCTGTTCCAGGCGTTGATGGTCGCGATCAGCATGGTCAGATTGACCGTTTCCTCCTCCGAGAACTGTGCGCGGACCTGCTCGTAGACGTCGTCCGGCGCGTGCGTCTGCGAGATCAAGGTCACTGCTTCGGTCCAGGCCAGCGCGGCGCGCTCACGGTCGGAATAGAGCGGAGATTCGCGCCAGGCGTCGAGCAGATAGATGCGCTGCTCGGTCTCGCCGCGCTTGCGCGCGTCCTCGGTATGCATGTTGATGCAATAGGCGCAGCCGTTGATCTGCGAGGCCCGGATCTTGACGAGCTCGATCAGTGATTTCTCCAGGCCTGTCGACTGGATCTGCGTCTCCAGCGCCATCAGTGCTTTGATCGTGTCGGGCGCGGCCTGGTAGTAGTTCATGCGGGGCTTCATGGGCGTTCTCCTTGCTTGGATTGAGGTCAGTGGGCTCCGCCGGCGGAAGTCTGGCCGGGCTTCTTCAGGAAGAGGGCTGCGACCAGGGCCACGATCAGCGCCGCGCCAAGCAGATAGAAGGTGTCGCTGAAGGCGAGGATATAGGCCTGCTTCTGCACGATACGGCCGATCGCGACATAGGCACGATGCGACGCATCCGCATGGTCGAGGATGCCATGATTGATGAAATACTGGGTGAGCTGCTCCAGCCGCGTGCGCGTCGCCTGCTCGAACACCGAGACCGACTGCATCAGCACGTTGGAGTGATACTGCTCGCGCTTGGTCAGCACGGTCTGGAGCAGCGCGATGCCGACGGCGCCGCCGAGATTGCGCATCATGTTGAACAGGCCTGACGCCGAGCCCGCGTTTTCCGGCTCGATGCCTGATGTTGCCACCGCGGACAGCGGCGCCATCACCAGCGCCTGGCCAATCGCACGGACGACGTTGGGCCAGAACAACTGATCGGCGGCATAGTTACTGGTCATGGTGATGTTCATGAAGTTGGAGGCCGCGAACAATACGAAACCGACGCCGATCACCAGCCGTGCGTCGAACCTCTGCATCAGGCGAGGGACGAGCGGGATCAGAACGAGCTGCGGCAACCCGGTCCAGGCCAGCACGAAACCGATCTGCTCGGCATTGTAACCTTGGATGCGAGCCAGATATTGCGGCAGGATGAACACCGAGCCGTAGAGTGCGATACCAAGCAGGAAGTTCGCGAGCATGCCGAAGCCGAAATTGCGCCGCACCAGCAGGCGCAGGTTCAAGAGCGGCTTCTTCACTGTGAGCTCGATGACGAGGAAGGCGGTGAGCGCAACGCCAGCGATTAACGACAGTTTCACGATGAACGGCGAGCCGAACCAGTCGTCCTTGTTGCCTTCCTCCAGCACGGTCTGCAGCGCGGACAGCCCGATCGCCATGGTGATGATGCCGGCCCAATCGCCTTCCCGCAACAGCGACAGCTTCATGGGCGTTGCGTCGAGCGCGTACCAGAGCATGCCGACCATGATCGTGCCCGGCACGAGGTTGACATAGAAGATGTACTGCCAGCCGAAATTCTCGGTGAGGTAGCCGCCGATGGTCGGGCCGATCGCGGGTGCGAACGTCGCCGAGAGCGCGAACAGCGCAAGGCCCACGGGCTGTTTTCCGCGCGGCAATAGCGTGATGATCAGCGTGAAGGCCATCGGAATCAGCACGCCGCCGGTGAAGCCTTGCACCGCGCGCAGGACGATCATCTGCGACAGATCCTGCGCCAGCGCGCAGGCCGCCGACAGAGCCAGGAACAGGATCGCGTTGGTGAGCAGATAGATGCGGATCGAGAACACCTGCGCGAGCCAACCCGAGAGCGGGATCACCACGATCTCGGCGATCAGATAGGAGGTCGAGATCCAGCCGCCGTCGTCGATGCCGGCGCCGATCGCACCCTGGATATCGGCCAACGAAGCGTTGACGATCTGGATGTTCAGCACCGCCATGAAGGCGCCCAGCGTCGCGCCGATCACCGCGATCCATGTTCTTGCGGAAACCGCCGGGGTGGCGGGCGCAGCCGGGGCGGGGAGGGCGGCTGCGGCGTTGAGGGTGGATTGGAGCGTGCTCATGGAAGTCTCGTCAGCTTCAGCCGCCATTCGGACGGGTTGTGTTGTCGGCGAGATGCCTGGCCGTCTCGCGTTCGGCCAGCACCGCCTGCTTGGTGTCGACGGTCGGCACTGCGGACATGCCGGGGCGCAGCAGGCCGGTCAGGCTGTGGTCGTCGAGCACAATCTTGACCGGCACGCGTTGCACGATCTTGGTGAAATTGCCCGTGGCGTTGTCCGGCGGCAGCAGGGCGAATTCGAGCCCGCTTGCCGGCGACAGGCTGTCGACATGGCCGCGCAGGGTCTTGCTGCGGAAGCTGTCGACGCGTAGCTCGACGGGCTGGCCGGGGCGCATATGCGTGAGCTGCGTCTCCTTGAAGTTCGCGACGACATAGACGGCATCCAGCGGCACCACGGCCATCAATTGTGTGCCGGCCTGCACGTACTGGCCGACGCGTAAGCTCCGTGCGCCAACCGTGCCGTCGACCGGCGCGGTGATCTCGGTATAGGACAGGTTCAGCGCCGCCTGCTGCGCCACCGCGCGGGCTCGCTCGACTTGGGCCGCCGTCTGGGCCCGCTGGGTGGTGAGCACGTCGACCTTGCGCTGCGCCGCCAAGAGACCGGATTTGGCGTGCTGCAATTGCGCGGTGCTGGCGCGCAGCGCCGCATCGGTCTGCTGCGCGCGCTGGATGGTGCCGGAGCCCGACTTCATCAGGTCGTCGTAGCGGGCGCGTTCCTCCTGGGCGAATTTCAGATTGGCCTCAGCAGCAGTGACGTCGGCGGTGCTCTGCGCGATGATCGGCTGTTGCAATTCGAGTTGGGCATCGATGTTGCGCACCGAGGCTTCGCCGGCCTCGACATCGGCGCGGGCCTGGTCGAGGGCCGTCTTGAAGTCACGATCGTCGATCTTGGCCAGCAGCTGGCCTGCTTTGACTTTCTGGTTGTCGCCGACTAGCACCTTCGCGATGTACCCGGAGACCTTAGGCGCGATGATCGTGGAATCGGCCTTCACATAGGCGTCGTCGGTGGATTCGAGATAGCGGCCGGTCTTCAGGTAATCGTAGCCATAATCGCCAGCGACGACGATGCCGAGGGCCAGCGCCAGGCCGACCGCGCCCCGCTGGAGCGCCTGGCGAGACGGGCGAAGCCAGATTTTCTCATTTGTTTCAGCAACATACGAAGCATTTGACATGACATCCTCGAGATTCCCGGGCGCCTTCTGAGGGGCGCCGCTGGCCCTAAGATGCGTTGTCCTCACGGCTGCGATAATCGTGGTATTATTGGAAGAATTATCCGGTCTAGGTGGATAATCGGGGGCTTCGAGACATGGACCGCTTCAGCAGCCTCACGGCGTTCGTCCGGGTGGTCGATAGTGGCGGCTTTTCCGCCGCTGCCCGTCGGCTCAACATGTCGACGACGATGGTGAGCAATCATGTCCAGGCGCTCGAAGAGCGGCTGGGGGTGCGGCTGCTCAATCGGACCACGCGGAAAGTCAGCCTCACCGAAATCGGCAAGGCCTATTACGACCGTGCCACGCAGATCCTCGCCGATCTCGAACAGGCCGACGACATCGCGAGCGAATTGCAGTCGGTACCCCGCGGCACGCTGCGCATCCACGTCGCCACGCACATGGTGCCATTCGTCGCGCCGGTGGTTGCACAGCTCCTGTCGACTTATCCGGAGCTCAAGATCGACCTGCGCATGGGCGAGGCCGACGTCGACCTCATCGAGGAAGGTTATGACGTCGCCTTGCGCATGACCCAGCCGCGGGATTCCAGCCTGATCGTGCGGAGTCTCGCCACGTGGCGCCATGTGCTGTGCTGTTCGCACGACTATCTCGACAAGCACGGCCGCGTGCAGAAGCTCGATGAGCTCTCGGCGCATAATTGCGGCCGGCACCTGAATTATCCCTTCGGTGACGAGTGGCGCTTCCTCGATCGCAAGGGTGCGCCGGCATCGGTCCGCATCTCAGGCAGCTTCGTCACCAACAGCGGAGAAGCGTTGCGGAAGGTGGCGCTGGAGGGCGCGGCTATCTGCCTAATGGCTGGGTTTCTCGTTCAAGACGATCTCGAATCGGGTCGGCTGGTCCGCCTGCTGCCGGAATATCGGACCGTCGAGCTGTCTATGAACGCGGTCTATCCGCATCGCCACCATCTGACGGCGAAGGTCAGGACCTTCATCGACATGCTCGTGCATCACAGCGCCGAACAGCAGAAGCTGATCAACCCTTATTCGTGAGGACGAATGCGGTCAGGCTGCCTTGGCCGCGGCCGGCCGAGCCAGCAAGGATTCGACCTCAGTCTTCACCTTCGCGATCGCAGCCTCCTTCACCGGGCCATAACCGCGAATGTCCATGGGAGCCCTAGCGATGGCCGTGAGATTCGGCAGACGTGCCGCGTCAAGCTCGCCGAGCATCCGCTCGATCAGGCCTTCGTACCAGGCGATCAGCTCCCGCTCGGCACGCCGTTCGGCCGTGTAGCCGAATGGATCGAACGGTGTTCCGCGCAGCCCCTTCAACCGCGCCAGCATGAGGAGCGGTGCCTGGATCCACGACCCGAAGGCGCGCTTGCGCGGACGCCCACGTGCATCGCGGCTTGACAGCAGGAAAGGCGCGGCAAGGTGATACTGGATGCGGAAGCCATCCTCGAACTCGCCTTTTAGCTCGTCGAGGAAGCCGCTCTGCATATGCAGCCGCGCCACCTCGTACTCGTCCTTGTAGGCCATCAGCTTGAACAGGGCGCGGGCAACCGCGCCGGTCAGGGCTTCGCTGTTCAGGACGGCCTCTGCGCGGCGGACCCTCGTGACGAGCGCCCGGTAGCGCGCCGCATAGGCTTCGTCCTGATAGGCGGTGAGGAAATCGGCGCGGCGTTCAATGAGTTGGTCGAGTGTCTCGGCCGTGGGCGCGCGGTCCGTCTTCGGCAGAAAATCCGGATCGGCAGCGGCGATGCGGCCCCAGGCGAACGCCTGCTTGTTGCGCTCGATGGCGACGCCGTTGAGCTCGATCGCGCGCAGCAGCGCTTGCAGCGAGACCGGCACCAATCCGTGCTGCCAGGCAAAGCCCAGCATGATGATGTTGGCATAGACGGCATCGCCGAGCAGCCCTTCGGCCAGCGCATTCGCGTTGATCGTATCGAGATTGCCATCGCCGATCACGCGGCCGATGGCGCGCATGCGGGCAGGGGAGGCGAGGTCGGCATCGCGGAAGCGGACGACGTCACCGGTCGGCATCTCCGCGGTATTGACCGCGGCGCGCGTGCCGCGGCGATAGGTGCCGGAGGCCTTCGGCGAGGAGCTCACGACGAGGTCGCAGCCGATCAGCGCATCGGCCGCGCCCTGGTCGATACGGACCTGATGCAGCGCCCCGGGGGAAGGAGCAAGCCGGATGTAGCTCAGCACGGGGCCGAATTTCTGCGCAAAGCCGGTAAAATCCAGCACCGAGACGCCGCTTCGTTCGAGATGCGCGGCCATGCCGATCAGCGCGCCGACCGTGATCACGCCGGTGCCGCCGACGCCGGTCACCAGCAGGTCGTAGGGCCGGTCGAGCGTCGCGAAGGCGGGCAGAGGCAGCGTCGCGGCCTGGCCGATCGCGTCGATCCGGCTCGCGGTTTTCTGACGACGCGTGGCGCCTTCGACGGTAACAAAACTCGGGCAGAAGCCGTTGAGGCAGGAAAAATCCTTGTTGCAGGCCGAGAGATTGATCTGGCGCTTGCGGCCGAACGGCGTTTCCTTCGGCTCGACGCTGAGACAGTTGGACTCGACCGAGCAATCGCCGCAGCCTTCGCAGACGAGATCATTGATGTAGACATAGCGCTTCGGGTCGTTCATCTGGCCGCGCTTGCGCCGCCGGCGCTTCTCGGTGGCGCAAGTCTGCTGGTAGATCAGCACGGAGACGCCTAGCACCTCGCGCAGCTCGCGCTGCACCGCGTCCATCTCCTCGCGTGGATGGATGGTGACGCCAGTTGGCAGGTCGGGCGGAGAAAATTGCGCGGGATTGTCCGACAGCAGCGCGATACGCTCAACACCTTCGGCGCGGACGCTGTGGGCGATGGCATGCACGCTGACCGGCCCGTCGACCGGCTGGCCGCCGGTCATCGCCACGGCATCGTTGAACAGGATCTTGTAGGTGATGTTGGCCTTGGCGGCGATCGCCTGCCGGATCGCCATCGACCCGGAATGATAATAGGTGCCTTCGCCGAGATTCTGGAACACGTGCTTGTGGCCGGTGAATTTCGACGAAGCCGCCCAGTTCACGCCCTCCCCGCCCATCTGGATCAGCGAGGAGGTCTCGCGGTCCATCCAGCTCGCCATGAAGTGGCAGCCGATGCCGGCGAGGGCCTTGGAGCCCTCCGGCACCTTGGTCGACGTGTTGTGCGGACATCCCGAGCAGAAATAGGGTGTGCGCGTCGCGCCTGGGACGTTGATCGTGCGCGCGGCCTCCGGCATCAAGGCAGCTGCCCGCGCGGCGAGATTGAGGCCTGGAAACATCGGGTCGAGCCGGCGCGCCAGCACGGCAGCCAGCGCGCGCGGTGACAATTCGCCGATCCACGAGATCAGCCGCGCCCCCCGCTCGTCATGCTTGCCGACCATGCGCTCGGGCTTCGCGCCCGGATAATCGTAGAAATATTCCTTGAACTGGCTCTCGATGATGCCGCGCTTTTCCTCGACCACGAGGATCTCGCGCTTGCCCTTCACGAACTCCATGGCATCATGCAGCGCCAGGGGCCAGACCATGCCGACTTTGTAGATGTCGATGCCGATGCTGCGGCAGGCCGTTTCATCGAGGTCCATCAGCCGCAGCGCTTCCATCAGGTCGAGATGCGCCTTGCCCGTGGTGACGATGCCGTAGGTGGCACCCGGAATGTCGTAGATGTGCCTGTCGATCGGATTGGCCTTCGCAAAGGCGTAGACGGCGTGCTTCTTCGCTTCCAGTCGTTCCTCGATCTGCGGACCCGGCAGGTCTGGCCAGCGATAGTGCAGGCCTCCCGGTGGTGGCGCGAAGTCGGGCGTGCGGAAGTCGCGGGGCGGGCTTAGCGCCACGGAGGCGCCAGACTCCACGATCTCCGAAATCGCCTTGAAGCCGACCCACATGCCGGAGAAGCGGCTCAATGCGTACCCATACTCGCCGAACTCGAGATATTCGCCGACGCTTGCCGGGTGCAACGTCGGCATGAACCAGCTCATGAAGGCGACGTCGGACTGGTGCGGCATCGAGGATGAGACGCAGCCATGATCGTCGCCGGCGACCACCAGCACGCCGCCATGCGGCGAGGAGCCATAGGCATTACCGTGCTTGAGCGCATCGCCCGAGCGATCGACGCCGGGGCCCTTGCCGTACCAGAGCCCGAACACGCCATCGACCTCGCGGTCCCCTTGCGTCTCGACCTGCTGCGATCCGAGCACGGCTGTTGCCGCAAGGTCTTCGTTGACTGCGGGGAGGAATTCGATGCGGTCGCGCTTTAATCGCTCCTGGATGCGCCAGAGCTCGAGATCGATGCCGCCAAGCGGCGAGCCGCGATAGCCGGAGATGAAGCCGGCGGTGTTGAGGCCGCGGGCGCGATCGCGCCTGACCTGGTCGAGTGCGATACGGACGATCGCCTGTGTGCCCGTGAGGAAGACACGGCCTTGCTCGCGGTCATAGCGGTCGGAGAGTTCGTAAGTGTCGAGGGACGGAATGGCGTCCATGCGGACCTCCCGCGGCATTCCCTGCCGGATCAGCAGAGGTTAGGCTCGGGGGGCTGGTAGGTCTTACCTATCTTTCCCAATAGGCGCGGTTATTCTGGTAGATGTAACCTGATTTGGCCTATAATTCGGTTAAGTTATCCGGTTTGTGAGGATTCCATGATCGAAGAGCAGGATACGCGGATTCTTGCGCACCTCCAGAAGGACGGCCGCGCCACCAACCAGCAGCTTGCCGATGAGGTCGGCATGTCCACCTCGGCCTGCTGGCGCCGGGTGCGCGCGCTTGAGGAAAGCCGCGTCATCCGTAGCTATGCAGCGCTGATCGATCGCGAGCGGGCGGGCTTTGCGATGTCCGCCATCCTCCACGTCTCGCTGGAGCGGCATGACGCCAAGTTCGTCGATGAATTTGTCGCTCGGGTCACCACGCGCCGCGAGGTGCTGGAGTGCTTTGCGACCACGGGCGATGCCGATTATCACTTGCGCGTCGTCGTGCAGGACATGGCCGCCTACAACAGATTCTTGGACGAATTCATGTTCCGCATCCCCGGCATCCGCTACGTCCGCAGCAATGTGGTGCTGAAGGAGATCAAGACGAGCGTGGCACTGCCGTTTTGACGCAGGTGTGCACGGATTATCCGTGGTCGTCCCGGCCCTGCTGCGCCATTGCGCAGGGAGCCGGGACCCATGATCACGAATGCCAATTGTTTGCGAAGCTATAACAACGAGTCCCGATCATAACATATCTGCTGCGGCGGTATGGCTCCCGGCTTTCGCCGGGCCGACACTGTGGGTGCAGCGTGCGCTATACCTTCTCCCTGACAAACCTGTTCCGCAACGTTCCGATGCCGCTGATCTCGATCTCCACGACATCGCCGTGCTTGATATCCGGCGAGGCGCCGTCCGTGCCCATCCAGATCACGTCGCCGGGCCACAGCGTGAAATACTTCGTCAGCTCGACCAGGAACGGCACCACGCCGAAGATCATGTCGTTGGTTTGGAAGCGATTGGTCTCCTTGCCGTTGACCCGGACGATCGTCTGCATCCTGGCGAGGTCCGCCTCGGTCTCGATCCACGGGCCCATCGGCTTGAACGTGTCGGCGTTCTTGGAGCGCCACAGGCTGCGATCAGCCTTCTGCCAGCTGCGCTCGCTGACGTCGTTGCCGATGGTGTAGCCGAACACGCAATCCATCGCGTTCGCTTCGGTGAGATGCTTCACTTTTTTGCCGATGACGACGACGAGCTCGCCTTCATAGTGGATCTTGTCCGTTGCAAAGGAAGGGATCACGACATCCTGGTCATGCGCGATCAGCGCGTTTTGCGCGCGATAGCCGATCTCGGGACGGTCTGGCACTGCCGGCACCTCGCCGCGCTTGTCGGCGGCCTCCTTCAGGTGCTTCAGGTAGTTCAGGCCGACGCAATAGAAGGTGCGGGGAATCAGCGGCAGCTCGATGGTAACTTGTGACAGCGGATGCGTGCGCGAGCTGCGCCGCCATTCACTGAAGGGATCGCCGTCCACGGCGATCACCTGGTCGTCTTCAACGATCCCCCAGGACGTCCTGTCCCTGGCAGTGAATTTCAGCCAGCGCATGTTATGCCCTCGTTGTCATTCCGCGGCATCGCGGGCTGAGTCTTCCAGGCACCGGGTGCCGGCCGCTTGAGCCCGAGATTTTCCCGCAACGTCTTGCCGCGGTATTCTTTCTGGAACAGGCCGCGCCGCTGCAATTCCGGCACGACGTGTTGCACGAAATCCGCGTAAGAGCCGGGTACGTAAGTCGCGGCGATGACAAAACCGTCGCAGCCGCGCTCGGCGAACATCTCTTCCAGCTTGTCCGCGATCTCCTTCGGACCACCGACCATCGCATCCTGAACCTGGCCGCGGCCGGAGTAGGTGACGAAGTCACGCGCGCTCGGATTGCTCTTGCCCGAATTCTTCAGCACGCCGTCGCGAATGCCTAAGATGCCCTGCATGCTCTTCAGCTCTGCCGTCGTCAGCGGCTCGTCGAGATCCTTGGAGGCGAAATCGTAGTTGAGCGCTTCGGCGAGCAGCGACAACGCGTCGATCTCGAGCGGAAGTTTGTTGATCAGCGCCATCTTGTCCTCGGCCTCCGCCTTGGTCGCGGCGCAGACCGGCGTCGTCAGGTTGCAGAGGAGCATCTGGTCGGGATCGCGGCCAGCCTTGGCGGCTTCGTTACGCACGGAAGCATAGCCTTCCTTGGCGCCCGCGAGGTTGCGCGCGGCGGTGAAGATCACCTCACCCCATCGCCCGGCAAAGCGCTGACCGCGACCGGACGCGCCGGCCTGGATGATCACGGGATGGCCCTGGTCCGAGCGCGGCACTGTGAACGGTCCGCGCGACTTGAAGGCCGGTCCATTGTGATCGAGTCGCTTGACCTTGGTGGGATCGGCAAAGCGGCCGCTCTTCTTGTCCATGATGAGCGCGCCGTCCTCCCAGGTGTCCCAATGGCCGAGCACGACCTCCATGAACTCGTCGGCTCGGTCGTAGCGGGAATCATGCTCGGGGTGCGAGTCGCGCCCCATGTTGAGCGCCTCGCCGTCGTTCAGCGAGGTGACGACGTTCCAGCCGGCGCGCCCGCCGGACATCAGATCGAGCGTTGCAAAGCGTCGCGCGACGTCGAACGGCTCGTAATAAGTGGTCGAGCAGGTCGCGCCAAGGCCGAGCTTCTCGGTGACCATGCCCATCGTGGTCAGCACGATCAGCGGGTCCATCTTCACGCAGCGGATGCCGTATTCGACGGTGTGGGCGTGATCGTTGCCGTAGCGGTCCGGCATCGCAAGGCGATCGTCGAAGAAGGCCATGTGAAATTTGCCGGCTTCGAGGATTCTCGCGATCTCCTGATAATAATCCGCCGACATCGAATCGTTGCGCGAGTCCGGATGCCGCCAGGAGCTCGGCAAGTTCGTGCAGTTCTGCGCCTGGAGGAAGCCGACCAGTACCATCTGCCGCGTCATGCTGCTGTTCTCCTGATGCCGTCAAGCCAGATCGAGGACGGTGTCGAGCCGGTACTCGCGCGCCAGCGCGCGCAGCTTCCCCCAGGTCGTATCCTCGATCTCGATGCCGTCGCGCAGGCGTTGCCGCTCGCGCAGGCCCTCGATCTCGCCGGGATAGAACACGCCCGTGCTGCCTTCGGACGGCGGCGTCGATTTGAGGTAATGCGCAAACTCGGCGACTTCACGCTTGAACTCCTTCAGCGGACGGAAGGCCGCGACGTTGAACACCGCCATGAAGCATCCGTCATTGTGCCGCCCGGTCGGCTCGACGCCGAAGCCGAGACCGGTGAGCAGGCCGCACAGCACCTCGACCATGGCAGCAAGACCGCTGCCCTTGTAGCCCTCGGTGCCGCCGAGCGGCAGCAGCGCGCCGCCCTTGCGATATTGGGACGGATCGGTGGTGTGCCGCCCCTCGGCATCGATGATCCACCCCGCCGGAATCTCCTCGCCGCGGGCAAGCGCGAGCTGGATCTTGCCGGCCGCCACCGCCGAGGTTGCCATGTCCAGATAGAACGGCGCATCGAGGTCGGACGGCACCGCGATCGAGATCGGGTTGGTGCCGAGCCGCGCCTCCTTGCCGCCAAACGGGGCGACGTGCTTCGGCGAGCGGCCGGAGTCCGCGGTTGCGATTCCGATCATACCTTCCCGCATCGCCATCAACGGATAAGCGGCAAGGCGGCCGACATGGCTCTGCCGGAACACGGTGCAGGCGGCGACGTTCGCCGTCTTCGCCTTCTCGATGGTCAGTGCCATGGCCTTGGCGTTGACGTGGTAGCCCAACCCCCAATGGCCATCGATCACGGTCGTGGTCGGCGATTCCTGGACGATGGTCCATTTGGCGCCGGGAACGATGTGTCCGGCCTTGATGCGGTCGATATAAGTGGGAACGGCGATCACGCCGTGCGAGTCATGGCCGGCGAGATTGGCGTTGACGCAGCCGAACGCCACCGCGTCCGCTTCTTCCTCGGACGCTCCGGCGGCGCGGAGCAGCGCTGCGCTGATGCACGTGAGACGCTCGGCC
Source organism: Bradyrhizobium sp. 159 (assembly GCF_023073795.1). Lineage (NCBI taxonomy): Bacteria > Pseudomonadati > Pseudomonadota > Alphaproteobacteria > Hyphomicrobiales > Nitrobacteraceae > Bradyrhizobium > Bradyrhizobium sp. 159. The sequence continues at coordinate 19,200 of NZ_JADPKE010000042.1, read as the reverse complement.
CCGACGATCGGCATGGCGTTTCCTCGGCTTGGTGCCCTTAACAGGGTGTTTGTTGGGTGCATGGTCTCAAAGCGCCGGCGCGATATCAATCTCCCGTAAACCAATACAGGGCTGCATTTTCGTAAAGAGAACGCGCCTTCGGTCGACAGTTCGTGCCATGCGGCGGTATTTTCGACAGTTTGGCGCCGGCCGTTCGCCGCTCATTCACTTTGATTGAGGGTTTGCAGCGCGCAATAACGTCCACTTAGGCGATCGCCACCCATAAAGTCACCCGGGAAAAATAGGCAGAAAATGCCCGGGAGCTGAGAACGTGCCGACGACCCTCGCACGCACCTTTGCGGCGTTGAGCGCCATCAACGAAGCGATTCTCTACGCGAAATCGCCGGACGAGCTGTACCAGAAGGTCTGCGACGCCGGGTTTTCGAGCGGAGATTTTTTGGCGGTCGCGGTGTTTCTGGTGGGACCGGACGGCCGGCGGCTGCATTTTGCGGCCGGCTGCGGCGATGACGTTGCGCGCCTGCGCTCGATCGTGATCACGACGGAAGCAGGCACGCCCGAAGGATCCGGCGTCGGCGGCGAGGCGTTTCGCGATCAGAAGCTGTGCATCAGCAACGACTATCTGAACGACCCGCGTTCGCTGGCGTGGCGCGAGGGTGCGGCGAAGGCCCAAATCGGGGCGGCTGCAGCAGTCCCGCTCCTCTGTAACGGCAAGGGCGTCGGCGTGCTCTACGTGACCCGCCGCAACGCCGGATCGCTGAACGAGCAGATGGTGTCGCTGTTCGAGCGCATGTCAGCCAATATCTCCTATGCGCTCGAGAATTTCGAGCGAGAAGGAGCGCGCCGGGACAGCGAGGCGGCGATGCGGCGGCTCAATCGCATGTTTGGGGCGCTTAGCGCGACCAACGAGGCAATCCTCAAAGCCAATACCGAATTGGACTTGTATCAGCGGGTCTGCGACGCAGCAGTGCACGGCGGCAAATCACTGGCGACTTTCGTGCTGTTGCGCGAGGAGAACTCGCATTGGCTGACGCCGGTGGCCGCGACCGGACAAAATCTCGATCTGATCAGACAGGCACGCTACTCGATCGATCCCGACAATCCTCACGGTCGGGGCATCTCCGGCCAGGTCTTCCGGACACAGAAGGCGATGGTCGAAGACGACCTCGTCGGTCGTACCAAGGGAACGACTTGGGAGCGGGCCAGCATCAATGCTGGCGCGGTCGCCTGCGTCGCCGCACCACTGATCAAGCGCGGAACCAGCGTCGGCGTGATGTTCTTCTTCGTCAGCAAGTCTTGGGCGAAGGACCATGGCATCGTCGCGCTGTTGCTGCGGATGACCGAGAACGTGTGCTTTGCGCTCCAGAATTTCGATCGCGACGAGGAGAAGGCGCAGATCGCGCGCGAGGAGGAGCGGCTCGCGCGCATGTACGCCGCGCTGAGCGCCACCAATGAGGCGATTATCCGGGCCACGTCGCGTGCCGAGCTGTTCGATCTCGTATGCGAGGCCTCAGTGCAGGGTGGTAAGTTCGGCTCGGCAACGATCGCGCTTGCCGAGCCCGCCTCCGGCTTGCTTCGGGTCGTCGCCTCCGCAGGGCCGTACTCCGATGAAGTACGCAGACTCAAATTCGCCACGACCGACAAGGTGCCGGAGGGAAGAGGCCTGACCGGCACGTGCTTCCGCACCGGGCAGCCGTGCATCTCCAATGACCTGCTCGCCGACGAGCGCCTCAAACCCTGGCACGAGAGTGCCCGCCGCACCGGCGTCAAGTCCTCCGCCGTGTTGCCGTTGCTGAACGGCGACCGCACGGAGGGCGTGTTCCTGTTCAACTCGCTCGAGATCGGCACGTTTACGCCGGAATTGGTCGAACTGCTGGAACGGCTCGCACGCAACGTGTCATTTGCGATCGCAAATCTCGACCGCGCCGAGGAGAAGGCGAAGGCCGACAAGCAGCGAGACCGGCTGAGCGGCATGTTCGCGGCGTTGAGTGCCACCAACGAAGCCATCATGCGCGCCGAGACCCGTGAGGAGCTGTTCGAAGTCGCATGTCAGGCGGCCGTGCTGGGCGGCATGTTCGCCTCTGCGACGATTGGAATCATCGACCAGAAACGTGAGTTGGTCCGGGTCGTCGCCGTGAAGGGACGGCTCCAGCAGCGAATGGTCGGGCGCACCTGCGCGATTGCCCCGGATCATCCCGAGGGCCAGGGCATCATTGGAACCTCGCTGCGGACGCGCCGGCCCAGTGTCGTCAACGACTATATGCACGATCCGCGCTCAGCACACTGGCACTCCAAGGCGGTCGAGGACGGAACCCGGGCCGCTGCCAGTTTCCCGCTTCTACGTTCCGGTCAGGAGCCGATCGGCATCCTGCTGTTCCTTGCTCCGGAGGAGGATACATTCACGCCCGATCTGGTCGAACTGCTGGCCCGTCTCGCAGAGAACGTCTCGTTCGCGCTCGACAATTTCGACCGCGCCGAGGAAAAGGCCCGCACCGAGGCGCAGAAGGAGCGCCTGACCCGCATGTTCGCGGCGCTGAGCGCGACCAACGAGGCGATCATGCGGGCGAAATCGCGCGCCGAATTGTTCGACCTCGTGTGTCTCGCCGCATCGAACGGCGCCAAGTTCACCTCGACGACCATTGCGCTCGCCGGCGCCGACAGCGACCAGCTCAAGATCGTGTCAAGCGCAGGACCGTCGTCCGACACCACGCGCAATGTCCGCCTCTCGGTCGACCCCGAGCGCCCCGAAGGTCGGGGGATGGCCGGCACGGCGTTCCGGACCCGGCAGCCCTGCATCAGCAACGACTATCTCAACGACCAGCGCGTGAGCGCCTTCCACGCCATTGTTCGTGGCGACGGCGCACGGTCGGGCGCGGCGATCCCGCTCATCGTTCATGATCTGGCCGTCGGCGTCATGATCTACATGTCGACCGACAAGGACACGTTCACCGCCGAGTTCGTCGAGCTGTTGCAGCGCCTTGCCGACAACGTTGCCTTCGCGATGGAGAATTTCGATCGCGCCGACGAGAAAAAGAAGGCCGACGAGCGGATCGAATACCTCGCCTCGCATGACAGCCTGACGGACCTGCCGAACCGCGAGACATTCAACGGATTGTTGCGCGAAGCGATCGGCGCGGCGCAGCGCTACGATCACCGCTTTGCGGTGCTGTTCATCGATCTCGACCGCTTCAAGGTCATCAACGATTCGCTCGGCCACGAGGCCGGCGACCTGCTCTTGCTCGAAGTGGCGAGTCGGTTGCGGAGCGCGCTGCGGACTAGCGACGTGGTGGCACGGCTCGGCGGCGACGAGTTCGTGGTGATCCTCGACCGGTGCGGCGAGATCGACGAGGTCCAGCGCATCGCCAGCGGGCTGCTTGCCGTGCTTGCCGAGCCCATGGAGCTGGCCGGGCACGAGTGCCACACCACGGCCTCGATCGGCATTGCGATGTATCCGACCAACGGCTCCGACGCGCAGACGCTGACCAAGAATGCCGACATGGCGATGTATCTCGCCAAGGAAGACGGCAAGAACGGCTATCGCTTCTTCTCGAAGGAAGTGAAGACGCAATCGATCGAACGTCTGTCGCTGGAGAGCGCGCTGCGCCGGGCGCTGGAGCGCCAGCAATTTTCGCTGAATTACCAGCCCAAGGTGGATATGGAGACCGGCCAGATCACCGGAGTGGAAGCGCTGCTGCGCTGGACGCATCCCGATCTCGGCAACGTCTCGCCGGCGCAATTCATTCCGCTTGCCGAGGAGACCGGGCTGATCGTGCCGATCGGCCGCTGGGTGCTGAATGAAGCCTGTGCCCAAGCGATGGCTTGGCAGCGCCGCGGCCTGCTGCCCCTGTCGATGGCGGTCAACCTGTCGCCGCGGCAGTTTGCCGACGAGCATCTGTTGCAGGACGTCGATGAGGCGCTGGCCGCCAGCGGCATGTCGCCGGTGCTGCTCCAGCTTGAGGTCACCGAGAGCATGATGATGCGCAATGTCGGGCGCGCGCTCAAGGTGCTCGACGCCATACAGAGCCGCGGCATTCGCCTCGCCATCGACGATTTCGGCACCGGTTATTCGTCGATGTCGCTGATGAAGCACTTCCCGATCGACACGATCAAGATCGACCGCTCCTTCGTCCGCGACCTGCCGCAGGATTCGGAAGATCAGGCGATCGCGCAGGCGATCATCAGCATGGGCAAGGCGCTCGGCATGACCGTCGTCGCCGAAGGCGTCGAGAACGCCGAGCAGGAGGCATTCTTGCGTACCCATGGCTGCGACGAGATGCAGGGCTATCTGATCTCCAAGCCGCTGCCGGCGCGGCAGATGGCCGAACTGCTGCGGCCGATGGAGCTGACCGTTGCGCCGCCGCTCCAGCCGGAGCCGGACCTTGCCGCAACCGATGCCGCAGCGTTACGGCTGAAACGCGCTGTCATCTGACGGCTGCGGGTGCAGCTCGCGGACGTCGTCATCCTTGCTTTCCGCCTTGCGCGGAAAATCTTCCGGCCATGGCAGTGAGGTCTGATCCTCGAACAGCGCGAGAAGTAGGCGCGCGCCATCGGCAAAGGCCGATCCTTCGCCGAGGCCGAGCGTGCGCGACCACGCACTTGGCATAGGCTGGCGCACGTCGAGCACCGCGATCGCGGGTCCCCACCACCAGGCCGGCGCCGGCGAACGTTCGTCCTCGGGCACAGCGAGCCAGCGGGCGAACTCCTCCACCACGCGCTCGAATTGCAGGCTTGCGGCCTGATGCATTCGTTCCGTGCTCCCTTGGGTCCGCCTGAGCAGGCCGATGCGCGCACTCGGTCGTGGTCTCGTTTGAAGAACGGCTCGTGTCGCGCAGCCACGTCTGCCGCTCCCATCGGCGGCCAGGCCTGAAACATGCGGCGGCCGGAAAAGCGGTCGACGCCGGTTGTCATAGTCTCTTCATTCTCTTTAGCCGCTGAAGGGCCCTGCCGGCAAGGTGCAGGACGGTTACCTAACGCGACCTGAAGGGATGCGCCTTCTGGTGCCAGGCCCAGGCGGTGCGGATGATCGTAGACAGGTCGGAGTGACGCGGCATGAAGTTCAGCACCTTCTTCGCGGCAGAGGGATCCGCGACCAGATAAGTGGGATCGCCGGCGCGGCGCGGCTTGACGGTGTGTGGCACCTCGCGTCCGGTCTCCTGCCTGATGGCGTTGAGGATCTCGCGCACGGAAAAGCCGGAGCCGGTGCCGAGATTGAAGCTGCCGCCGGCATGCCCTTCTTCCAGAAGCTTCAGTGCCGCCACATGCGCCGCGGCGAGATCGGTGACATGGATGTAGTCGCGGATCGCGGTGCCGTCGGGCGTGCCGTAGTCGTCGCCGAACACTGCGAAGTCGACATGACCCTGAAGCGCCATCATGGCGCGCGGAATGAGATGGGTTTCGTTGTCGCGCAGTTCTCCGATGCCGCCGGCTGGGTCGGCGCCGCTGGCGTTGAAATAGCGCAGGCAGAACGCGCCGAAGCCATAGGCCGCGCGGTAATCGGCGAGCATGCGCTCGATCATCCATTTCGATGCGCCGTAGGGGTTGATTGGCACGCAGGGAAAGTCTTCCGGCAGTTCCTTGGAATCGGCGTTGCCATAGACGGCGCCGGTCGAGGAGAACACGATGCGATGGCAGTTCGCGTTACGCATCGCCTGCAACAGCGACAGCGTGCCTTGCACGTTGTTGATGTAATATTTCTGCGGGTCGGTCATGGACTCCCCGACGAGGCTCGCCGCCGCGAAATGCATCACTGCCGTGATCTTGTGATCGGCGAAGGCGCGCGCCAGTGCTGTGCCGTCGAGCAGATCGCCCGTCACCAGCGGGCCAGTCACGAAACTGCGATGGCCCGTCGAGAGATTGTCATAAACGACGGGCTGATAGCCGGCGGCGGTCAGTGCGCGGCAGGCATGCGAGCCAATATAGCCCGCGCCCCCGGTGACGAGGACGGTCGGTCGGTCGGTCATGTCGTGTTCAGCTCTTCCCTTAACGGACGGGTCGGTTACGGCTGAAGAGAAGATAGAGCGCGCGGGGGTTGGTGGTCAAATAGCGCCAGAACAGGCGGCGTGGCTCGAGCCAGGTGCGCCAGGCCCACTCGAGCCCGATCTTCTGCATCCATTGCGGCGCGCGGGAACGGCTGCCCGACAAAAAGTTGAAGAGGCCGCCGGATGTCTTGATAACGCCAACATTGGTGAGATGCGGCGTGAATTCCTCCACGAATGCCTGCTCGTTGGGCACGCCGAGCGCAACCCAGAGATAATCCGGCGCAAGCGCGTTGATTTCCTGGACCTTCGCGCGCAACGCTTCGCCGCGCAGATAGCCATGGCTGCGGCCGACGATCTTGAGGTTCGGATACATCTTCTGAACGTTCTCGACCGCTGCGATGTTCTCGGCCTCGCTGGCGCCGAGCATGTAGAAGGTGCGGCCGAGCGCTTCCGCCTTGCGCGCGACGACATGGAACAGGTCCGTGGTTGCGACGCGCTCCGGCAGCGGAAACCAAGATTGTAGCTTCGAAGCCGCGACCAGCGGCTGGCCATCGGCGTTGATCAGGTCGGCGATGCGGAACAGGCGCTCGGTCTGCGGCTCGGTCGAGCAGCGCGCCAGCACCTCGCCATTGGCCGAAGTCAGGAACAGCGGACGGCCGATGCGATTGTCAGGATCGGTCGCCTCGATCATGAAATCGGCGGTCGCTTCCAGGTCGATCGCGGCCATGCGAAGGCCGCCGACGGTGATCCGCGGCACGTCGGCAGTTGCCGTCCGTCCCTCGAAATTGACGCGACGCTCAAGCATATTGCCGGCCTCGCTGGCGCGTTTGGGCTGCGGGAGTGAGCTCGTCGAGCACGACGCCGACGAGCTTGCGCTCGGCGCGGCCGAGTGTGGTCAAGATCTCTTCCAGGCTGTCGTTGATGTCGAGGCTGGTCGGCAGCACCGCCACCAGCGCGTCGGTGTCGTCCAGCAGCTTGCGGCCGCCGGCCGAGAGCGGCACCGCGGGGCCGTCGAGGATCACGAGATCATAGCCACCCGCGGCTCGCGCCTGTGTAATCGCCTTGCGGATGGCGTCGGCCGCCTTGCCGGCGTCGCCCTCTGCGGCCGGCAGCACCGAGATGCCGTTGACCGTCTTGATCTCGCGGGCGTCCTTGCTGCCAATCGAGAGCCAGCCGAGCCTGCTCGGCTCGTTCTTGCCGCGACGATCGACCTTGTTCGAGAGCGAACGCGCCTGATGATCGGCATCGATCATCAGCACGCGGGTGCCGTCGCGCGCGGCGGCCAGTGCGAAATTCAATGCGGCCACGCTACGCCCGGTGGTCTCGCCGGTCCCGACGAGCGCGATGACCGGCATCGCCATGCCGCCGGCGCGCCGGGCCACGGCAGCGCGCATGTCGCGCCAGGCATTGAGCAGCGTGGTGAGGGGAAAGCCGGGGCGCAGGGTCGGCCAGCCCAGCCGGGTGAGATCGACGCTGCCGCCGGTGGCGAGAATGGCGCCGAGCGTATGAATGACGTCGGCCTCCTGGAGGCGTGCGATCAGCGGCTTCTCGATCAGGGGCTTCTCGACGATCGAAGGCTGTAACGGAGGTGCGGCAAGTTCCGGCGGAGCTTGCTCTACTTCCGGAGCACCTGAGACCTGCGGGGACGGCCAGGCCTCCGAGACCTCTGGTGCCCGCGCGCGCTGCGGAGCTCGCGTCGCATCCGGCGCCGGCGTGCGCTGTGGACGGGCAGGTGTTGGCGCCGGCGCGCTCGCACCAGCGAACATGAGCTCGGCCGCAGCGAACCAGCTCGACGCCGCGACCGCACCGAAGATGAAGCCGATCATGGCAAACAGGCTCATCGCCGGCGGGAACGAGCGCCGCTGCGGCACCGTCGCTTCGCCGATGACGCGGGCTGCTGAGGTGTTCAGGCTCTCCTGCTCCTCGGTCTCGCGGGAACGCTTGAGGAAGGATTGATAGACGTCGCGGCTGGCGTCGGCCTCGCGCTCGAGCTCGCGCAGGCGGACTGCGGCCTGGCTGAGCTGGACACTCTGCCGCTTCTGCGCTTCCAGCGCCCGGTTGAGCGAGGCTTCGAAGTCGCGGGCACGCGTCAGGTCGTTCTTGGCGGACTGGGCGAAGCGATCGATTTCCTCGTTGATGGTGCGCTTGAGATCCTCGACCTGCTTCTCGGTCTGGCGCAGCGCCGGGTGGCGCGGGCCGAGCTCGCCGGCTTGTTCCGCATACTTCTTGCGGGCGTCCGCATATTGCGCGCGCAGGTTCGCAATCGTCGGCGATTGCAGCGCCTCGGGGATTGCGCCCGCATCCGCCGCCGTGCGCCGGCTCGCCTCGATCTGGTCGAGCCGCGCCTGCGCATCCATCGTCGCCGCGCGGGCCGCGGCCAGCCGCTGGTTGCTGGCGGAGAGCTGCTGGTCGCTGATCAGCGTGTCCTGGGTGCCGACGAAATTGTTCTGGGCCTTGTAGGTGGCAAGCGCGGTCTCGGCGTTGCGCAGCCGCTCGCGCAGCTCCTTCAGGCGGCCGGAGAGATCATTGGTGGCGCGCCGTGCGGCCGAGGCCTGCGAGTTGCGGGATTCCGCAAGATAGGCATTGGTCAGCGTGTTGGCGAGCATTGCCGCTTTCGCGGGGTCCGTCGACCAGACCTCGATGTCGACGATGAAGCTCTTCTCGGTCTTGCGGACCGTGATGTGCCGGTTCAGCGCGTCGAGCGCCGCGAGCTGCACTTCCTTCTTTTCCGCAGCGGAGGGCGCGCGGGGCTGAAGGCCGATCAGGCCGAGCAGCGATGACATCAGGCTCGTGCCCTCGCCGCCGCCGAATTCCGGATCCTTGTCGAGGCCGGCTTGCTGGATGACCTGGAGCAGCACGCTATTGGAGGTGATCAGGCGCGCCTGGCTCTCCACCACCATGGACATGCCGGAGACGTCCTGGGCGCGCGGCGTCAGCTCGCGATCGACGAGCTGAAGCTCGCGCGGGTCGACATAGAGCTGTGCGGTGGCGGTGTAGCGCGGCGTCAGGCTCTTGCCGATGGTGACCGCAAGCGTCGCGCCGAGCAGGGCGGCCGCGGCAATCGCGACCTTTCGCCGCCAGAGCAGATTGGCGAGCTCCAGCACGCTGAAGCCGGCCTGAGGCTTTCCTCGCGGGGCCTCCGGTCTGGCCCGCTCAATCGGCTGGTTATAGTCAAGCATGATCCCCAGCTTTCATTCCAACTGCCGCGGGCTGAGGGGTTACTCTTCGTTTCACGCCACGCACCCGGGATATAGGTGCCCAATCAACGCAACAGGAAAAATTAACCATACTCATTGAGGGACTATTCACCGAAATGGCAAACAAAGCGTTTAAGCGCATGTCGTTCTTCGGTGCGTCGCGGCGACGCTGAGGTCGCTCAGAGATTAACGGTTCGTTACCGCGCGCAGCGTGGCCGCGAAGCTTCGCTTGTTGTGCGATCCGCTGCGCGCGCATGGCGTCAGCTCTTTCGCAGGATGACGTGATAATCGCCGCGGCGGACGTCGGTGCCGCGCGGCAGCACGGCGTTCAGCACCGTGGCCCCAGCGTCGGCCAGGGCCGCAAACAAAGGCTTGCGCCGGCGCATCTCGGGATAGCGCGGGCTCTCGACTTCACGACGATAGATCATCTCGAGACCGTTGGCGGCCGCAAATGCTTCGAGCCTCGGCAATGTCACCAGCGGATGGAAGAACGTCGGGAACGGCGGCTCGCCCGGCAGGCCGGCATCCTTGATGCCGCGGATATTCCGGTAGAACCAGACGTGGAACCAATGCGGCGAGTATTTGGTGACCACGCCGGACAGCGAGCGCGGGTTGGGGGCGCCGATCAGGATCATTCCGCCGCGCTTGAGCGCATCGCGGAAATTCAGCAGTGCGGCTTCGACGTCGGGAAGATGTTCGATCACGTTGTAACAGATGACGAGATCGAAAGTCTCTTGCCCAAAACGGTAGGTCTGGACGTCACCGAGGATCGCCACGTCCGCGTAGGTATTGTTGCGGACCTGATCCTCGTCGATGTCGACGACGGTGATGTGACTGCGGCTTGGCAAGTCCGGCGGCAGAACGCTGCACGAGCCACCGCCGGCTTCATAGATGGCGAGCCGGCCCTGCGGCAGTTCGCGGCGCAGCACGTCATGAATCGCGAGCAGGCTGTCGCGGGCTTCGCCAGGGATCAGATCGTGCAGCGCCTGGGTGGGGGGAGTGGCCGCGGAGACGTTGATCGCCGTGGCTGTCGCGAACTCGATCGTCGCTGGCTTGTTCATGATTTTCTGACCGCACTTGTTCTATTCAAATTTACAGGAAAAAACTCGCTTGGCCGAAGAGCAAATCTGATGCCGCGCCATCTCACTGATCGCAGTGCTTACGGTCGGGTTAATGCGCATAGGCGTTAACTACGGCATTGTTCGTGTTGAGGTGTTGTCGGCGCATTGGACCGCGAGTTGCACTAACACGGGTGCGAGGTTTCGCTGCGGAAGCGTGCGAAGGCGGTTAACTGCATGGTGTTTGTGCCAAGATGGCTGGAGATCGCCAGCGTGCGCGAGGATTTTCCGCTCGCCGGCCGTTCATTTTGGGACGCATCTGTCCCGCCGCGATGTGCCGTCGCGGGACGCGGCCGATCCGCGCGATCGAAGCAGGGCTTTTTCAACATATCTCGGACATCTAGGACGTCATGACACTGATCCCGACAGACTTGTCCGCCACGCGCTTCTCGGACCTCGTGTGCGATCCCAACCGCGAGATCGCGGCGAGCTCCAGCGTCATCGACCTGTCGGTCGGCATCGTCGTCTGCATTCCCTGCTTCCGCCGCCCGCAGCATCTGCGGCTGACGTTGGACTCGCTGGCCAGCCAGCGCACACCTCGCTCCTTTGCGGTCGTCATGGTCGAGAACGATGCCGCGCTGCGCGAGAGCGCGCCGGTCGCCGCGGAATATCTCGCCGACGGGAGGCTCCAGGGCATCTGCCTCGTCGAGAAGCGGCAGGGCAATTGCCAGGCGATCAACGCCGCGTTCGAGACGGCGCAGGCCATATTTCCCGCCGCGACCCGCTTCCTGATGATCGACGACGACGAGATCGCCTCGCCCGATTGGCTCGAGTTGATGGTGCGCACCGCGGAGGCGACCGGCGCCGACGTGGTCGGCGGGCCGGTGTTGCCGGTCTTCGACGACGACAGCCAGCCCTGGCTGTCACGTCATCCCGCTTTCTGTCCCGCCTATGATTACAGCGGCGCGGTGCCGCTGATCTATGGCTGCGGCAATTGTCTGATCACGCGTGCGGTATTCGAGCGGTTCGAGCGTCCGGCCTTCGACCTGCGCTTCAATTTCCTCGGCGGCGGCGACTGCGATTTCTTCGTGCGGTGCCGCGATGCCGGCATGACATTCCACTGGACGGCGGAGGCGGTCATCACCGAGACCGTGCCGCAAAGCCGCACCAGCCTCGGCTGGATCGCGAAGCGAGGCTTGCGCATCGGTGCGATCAATTATCGCGTGCAGTCCAAGGCTGCGCAGAGCGCAGCGGCGCGGATGCTGGTGTTTGCGCAGATGGTTGGCCGGTTGCCGCTGTCGCTAGTGCGTGCGGCCGGTCTGCTGACATCGTCGAAGACAGTCGTCGCGATGCATCCCGTGATGGTCGCGCTCGGCTCCGTGCTTGCGGCATTCGGCATCGAGCCGAAGCCCTATGAAGCCTCGAAGATCGTGTCCTGACGCCCTGGTAGCGGAGCTAGATGCCAAAACGGGCGAGGACGACCCGGAGCGCGGAGCGCGGCAGCGATTTGAGCGAGCGCCGGCCGACCATGGCGAGATAGGCGACGGCGTCGCGATATCTGCCGAAGCGAACCGCCTGCATCGCCGAATAGGTGACGAGATGAATCTCGGCGGCCCGGCGCAGCGCGCCGGCCGTGCCTTCGGGCAGTCTCGCCAGGATCAGCCCGTCGTCGAAGACTCGCGCGACCGCCGGGAAGAAATCCTGCGGCGTCCGCACCGCGGCATTCATCGTGTTCGCCGTGTGCAGGCGATAGTCGAGCAGGAGCTTTGGCGCGAATTCGAACTCGCCGATCGCGGCAAGTCGGCACCAGCAATGCCAATCCTCGCAATATCTGAGGGAGACGTCGAAGCCGCCCACAGCGCGAAAAGCCTCCGCACGGGTGAGCACGATGCCGCCATTGACGATGAAGTTGCCGGCTGCGAGCCGCGTCAGCACGTCGCCGGACGGCTTGCAACGTCCCTTCAGCAGATCGCGCCGGCCGATCTGCCGTCCCTCGCTGTCGATCGTGTTGTAGTCGCCATAGACGAGAACCGCGCGCGGAGCGCCGCGCGCTGCCGCCAGCAGGGCCGCCACGCCATCGGGCCGCAGGCGGTCGTCGGCATCGAGGAAGAGCAGCCAATCGCCGACCGCCTGCCGCGCGCCAAGATTGCGCGCCGCTGACACGCCCGCGGAGGCGTTTTGTATCATGCGGAGCCGTGGATCACGCATGGCGCGGACGATCGCAATCGTGTCGTCGGTCGAGCCGTCGTCTACGACGATGATTTCGGCGACATCGCGTTGCGCCAGCGCGCTGGCGATGGTTTCGCCGATATAGGCCGAAGCGTTCTTGGCGGGAATGACGACGGATACCGACGCGCCCGGATTCACCGGCAACGGCAGGCGCGCCGCCGGCATCACGCGTGAGGCAGCCGTTAATTCGAGAACCTCGTCGGCGGTGATCAAGCTGCGACTCGTCTTTAATGATCCGTTAACCAGGGCGCGTCTGCCGAGCCGGCAATGCCAGCAATCGAAATCTCGGCTGCTGCGGATGATACCCGCATTATGGGCAAGTCGCTGCCGCGAGCGCCTGCGCGGCGCCGGATTCGTGGAATAACGTTAAGCCGGTGACATTGAGCCTGCGGCAAATCTAGAGTGCGGCAGCGCTGCCGCACAGAATATGCCTGTCGTCTTCGACATGCTGGTTGACGGATGGTTAACGGCGGTGAGCTAGAACCTGAAGCTTCCCGGCCTCACCTGCCTTGAGCTATGGATCGCAGCTTGGATCGCAGCGCCGCTGACATGACTGACGTCGAGGCCCGATCGTTGGGCCACGTCCTGCGCGGCGGGCTCGCAGGGCTGAACGCGGTGCGGGCAGCGCGCTGTCTCGTCGCCGTCGCGGCCTTGCTGTTGATCCTGGTGACGCTCGATCCGTTTCCGGACCTGCGGAGTGAGAATTTCGCTACTGTCGTCAGCGGGCGAATGGCGCTGACCTACATCGCCTTCGGCCTCTTGGCCGTGGTCGCCGTGCTGTTCGCCGCCGTGACCGATGCGCCAGCGCTGAAGTCCCTGGTGACCCCGTTGCATCTCTGTCTCGTCGGTTGGCTCTTGATCAACATCGCCTTCTCCGAGAGCCGCGGCGTTTCGTTTCAGCGCTTCGTGCTCGCGGCGAGCGTGACGTCGCTCGCCGTGCTCCTGCCGCTGTTGCCGCCGACGCAGCGCAGCTTCAACCTGTGCCTCGGCGGTGCCGCGCTCGCGCTGCTCGTGCTCTGCTATCTCGGCGTCTTCCTCGCGCCGCAATATTCGATTCACACCGCGTTCGACATCACCGAGCCGCAGCTTGCCGGTGACTGGCGCGGCAGTTTCGGCCACAAGAACGTCGCCTCGCCGGTGATGACCATCCTGGTCTATGTCGGCATCTACCTTTGCAGTGCCGGCGCGTTCGTGATGGGGCCGGCGATCGCGGTGCTTGCCGGCATCTTCCTGATCTTCACCGGCGGCAAGACGTCCTCGGTGCTGTGCCTTGCGATCTACGCGCTGGCGTCGCTGGTCTACGTCACGCGCAGCCTCTGGCTGAAGCGGATCATCTGTTTCGTGCCGCTGATCGCGATGAACCTGCTGACGGTGGGCAGCGTCTTGAGTCCGTCGCTCGGCGCCATGACGCGGCTGCTTCCGCTCGACCCCACTTTCACCGGGCGCTCCGCCATCTGGGAATTCGCGCTCGCAGCCGTCGCCGAGAAGCCGATCATCGGCCACGGCTATGCAGCCTTCTGGGATGATTTGACCGAGCGGCAGACCACGCAAGGCGCGGAATGGGCGACGAGCGCGGCGCACAGCCACAACAGCTATCTCGACCTCGCCGTCACCATCGGCCTGTCGGGGCTGCTGCTGGTGATCCTCGTCTTCGTGCTCGCACCGCTCGGCAATTTTCAGTCGGCCCAGGCGCATAACCGCAGTCGCGCGCTGGCAAAGCTGTTCCTGACGGTATGGCTGTTCGGCCTTTATTACGGAGCCACCGAGACCTTCCTGCTCGACCGACAGAGTCCGATCTGGTTCATCTTCGCTGTCGCAGTGGCCGGCCTGCACTTCCTGGCCCGGTTCCAGTGCGCAGGGCAGGTGGAACCTGAGCACTGACACCTGTCGCAGCGGGGCGGCTTTAAGTGGCATCGCTTAACGATAAGAGGCGACGTTACTTGTCCTCCGCGGCAAAACATAATCTATCCGGAAACTTCAGTAATCCTATGTCCCGCGGATGACGTTCCTCAGCGTCGAGCAATCAGAAGGCCGGGTGTCGAGCACGTCGGGAATCGCGGTCGATTTCATACGCGACTGGCGGCGGGCCGCATTGCGCCTGAATGCAAGCCATCGCACCGCGTTCCAGCACGGTTACTGGCTCGGCGCCTGGTACGAGGCGTTCCACGACCTCACACCGCTGATCGCCGTGATCTCCGATGCCGCGACCGGCAAGGACATCGCTCTTGTGCCGATGATCAGCCATACCAGGCGCGGCATCCGCGTGGTCGAATTTGCCGATCTCGGCGTCTCCGATAACAATGCGCCGATCCTGTCGCTTGACGCGGATGCGCCAGATGCCATCAGCAAGGCGTTGATCGATGCACTACGCGCCTTGCCCGATGGCTTCGATCTGCTGCGCCTGAGGAAGATGCCGGCCCAAATCGGCGGCAAGCCGAACCCGCTGGTCTCGCTCGGCCGGATCGGATCCTCCTCGCTCAACGGCAATCTGGTGCTGATGGGCGACGACTATGAGGCTTACCAGGCCTCGATCAAGCGCATGCAGATGCCGCGCTGCTGGCGCGTCTTCAGCCGTCATGCCGGCGCGCGGTTCGAGATCGCTGCGGATATCGCTCGCGCGCATGAACTGCTGGATGTCATGGATGTTCAGCAGCAGGCGCGCATGCGAAAGCTCGGCTCGCCATTTATCCTCAACGACGAGACCCATGCGCGATTTTACCGCGAGGTCGCCCGCCAGGGCGTCGTGGAAGGCTATGCCGTCGTCTCGGCGCTGGTCTGCGACGAGGGCGTCGTCGCCACCTCGCTCGGCGTCAGGCAGGATGCGACTTACTACCTGCTGCGCATCAGCCACGCCGGTGATTCATGGTCGAGCTGCTCGCCCGGGCTGCTCGTCGCCGAGCGCACCATGGCCGCACTGCATGCAGGGGGCGTGCGCTGCTTCGATCTCAGCATCGGCAATCAGGACTATAAGCGCCGCTTCGGCGCTCAGAGGGTCCCGCTGACCGATGTCAGCGTCGCACTGTCCTGGCGGGGCCTGCCCTATGCATGGCGCGACCACGCCGCGCAGGGGCTGCGCCGTCACCCGAGGCTCGCCGCGCTTGCGGCGCGGGCGATGGGCAAGGGGACGCGCTGAAGCGGCATTCCCGAACGAGAAATGCCGCCCGCGATCGCGTCAGCCGTGCAGCTCAGCCATGTAGTTTCCTGGCGGTCTCCGCGATCTGGCGGCCCTGATAGCGTGCGCCGGCGAGCTCGTTGGCGCTGGGCTGGCGGCTGCCATCGCCGCCGGTGATGGTGGTGGCGCCGTAGGGCGCGCCACCCGTGACCTCGTCCAGCTTCATCTGTCCGGCGAAGCCGTAGTTCATGCCGACGACGATCATGCCGAAATGCAGCAGGTTGGTGATGATCGAGAACAGGGTCGTTTCCTGGCCGCCATGCTGGGTCGCGCTCGACGTGAACGCGCCGCCGACCTTGCCGTGGAGCGCGCCCTTGGCCCACAGCCCGCCGGCCTGGTCGAGGAAGTTGGCCATCTGCGAGGCCATCCGGCCGAACCGGGTGCCGGTACCGACGATGATCGCGTCGTAATTGGCGAGATCTTCGATCTTGGCGAGGGGGGCGGCCTGATCGAGCTTGTAGTGCGAGGCTTTCGCGACCTCCGCCGGCACCAGCTCCGGCACGCGCTTGATGTCGACGGTGGCGCCGGCCTCGCGCGCGCCTTCGGCAACGGCATTCGCCATCGCCTCGATGTGACCATAGGCGGAATAATAGAGGACGAGAACTTTGGTCATGGGTGGTCTCCGTTGGATGACGAGGTGAGTTGCTTGTTCGCCGTCGTTGCCGGGCTTGACCCGGCAGCCCATCGCTTTTCAAAAAGCTCTTTACGAAGGCGATGGATGCCCGGCTCAAGGCCGGGCATGACGAGTTGCTGTGTGGTGGGGGCGCCTACGCCGCATCGACGAGCACGAGCTCCGTATCTTCCAGAGCGGTGATCTTCAGCCTGTCCTCGTCGCGGATTGCGGCGCCATCGCGGGCTTCGACGCGAACGCCATTGACCTCGACCGCGCCCGCAGCCGGCACCAGGTAGAGGTGCCGTGACTTCTGCGGCGTGTATTCTGCGCTCTCGCCGGCCTTCAGCGTGGTGGCGAGCACCCGCGCATCGGCGCGGATCGGCAGCGCGTCGGTGTCGTCCTCGAAGCCGCTCGCGATGGTGACGAGCTTGCCGGAACGGTCCGCCTTGGGGAATGGTTTCGAGCCCCAGGTCGGCTGACCGCCGCGTGCGGTCGGCTCGATCCAGATCTGGAAGATCCGCGTTCTGGTCGGCTCGAGATTGTACTCGGAGTGGCGGATGCCGCTGCCGGCGCTCATCACCTGCACGTCGCCGGCCTCGGTGCGTCCCTCGTTGCCGAGGCTGTCCTGATGGGTGATCGCGCCCTCGCGCACATAGGTGATGATTTCCATATTGGCGTGGGGGTGAGCGGGAAAGCCGGTGTTCGGCGCGATCTCGTCGTCGTTCCACACCCGCAGGGCGCCGTGAGCCATGTTGTTCGGGTCGTAGTGGCTGGCGAAGGAGAAATGATGCTTGGCCTTGAGCCAGCCGTGATCGGCGCCGCCGAGCTTTGCGAAAGGTCTGAGTTCGATCATTTGCGTAATTCCTTGACTTGAACGGACGGCGCCTGAATCAGGCGCCGAATCCGCCGTCGACATTGAGCACCGTTCCGGTGACGAAGGAGGCTTCGGGGCTTGCGAGGAAGACGACGCCGGCTGCAACTTCCTCGGGGCGGCCGAAGCGCTGGAGCGCGTGCTGCTTGCGCTGGGTCTCGGCGAACTCGCCGCCGTCCTTCGGATTCATGTCGGTGTCGATCGAGCCCGGCTGCACCACGTTCACGGTGATGCCGCGTGGGCCGAGATCGCGCGCCGCACCCTTGGTGTAGCCGACCACGGCCGCCTTGGTGGCGACGTAGTCGGCGAGTCCGGGGAACGAGGCGCGGTCGGCCAGCATCGAGCCGACGGTAATGATGCGGCCGCCCTCATTCATCAATTGCGAGGCGGCGCGGATAGCCGCGATCACGCCATGCACGTTGATCAGATCCTGGCGGGCGAACGCTTCGGTGTCGGCATTGGCATCGTCGATCGCTCCGCCCGCGGCGACGCCGGCATTGTTGACGAGGATGTCGAGATGGCCGAACTCCTTGGCCACGTCTTTGACCAGCTGCGTCACGTCACTGGCCGAAGCCTGATCGGCCTTGAAGGCGCGTGCCTTGACGCCCTTGGCTTTCAAATCGGCAACGACGGCCTCCGCCTTTTCGGGCGAGGCGACGTAGCTGATGGCGACGTCCGCGCCTTCATCTGCGAGCGCGCGGGCCGACGCCGCGCCGATGCCGCGCGAGCCGCCGGTGACGAGAGCAACCTTGCCTGAGAGCTTCTTGGTCATTGGATGTCTCCATTGCTGGAATTGCGATTGACGCTTGGATAAGCCTCCGCCTGTGGTATAGAAATAGAAACTGTTGAAACTCATTGTTTCATTAAATAAACTAACGACGGACTTCACATGGCAAAACTCCCCGATTTCGAGGCGCTCGCGGTTTTCGCAAAAGTCGTGGAATTGCGGTCGTTTGCGGGGGCCGCAAGCGAGCTCGCGATGTCGAAGGCGACGGTCTCCAAGGCGGTCACCCGGCTGGAGGAGCGGCTCGGCGCCCGGCTGTTCAACCGTACCTCCCGCCGGCTCGCGTTGACCGATGCCGGCCACAAGCTCGCCGAACGCGCGACGCGCCTGCTGGCCGATGGCGAAGCCGCGGAGAACGAAGCGCTGGCGCAATCGGTGGCGCCGCGCGGCCTGGTCCGGCTCGCTGTGCCCATGACATTCGGCATCAAGGCCGTGGCGCCGCTGCTGCCGGAATTCTTTCAGGCCTATCCGGAAGTCTCGGTCGACCTGCATTTGAGCGATGCGACCGTCGACCTGATCGGGGAAGGCTTTGACATGGCGGTACGGATCGCGCGGCTGCCGGATTCCTCGCTGATCGCACGGCAGCTCTTCACCATGCCGCGCTATACCGTGGCGGCGCCGTCTTACCTCAAGCAATATGGCCGTCCGACGCATCCGATGCATCTGGCCGAGCACAAATGCTTCAGCTACGCCTATCTCTCGACGCCGAATGCCTGGCACTACACCAATTCGGCCGGTGAGCAGGCCAGCGTGCGCCCGGGCGGCCAGCTCCGCGTCAACAATGGTGAAGCGGTGATGCCGGCGCTGATCGCGGGCCTCGGTATCGCCGAGTTGCCCGAGTTCATCGTCGGCGAGGCGATCTCCTCAGGTCAGGTCGAAGTGATCCTCAAGGACTGGAAGCAGGCCGAAGGCGCCGTGCACCTGGTGACGCCGCCCGGTGGCCCGCGTCCCGCACGTGTCGAGGCCCTTGGCGATTTCCTGGCCGCGAAGCTGCCGGGCACCTGTAAGCGGCGGACACGCGGGAAGGCAAAGACGTCGTAGACCCACGCAGACTGACAGATCTAACGACCTCGTCATTGCGAGCGCAGCGAAGCAATCCAGAGTAAACCCGCGGAGAAACTCTGGATAGCTTCGTTGCAAGAGCTCTTCGCAATTGTCGATGTTCAATAATTCGCTGATTGGATCGCGGTGGTCTTGGTAGCGGCGAAGGCCTTGGGAGTTTGTCCTGCCAAGGCCTGATGGGGTCTGTGGTTGTTGTAGTATATAAGATAGTCGAACAGTTCGTTGGCGAAGTGGTCGAG
>NZ_JADPKE010000018.1:0-373452 GCF_023073795.1 Bradyrhizobium sp. 159 | reverse complement strand
TGCAGATAGTTGCGCTCAATCGTCCGGTCATAGCTGTTGTCGCGCATCGGATCGTCCTCCGCTGGAGCGATCCAATCAGCGAATTAGTGAACATGCACAGCAATGACGAGCTTGGGGGCGTCGCGCGCGCGATATCCAATGCCGTTGGCTGTGAAGGCAAGCCTTACCGATCCGATCCGCCGGTGCGGGTGCGCACCGTCGGGCTCGTGCCCGGCTGCACGCCCGGCCGCGTCTGGCTTGCGCCTGTACGCGCGCGCTGGCGCTCGCCGTCATGCAGCGAAGACTGGTACTTTGCGCGGGTGACGGCGAGCGTCGAGCCGCGCCAGGCCGCCAGCATCACCAGCGCCGAGCGCTCGCCGAGCCGGTCATAGAGCCGCGACAGCCGGTACACGTCGTTCACAGAGGTCCCGATCTCCGGCTTGAAGAACAAGAGGATGCGCTGGAAGACCGGGCTCGGCATGTCGAGTGCGCGCGCGGCGACCGCGAGCGCTTCGCCGCCGGCATCGTCGACGATCTGGGCCGCGACGCGCGAGGGCAGGATCAGGCTGTCGCCGAGCTCGAGGGTGAAGTTCTCGATGTCACCCGCGATCGCCGCCATCTCCAGGATCTGGATCGCGCGCTTGGCGCGCACGGCCGGAATCCGCGGCGCCGCTTTGAGCGGGGTCTGCGCCAGATTGTGCAGGATCAGCGCGCGCTCGGAGGCGCCGGCGCGGAAGAACATGTCGTGGATCTCGGCGGCGTCCTTCGGCTGCATCGCCATGTTCGAGGCCAAGCGCTGCTCGGCCTCGGTGGGCGTGCGGACCGGGGCGGGTGCCGGCGGCTGCGGAATCTCTCGCGCCAGCGGAACCCTGCGGCCTTCCTGGGCGGCGACCAGTCCGAGCTTCTGGAGGATCGGGACCGGCGTCGATGGATAGACCGCGAGCCGCGCCTTGACGGCGGCGCGCGTCGCGTCGTCGACCTGGTCGATCAAACGTGTGGCGAGCTCGACGAATTGCCGCTGTTCGTCATCGCTGTGGACGCGCGTCTGGACATAGAGGTCGGTCAGCACGCGCAGCAGCGTCGGACGGATGTCGACGCCTTCGCGACGGGAGAGGGTCATCAGCCCGTCGAATCCGGGAAACAGCGACTTGGTCATTGAGGCGTACGCAACTCGGGAGAGACACTTGTCACGAGCCTATCGCAGGTTCTTTTAAAGTCTCGTTAAGGAAAACGAGGCGTGAAGCCGGCTCGGCAATTTATGGCATTGTCGTGCCGCAACGGGACGGCGCGGCACGGCCCGTGCGGTTACGGTCCGGAAAGCGCGTTTACATCCCGTTAACCATGAACTGATCTTAATGAATGCATGTTGCATGAGCGGTTTGGTCGCGCGGCAATTGATAGAGAGCTGGATATGGGGACGATCATCGAATTTCCGGCCGGTCGCCGGGCAGGCTCGTCGGGGGATGCCACACCGCGCACGGAAACGGGAATGGTTCTGATCCTCCCGGTGATCCGTATCGAGCGCGTGGCGGACGAAACCAGCGGCGATCGCGGGCCAGAGCAGGGCACAGCGCCGGGGCGCCGTCGTCGCCGCCGCTGACGTCCGGCTTTGCAATGCCGGACACCATTCGCCAGATCCGGCCTTTCGTATCGGCCGTCCTGCTCGCGCTGCTCGGCGCGACGCTCGGCGCCTGTAGCGGCGGCGATTTCGGCCGCACCCGCGCCGACATGCGCAGCGACGACATGCATCGCTGGCTGGGTGCGGAGGTCACCTCCAGCGTCGGCCTGAAGCCCTCGCAATTCCAGCTCACCGACGAAGAACGCCAGCTTCGCGACCTCGCCTATCCCATGATCGAGCCGCCGTTATCGCGCCCCGCCTGGAAGACCGTGTTCGGCGACTACAAGCCGCTGCCATCGCCCTGGCGGCAGAAGATCGTGTTCGACCGCACCATGTACGGGCGCACGCTGATCGACGAGCCGCACCGCTCGCATTCCTCGCGCTATGCGCAGCTGATCGAGGACGTGCGCAACGACATCACACGCTTCGAGCCGTTCTTCGCCAGCGCCATCCGCGTCATCGATCTCGACAGGAAGCGCGATGCCAGCATGGCGCGCGTCTCCGCGCTCTCGCCGAGGGAGAAGGACGACGCGGTCGCGCGCATGCAGGAGAACTCGCTGATCGTGCAGTGGGTGCAGCAATGCCTCGAGCAGCGGGTTTCATCCTACCGCTGGGCGCTGGAGCGGCTGGTGATCCAGGCCCCCGACGGCATGGCCGCCGACGCCGACCGCCTGATCGGCGAGCTCGCCGCCCAGACCGCCAACCCGCCGGTCGCAGCGCAGCCGCCCTACGGCCGCGCGCTCGTCTCGAAGGGCTGACGTACAAGCTCGCCGCATAAACTCGCTGCCTGTCGAGCGCGGCCATCTTACCTCGCGGCCAATCGGCGCGACGAGGTTGAGCCGCCTGTCGTGCGCGATCCTAGGCACCTTATGCCGGCGGTAGCCCGCTAACGCTCTTGTGGCATCGGGAACCGCATTGATTGTGCTTGTCCTTCCGGGCCGTCTGGATAGGATTATCTCGTTTCTTCAAGTCATTTTACCCAAAGGTCCTTCAAGATGAGCTTAGACGCCACGCGTCCGTTCAAGAGCCGTCTGGACGTTTCACCACACCACCTGCTGGCACTTGCCATTCTGCTTGGATCGACAGGCTCCGCAGCCGCGCTGACCAAGGAGGCGGCGATCGAGAATTGCCGGATGACCGTCGGCAGACCGATCGTGCAGGGGTGCATGCGTGCAGGCGGAGGCCCCGCCGGGGGCGCCAATCTGGAAGCTTGTCGCGCCAAGGCCACGCCTCAGGTCCGGGCCTGCGTGCAAGCGGCGCTGAATGCCGCCAATGGCCGCGCCAATGTCGCAGTCGAGCTTCCGAAGGAAGCGGCGCCCAAGCTCGAGCAAGGCGCTGCGCTTCCGAAGGACTTCGTTGCGCCGCCGCGCAGCATCGCCGACATCACGGCGATCCTCGACGGCGACAAGCCCGACGAGAAGATGATCGCCGAATTGAAGTCGGATGCCGATGCCGCACCGAGCGGGAAGGAATCCCGTCAGGATCTGGCGCAGTTCTATTTCGATCGCGCCAACGCGCGCGCGCAGCTCGGCCGGCTCGGCGAAGCCATCGCCGACGCCGACAAGGCCGTGGAGGTTGGGCGCGGCGCCGTCAGTCCTCATTTGCTGGGGCGGATGTTGCAGCTCCAGTCCCTGCAGCACGCTCTTGCAGGCGATCCGAAACGCTCGCTTGAGATCATGCAAAGGCTCCTGCGCGAATCGGCCAGCATGCCGGGCGCCAGGGGAATGCAGTTCAATACGAACCGCGCGATCGCATCCGTCCTCATTCAGATGGGAGACGTCGCGCAGGCGGAGGCCTATCTTCGCCGCACCCAGACCGCGATACAGGAGGCCCGCACCAGCGGTCATCCCAATTGGCGATCCGCCTATGCTCGATTTGGCCAGAGCTGGGAGGGCGAGCTGGAGATCGCTCGCGCCTTGATCTTCGAGGCACGCGGACAGTTTGCCGAAGCCGAGGCTGCCTATCGCACGGCAGAGCTTCGCAAGCGCGCAAGCACGAAGGCCGTCATGGAATCGGACAATCCACCGGCCGAGACCCTTCTGCTGCAGGCGATCGACGGGACCGTGTTGAACCAGGCGCGCATGAAGGCGAAGCAGGGCAGGCTCGCCGAGGCCGAGGTGGACGCGCGCCGCGCGCTGCTCTCGCGCCTGAAGGATACCGGCAAGTACAATCCCGTGACGCCGCGTTTCGTGATGGCGCTGGCGGGCATTCTGGTCGATCAGGGCCGTTACGAGGAGGCGGAGAAGCTCGGCCGTGTTGCCCTCGACATCAACAAGACCGTGGGTGTGCCGGAGGATTCGCACGCGACGGTGCAGCTGCTGTCGCAGCTTGCCGGCATCTTGACGCTTCGGCGCAACAACGCCGAAGCAAGCGCGATGTTTGCTCGGATCGACAAGGCTGTGGCCGGCTGGGAGCCGCAGCGCCGCCAGGTGTTCGAGCTCAATCCGGCCCGGATCCTGTCGCTCTATGGTTCCGGGCAGCTCGACGCAGGCATTGCCGCCGCCGAGCAGCTCGTGAAGAAGCAGATCGCCCGGGTCGGCGAAAATCATTTCGACGCGGCTTCGGCGCGTGGCACGCTGGCGGTCGGATTGATGCGCGCTCGGCGCGATGCCGATGCCATCAGGGAGTTCAAGGCCGCCATTCCGGTCATGATGGCGAGCGCCAACGAAAATGCCGATGACGAGAACACGACCGTGGTGGCTGCGCGGAGTCAGCGGCTGCAGACCATCGTCGAGAGCTATCTGCTGCTGCTCGGCAGGGCGGAAGGAGCCGGCAAGGAGGTCGGCGAAGAGACGTTCAGCCTCGCTGACGCCGTCCGTGGTCGCTCGGTGCAGCAGGCGCTGGCGGCGTCGAGCGCGCGTGCGGCGGCAAAGGATCCCGCCCTCGCCGAGCTCGTGCGCAAGGAGCAGGACCTGACCAAGCAGGTCAATGCCCAGCTCGGCACGCTCAACAACGTGCTCGCGCTTCCCTCGGCGGAGCGCGACGAGAAGGGCGTTGCGCAAATCCAGGCCTCGATCGCCGCCTTGCGCGGCCAGCGCGACAAGGCACGCCAGGAGATCAAGCAGAAGTTCCCGACTTACGCCGATCTCGTCTCGCCCAAGCCGCCGAGCGTTGCCGAGATTCGTGCGACGCTGGCCGACAGCGAGGCCATGCTGTCGTTCTATTTCGGCCAGAACGGCAGCTTCGTCTGGGCCGTGCCGAAGTCGGGGCCGGTGGCGTTCGCGGCCGTCCAGGCCAGGATCGGCGACATCGAAACGAAGATCCGCAAGCTGCGCGAAGCGCTCGAGCCGCAGGCCGCGATGATCTCGGACATTCCGCCCTTCGATCTCAAGCTCGGCCATGAACTTTACGAGCTGCTGCTCAAGCCGGTCGAGAGCGGCTGGAAGCCGGCCAGGAACCTGATCGTCGTGACCAATGGCGCGCTGGGACTGTTGCCGCTGGCGTTGTTGCCGACGGCACCGGCAGAGGTGGCTGCGGATGAGGACCCGCTCTTCATCGGTTATCGCAACGTGCCGTGGCTGGCGCGAACCCATGCCGTATCGACGGTGCCGTCGGCGGCGGCGTTGCGCACATTGCGGCAGCTGCCGCCGGGCAAGCCCGGCCGCGGCGACCTCGTGGCCTTCGGGGATCCCTATTTCAACAGCGATCAGCAGGCCGAGGCGGAAGGCGGGCAGAAGATTCAGGTCGCCGACGCCAGCGGCAACGTCACGCGCGGCGGGCCGCTGAAGCGACGCAACAGTCCCAAGCTCGAGGGCGTCGACAGCGCCGAGCTCGGTCTGTTGCCTCGTCTGCCCGATACCGCGGACGAGCTCAAATCGATCGCGCTGGCGCTGCAGGCGGACCCCTCGAAGGTGCTGTTCCTTGGCAAGAGCGCGACCGAGAGCGCCGTGAAGACGATGAATCTGTCCGGCTTCAGAATCCTGGCCTTTGCCACCCATGGTCTGGTCCCGGGCGAGCTGAACGGATTGACGCAACCGGCGCTCGCGTTGTCGTCACCGGCGGTGACGGGCGAGGGCGGCGACGGGCTCTTGACCATGGAGGAGATCCTCGGTCTCAAGCTGGACGCGGACTGGGTCGTCCTGTCAGCCTGTAACACCGGCGCCGGCGCTGGCGCAGGGGCCGAGGCGGCATCCGGGCTCGGGCGCGCGTTCTTCTATGCCGGAACGCGGGCGCTGCTGGTGACGAACTGGTCGGTGCATTCGCAGTCGGCACGGCAACTGGTGACAGACTTGTTCAAGCGGCAGGCCGAAGATCCCAAGCTGTCGCGCAGCGAGGCGCTGCGCCAGGCGACGATGGCTCTCATCGATGGTCCCGGCTATCTCAACAGCGAGGGCAAGACCGAGTTCGCCTATGCGCATCCGCTGTTCTGGGCGCCGTACACCATCATCGGCGATGGCGGCTTGCGTTGACCAACCGGGGAAGGGGTGCACGGACAATGAAGCGGAATGTCTTGCTGGGCCTCATGGCCGCAGGTTTGCTGTTCTCCGGACCAACGCGCGCCACGCCATTGATTACGGAAGAGGAAGCGAAGCTGCCGCCGCCGAAGGGCGCGGTTGCCGTCGATCAGCGCGGCATCATGCGCGGCCCCAAAGTCGAGTTCGTCTCGCCGGGCGACTCGGCGAGTTCACCTCTGCGACTGGTATTGAAGTTTCAGTCTTATGGCGGCGCAAAGATTGATCCGGACTCGGTCAGGGTGATCTTCCTCCGGACGCCGAATGTCGACTTGACTCCGCGGGTCAAGCCCTTCGTCCAGCCCGACGGCATCAACATGCAGGATGCGGAACTGCCGCCGGGCGAATACACGGTGCGCGTCGATATCAAGGACAGTGATGGTCGGCCCGGCACGACCATCTTTACGCTGAAGGTCGCACCCAAGTGACGTGCCCCTACTGCCAGTCCGGAACTGCAGAGGGTGCGCTGGTTTGTGCGTCCTGCGGGCGCGACATCGCCGTTCCCGCCACGCTGATCGCCGAGCGTGACGATCTCCTGCGCAAGCGCGAGGAGCTGCGTGATGAACTGCGGAAGGCCAGAGACGAGGTCGAGGCCATTATGAGGCGAAGGAAGTCGCGCTAGCGATGGAATGTCCGTTTTGCGCCGAGACGATCAAGGACGAAGCCATCGCGTGCAAGCATTGCTCGCGGGACTTGCGCGTCGTGCGGCCGACGCTTGTCGAGATTGACGAGATCGTTGCCGATCTGGACAAGATCAGGCGCGATCTCGATCGTGTCAATGTCCGCCTCGAGCGCTACAACAATCCGCTGCGCTATTACGGAACGCATGCGGTGCTCTATATTGCCATTCCGTCCCTGCTGCTGGTGATCGCGCATGTGCTCGTGACCATCACCTTCAACGTGTCCCCGATCCCGCTTCGGATCGCATCGATCGCCATACCGCTGCTGTTCGGTTTCGTGGCCTATCCACTGCATCGGGTCTTCGCCCTGACGGCATTTGTGCTGGGGTTCCTGGCGGCTTGCGTCAGCATCTTCGCGATGCTGACGGTGACCGGGATCCACGATCACGTCCCGATCCTGCCGACGATCTGGATCGAGTGGCGGGAAGTGTTCGAATATGGCGCGAGCATCCTGCTGGCCTTCGTCTCCGGCAATATCTTGAGCGTCGTGATCTTCCAGGTCTTGCCGCGTGTGCTGTCGCACGGGGGCAAACCGAACGCGTTCGCCTTCCGCGTGGCGCGCCTGCTGGGACAACATGTCGGCGAGGAACAACTGCGCCGCCGTGCCCGCTTGATCCAGGACCTCATGCAGACAGCCGGGCCGCTGGCCGGTGTCGCCGCAACCGCGGTCGGCTCGATCTACGCCGGCTTGAAGGGGCTGCTTGGATAGCGTTGCGAACGGTGCGGGGCGGCCGGCGAGAGCAGCACCTGCCTATCGCGATTCCACCACCTCGCCGTCCTCCTTCACGAACCGGCCAACGGGATTCTCCAGGAGATCGATGACGGCTTCCGAGGGACGGCACAGTCGTGTGCCTTTTGGGGTCACCACGATCGGACGGTTGATCAGGATGGGATGCGCGAGCATCTGGTCGATCAGCTCGTCATCGGACCATTTTGGGTCATCGAGGCCGAGGTCGTGAAAGGGCGTGCCTTTCTCCCGCAGCAGCGCGCGAGCGGAGATCCCCAAGCCTTTGATGAGCTCGACCAGCGTTTCGCGGGATGGCGGCGTCTTCAGATATTCGATGACGACAGGTTCGACGCCGCTCTGCCGGATCATCGCAAGCGTGTTGCGCGAGGTGCCGCAAGCCGGGTTATGATAGATCGTGACGGTCATCGGGTTGCCTCCGCAGCAGGGATTGGGCTGGCCGTGCGAGTGTCCGAGCAGCCAATTCATCAGCAGCATATCTGCAAACGCGCCACAAGGCTCCGCAAGGATGAAGCGGGGCGGGTCAGCGGGGCGAAAGGCCGCAAAGGTGTTTGCCAGGGTCGCGCGACCGCCACGGCCGGATGGCGGACGAGGTCGGCGCACGCTTATTGGTCCCGACAGTTTCTGTCAGCCGCAGCGCACCTCCTGAGCGCGCAGCAAGCGGTGCCTGACTGTTCGCGCGATCGCTGCCGGCGCCTCCTCGGGGATGGCAAAGCAGGAACTCGCGTTGATCTCGCACAGAACGTATGTGTCGGCCCCTGACGCATCGCGTGGCCCGTACAGGAAGTCCGCATCCCAGATCACCGGCAGCGAAGATTCATCGATGCCGAGCGTCTCCATCATCTGCGGGGTCCATTCGTGCTCCATGGCCCTTCGCAACGACTGGAACGGCGGCGCATCAGGCCCGTGCATGATTCGCGGTCCCGGTTGCGCCTCAGCAGCATCCGGGCCTCCCTGCGGCGGCGGGATCAAGCCCTTGATCAATTGATGCCCAAAGCCTGCGACCCTGGCGCCGCTCATGTAGCAGCGGATCATCCCCTCGGGCAGACGAGGTTGGAATGCCTGGTCGATGATGCAGCCACCCCAGCCGAAATATTGCTCGCAGCGCGCGATGAGGGCATCGAGCTGGGTGTCCTCAGGCAGGCTGCCACGTTGGGCATGGAGCACCCGGACCATGGCGTCCGTGTTCGGAAGTGCTTCGACCTTCCAAACGCCCTGGCCACCATTGCCGCGATTTTGCTTCAGCACGCGCGGGCCGCTTGCCCGCAGGCGCGATGGAAATTCGGCGCGAAAGGCCGCCACGGTATCATAGCGGTGCGTGTCGGTGCCCCAGCCCAGGTGACGCGTCCGGTAGAGCACCTCTTTGACGCCCATCTTCAGGATCACGTCGGGATGTGCGCTCACCCATGTACCTTGCGCTGCAACGTCGCGCAGCAGGTCGTCGAGCTCGGCGCGGGTTTTGCCTTGATGGATCGGATCGATCCAGACGAGCACGCCGTCGGCGGCGAGCAACTGGTCGCGCACCGCATCGGCGAAGCTTTCGTCGTAGATCACCGGTTGGGCTTCGATGCCGATAGCGGCGAGTGCTTCGAAGACGCGAACGAAGCGGCTGTTTTGCGCCGTCGCCTCCCGGCGCGCGGCAGCATCGCCGCGCGAGAGAATGGCTACGGTGTTGCGGGAAGTGGGGTGTTCCTCGGTGTCCATGCGCAAGCTCCACGAATTGCGTGCTGCGCAGAGCTTGGACCGGAGTCTCACGGGGAGTCTGCTTCATCCCCACGCGGGCAATCTACGTGAGATGGTTCGCATGTTTCAAGACCCAGGTTCGGCCGGTTCCGTCGGAACGTTGAACATTTCTTGACCGGTCGCGGGCATGCGCGCGTTGACAGCTCGTCCGTCGAGGCTTTTACTCGCTGCAACGGGGACATGCGATCTCCCCGTGAGGCGACATGCCCAAGCATCGCGTCCTGATCACCAAGGGCGCCGCATGTCATGATTACCCGATCTCATCCGAACAATTCTTGGTTCATCGTGCGCACGCCGAAGCGCATCGATGGCCGCATCGTGTTGCGTCTCCCGGGTTCATCCGGGCGCCACGTCGCAAGCCGATCTAACCTGGGGCAGGGATTTCACCTGGAGAGAAAGACCATGTGTACACGCATCCTTCATGCCGCCCTGTTTCTCGCGTTCGCGTCAGGGCTGTCGAGCGCACACGCTCTGACACAGGAGGAATTCATCGCCAAAATCCAGGCTGCCGGCTATTCGCAGGTCAGCGACGTCAAGTCGACCGCCGAGGGCACGACCGCAAAGGCCGTCAAGAACGGCAAGCAAGTGCGGCTCGTCGTCGACAGTGGCGGCCAGATCAAGGAGCAGAAGTGAGGCACTGGCGGACGAAATCCAGATTGAGGGAGCAGTTCAATGAGAAAGACAATCCCGGTTCTGATGCTCATCGGCACCTGCTTCATGGTGGCGGCTCACGCCCAGAATGTCGACTGGCAGAAGGTTGATGAGACGCTGGGCCGCAAGCCCACTGTTACGGACGATGTCCATCGCTACGGCTTTCCTCGCACCGATCTCACGGTGACGCTCGACGGCGTGACCATCAAGCCGGCGCTGGCGCTTGGCGGTTGGGTCGCGTTCAAGCCGGCGCATGGCGGCGCCATGGTCATGGGCGACCTCGTGCTGCTCGAGACCGAGGTCAATCCCGTCATGGCGAAGATGATCGCGAGCGGTCTCGAGATCACCGCCGTACACAATCATCTGCTTCGCGCGAGCCCGGCCACATTCTACATGCACATCGCCGGACACGGAGATCCAGTCAAACTGGCCTCGGCCATCCATGATGGGCTTGCCGAAAGCAAGACGCCGCTGACGGCCGCGGCGCCAGGGAACGCGCCGCCTGCCATCGAGCTCGACACGGCCAAGCTCGACCAGATCATCGGCGTCAAGGGGCAGGGCAATGGCGGCGTCTATCAGTTCAACGTGAAGCGGCGCGACCCGATCACGGAGGACGGCATGCCGCTGACTCCGGTCGGCGCTATGGGCGTTGCGATCGCCATCAACTTTCAGCCGACCGGCGGCGGCAAGGCGGCCATCACAGGCGATTTCGTCCTGACCGGCGACGAGGTGAACCCGGTCCTCGCGGCGCTGCGGACGCATGGCATCGAGGTGACGGCGCTGCACAGCCACATGCTGGACGAGCAGCCGCGGCTCTTCTTCATGCATTTCTGGGCCAACGACGATGCCGTCAAACTTGCAGAGGGCTTGCGGGCGGCGCTCGACAAGACGGCCAGCACGAAGAGCTGACGCCCGGGAGGGAGCTGCGCACGATGATGTTCGTCGGGCCAGTCGCGTGCTTGACCGAGTCCAAGTCATCCGAAGCGCTGGTCCAATGCATGGGCGTGGAGCAAGGCACTTGTCGTGCCTTGCCCCGCCGTGCAGCGCCAAGCGCTGCGATCCTTTCTGAACTCATGTGCGGACCGGTTGTTACCGTTCATCGAACAGAGGAGGAAACCATGCGCGTTCTTGCGATGATAACGGCAGTTCTGCTGTCCTGCGCTGTCGGCCCCTTACTTGCCGCCGAAATGGAGAAGGTCCCGACGCAGTCGGGTCCGGCCGCCGTTCCAGTGCAACCGGATCAAACGCCCGGGCAGGCCGAGCAGGCCCGCGAGCAGGACAGAAAGGATGCTGAAGACGTTCAGATTGGCCGTGATTGGAAAGCGCAAGGCGGCAGCGAAGGCGAACGCGCGGGTCGAGCTGACTCATCCGGGCAGGAGCATCAAACCGTGGGCCGAGATTGGCGAGCTCATCCTGACGATCGTGAACGGCGGTGAATCGACAGCCAACCTCCGGACGCTCGCAAGCGCTGGTTGTCTACGAGTCAGTTGAAATATCCATCCGCTGGTCAGAGCGGAGTGCGGAGGGCATTTGACAAATCCGCCTGCTGCGCAATAGTTGCGGGTACGGGGAAGCGATCTCCCCGTGAGGCGACATGCCCAAGAATCGCGTCCCTTTTTCGATAAGGACGCTGCATGTCTGCCGTTTGCCTATCCATCTCCAAACCCTTCTATTCCTCTCGCGTCAGGACCTCGCGGTCGGCCGGTCGCCGCGCGATCGCAGGCTCGTCAATCAGTGGGCGTCGGGTCACTGACAGCCTGCCGGCGGAACGCCGATTCTGGCGCTCAACATGTACGAGCACCTGTCACGTCGATTATGGCGCCAAGGCCAGCAGCTATGTGCTCGCCGGCATCTTGCAGCATATCGCGAGGACGGGAGGTAAGCGGGAGAAGCGTCTGACATAACACCTGATGATTTCGGGGGTACCGCGAGCTCCCCGTGAGATGGATTCCCATCCAAGCGCTCGCCACCTCGTTCCGGGGACGGTCATATGGATGTTCTTGTCTTCACTGTCTTTGCTCTTGCCGCCCTCGTCGGCGGTTTCGTCAGCGGCTTCTCGGGCTTTGCGATGGGTCTGGTGGTTTCCGGCGTCTGGCTGCACATCATCACGCCGATACAGACCGCCACTCTGATCGCTGGATACGGTCTGCTCACCCAGGGTTACGGCATGTACAAGCTGCGACATGTGGTGGATCTGCGCAAGGCATGGCCGCTCGCGCTAGGAACCGTCATCGGCATTCCGATCGGCGTTGGAATTCTCGCCTATCTCGATCCCGTCTATCTGAGGTTCGGCGTCGGATTATTGTTGCTGGTCTACTCGATATATGGCCTCACAAGGCCGGTGTTCGCGCCGATGAAGATCGGGACCGGCGCCGATATCGCGATCGGCATCTCAAACGGGATGCTTGGCGGGCTGACAGGACTCGGCGGCGTCATCTCCACGATATCGTGCCAGTGGCGAGGTTGGCCGAAGGATGTGCAGCGGGCCGTCTTTCAGCCGGTGCTGTTCGTCGCCTTCGTGGTCATCTCTCTGTCCCAGGCGGCGGCCGGCACGATCACCAAGGAAACACTGATGCTGTACGTACTCGGCGTTCCCTTCATGGTCGCCGGCCTTTGGTCCGGATTCAAGCTGTTCGGAATGATCGACGACGAGACCTTTCGCAAGTCTGTGCTGGCATTGCTGCTGATCGCCGGGCTCTCGCTGATCGCGTCGACACTGCCGTTTTCCTCCCGCTGACCATGAGGCTTCATGCCACTGAAGAGCTTGGGCTTCATCCCGGTCCCGAATGGCCTGAACAGCGATTTCGATGACGCCGCCTTCGATCCGAAGACGCGCGGCGTCTTCATTGCGCACACGGCGCCCGACTGCCTGGAGGTGATCGCCTTCTGGTATTCTCCGGCGAACGATGACTGCAGATGAGCCGAGGCAAGCCGCACGCCGATCCGATGGACCGAAAAGTTGATGATAGGAAAATTGATGATAGGCACCGCCACAAACTTTTCGTTGCGACCTTCCGCATGGGCGTGGCTTGCTCTTGCATCCATGCTGATTTGGTTATTGGGAGGGAACGCCATGGCCGAGACCCTGAATTTTGACAACGTTCCGGCCGGAATGCCGCCGGAAGGATGGACTTTAACGAAGACCGGTCAGGGAGAATCGAAATGGACCGTCGAGGCCGAGCCCACAGCGCCAAGCAAGCCGAACGTCCTCAAGCAATCCGGACGGGCGACTTTTCCGGTCGCCATCAAGAGTGGTACCACCATCCGCGACGGTTTTGTTGAAGTGAAGTTCAAGGCGGTTACCGGGTCCGAAGATCGCGCCGCGGGAATCATCTGGCGCGCCAAGGATGCCGACAATTACTACGTCGTGCGGGCCAACGCACTGGAGGACAATGTCGTGCTTTACAAGACAATCAACGGCATTCGAACGTCACTGGAGATTGTCGGTCGCAAGGGCGGATATGGCGTCCGCACACCGGTGGCGTCCGGGCAATGGCACGCGTTGCGTTGCGACTTCGCGGGACATCGATTCAAGGTGACCTTTGATGGAAAGCCGTTATTCGAGGTGGAGGACGCCACGATTACGAATGCCGGGATGATCGGCCTGTGGACCAAGGCGGATAGCGTGACCCTGTTCGATGATCTGGCATATGGTGAGGTCAAATAGCATCTGCCCAACCTCGCCGGAGTTAGCCATGAACGCTCGATGTCTGTCGGTCGCGACCGCCCTGCTGATCGCGTGCATCAGTCCAATGGAGGCGGAAGAAGCCCTCGTTGCCTACAAATCGCTTAGTCCGGAGCTGGCGCTCGATCTCGCGCGTGCCGCGTTGGATAGCTGCCGCGCCCGTGGCTACCAGGTTGCCGTCGCTGTCGTCGATCGCTCCGGTCTAACGCAAGTGATGCTGCGCGACCGCTTTGCAGGTCCTCACACGCCAATAACGGCATCCGGCAAAGCGTGGACAGCTGCGTCGTTCAAGACCAGTACGACCGATCTGAATGCGATCAGCCAACCCGGCATGATGCAGGCGGGCATTCGAAATCTTCCCGGAACAGTCATCATCGGAGGCGGGCTGATCGTCGAAGCAGGCGGCTCTCTGGTCGGAGCGGTCGGCGTATCCGGCGCTCCGGGCGGCGACGCGGACGAAGCGTGCGCGAAAGCCGGGATCGAAGCCATACGCGACAAGTTGGAGTTTTGAGGCGCGGATCAAGCTCGCGGCTGGAATGCCTTAAACGTTGGCGCGAAGCCGGATCGACGCCTGTCGCTAGGGCTGCGGAGGAAAGCGATCGAACGTCGGCAGCTCGTGTGCACGCTCCATCCAGCGCAGACGCTCGGCGACCTGGATGTGCATCGTGGCCGGCACGGCATCGGGATCATCGTAGGTCGCACTCTGGACGTCGATGATCCCAGGCATGTTGGCGTTGACGTAGAACAGGCCAGTTCCGCAGTCACCGCAGAAGCGCCGCCGAGCATGTTCCGAAGACCGGTACACCTTGGGCTCGCCCTTGGTCACCTTGACCGCATCCTCCGCATACATCGTCCAGCCGACGAGCGGAGCGCCGGCGTGAAGCCGGCAATCGCGGCAGTGGCACAGCGCGTGCACGATTGCTTCGCCCTCGATTTGATAACGGATTGCGCCGCAGTGACAGCCGCCGGTGATGGTGCTCATGCGTTTCTCCCGCTTAACGCAAGTTTTTCAGATCGATAGCGCTGGAAACGTGCTGCTTCAACGGGCGCAATCGATTTTCGATTGCGTCCTACTGTCGCCTGACATCTCCCGCCATCGCGGCTGCGGTCAGATTACTGGGGAGCAATTGTCGGCCGCGCGGTTCCGCACGCGCAACGGCCGATCCCTCGATGATGGCATTGTGCCGGTGTTTTGCCCGACGTGTCAAAAGGACGTTTGGCCCGAGCCCAGCGCCTCGCGGCCGCTATGGAGGAAATGCCGACATGAAAACGGTCTTGACTTCAGTAGCTTGGCTACTGTGCATGGGGTTGTTTTCGCAGTTTTGTTGCTGCGCTGCCGAAGCGGCGCGCTTCAGCGCCGGCTGCGCGGCGCTTCGGCTTTGGCCGGCGGCTCGGTCTGGGGGGCGCAGGTCGCGGCCGCGAGCGAGCCTTGCGCCTGCGGCATCAGGCCGGGCTCGGGGGCGAGCGCCTTCATCACGATCAGCCCGGTGGTAGCAGGGGAATCGATGATCAGGCGGTCGGCCGCGGTGACCTCCTCGTCCTCGGGCAGCTCGTTGTGCTGCGCCTCCGTCATCAGGTCGAGCTCGATCACCTTGCGGCCCGCGGAGCGGTCGTTGATGGCGTAATAGGCGATCTCGTTACGGGTGTAGAACGACACCGAGGTGTAGGCCGGGCTCACCGGCACGGTCAGCTTGATCGGCCCGCCCGACAGATCGTAGCGGCAGATCGCGAGCGCAAAGGCCGGATCCATGAACGGCATCGGTGAGGTCTGCGGATCGGCGAGGGGAAGCTGGGTGACGGCGTTCACCTTCGTCATCGGCGTCAGCCGCGAATAGGCGTCCTGCGTCGCGATCCGCGGCAGCGCCAGCACGCTGACGAGATGGACCACGAGACCTAGAATGATGCCGGCAACGATGGTGAACAACAGGCGGATCATAAGCAGCCCACCGTCGTGATCTGCGGCATCGGCGCATCGCGCTGGGTGCGAGTGGCGACGCCGACGGGGGTATCGTAGAGGCGCAGCATCAAGGCGTAGCGCTCGATGCCGCCGGTCGGCAGCCAATTGCCGGCGCGCGAGCGCGAGGCGATGCGGATCTCGAACGAGCCGTCGGACTGGCGCACGATCTCCTGGCTGGTGAAGCCGTAGCGCTGCAGCGAATTGGCGACGAGGTGGCCCTTGCGGTCGTACAGCGTCAGCGTCCAGAACCGCGCCGGCGGTGTCACGCCGGAGACGATCACGTCGCAGCGGCCGTCGAGCGCCTTCTTCTTGTCGTCGGTGGTCGCGGTGAAGGCGACGCCGTCGCCGGTGCCGATCGGCAATTCGCCGTTGCGCACAATAGTGGCGCGCGAATAGGGATCGACGTCGGCGGTGCCGGTGCGCGGGCGCGCGGTCCAGGCGCCGATGGTCAGCGCGCCGATCTCGGTGCCGCGCGTCGTCGTCATCCAGGTGGCGCCGACGCCGACCACCGTCGCGAGCAGAAGGGCCGTCAATGTGATCAGGATCAGCCGCACGGGTTTCGATCAGTTCTTGCGCGGGGCGGAGGCGTTGGCGTTCTCTTCCGCATAGTTCTGCGGGAAGGCGAGCGCACTCGTCGACGAGGCCGGCTTGGTGTCGGCGGCCGATTTGTTCGCCGTCTTGGCCGCATCATCCAGCAGCTTCTCGACGCGCACCAGAACGTCGGCGCCGCGCTTGGTCAGCACGGGCGGCGGACCGGGCTTGGTCTCCAGCACCTTCGGCGCCGCATTGGCCTGCGCGTTGCTGACATGCTGCGGCGGCAGCTTCTGACCCATGCCGATGCCGGCGATCTCCCGCACCTCGACGCCCTGATGCGCCGCGACCATGATGTCGTGCCAGGTCTGCGCCGGCAGCGAGCCGCCGGTCATGCGGTTGGTGGGCGAGTAGTCGTCGTTGCCGTACCACACCGCGCAGGTGAAATTGCCGGTGTAGCCGACAAACCAGGCGTCGCGATACGCGTTGGTGGTGCCGGTCTTGCCCGCGGTCGGAATGCCGTCCAGCGCAGCGCGGCGCGCGGTGCCTTCGCTGACGACGTGGCTCATCATGCCCGCCATGTCGGCCGCAACGGAGGCGGGGATCGCCTGGCGCGGCTTCGGACCGTCACGGTCCCAGCGCCAGACGAGGTCGCCGGCGCCGGTACGCACCTCCAGTACCGAATGCGGCGTCACCGCCTTGCCCCGGTTCGGGAACGTCGCATAGGCGACGGCATGCTCGAGCACCGTGACTTCGTCCGAGCCGATCGGCAGCGACGGCGTATCGGGCAGCGGCGCCTTGATGCCGAAACGGCGGGCGACCTCGACGATCTTGGCGCGGCCGACCTTGGCCGGGTTCGGCGCCTTCGGCTGATCCCGCCGGCCGATCTCGATCGACAGCTTCACCGGCACGACGTTGATCGAGCGCGTGATCGCCTGGGTCAGCGTCACCGAGCCGGAATAGGAATGGCCATAATTCTGCGGGCACCAGTTGCCGATGCAGACGGGGCCGTCGACCACGACCGAGTTCGGCGTGTAGCCATTCAGCAGGGCGGTGGTGTAGACGTAGGGCTTGAACGAGGAGCCGGGCTGGCGATAGGCGTCGGTGGCGCGGTTGAACTGGCTGGCGCCGTAGTCGCGGCCGCCGACCATAGCGCGGATGCCGCCGTCGAGATCGGCGACGACGGTCGCCGCTTGTGTCGCGTGATAATCGCGGCCGAACTGGCGCAGCTGGTTCTCGATCGCGTCCTCGGCGGCCTTCTGCACATTGGTGTCGATCGCAAGGCGTACCACGAAGACACGCTCGGTGTAGGACTTCGGGAAGGTGTCGACGAGCTTGCGCATCTCGTCGAAGGCGTAGTCGAGATAATAGTTCGGCGACGCTTCGTCGCGGCGGTCGACCGCGAAGGCCGGATTGCGGCGGGCGCCGAACACCTGGCCCTCAGTCATGAA
This sequence comes from Bradyrhizobium sp. 159, assembly GCF_023073795.1. Lineage (NCBI taxonomy): Bacteria > Pseudomonadati > Pseudomonadota > Alphaproteobacteria > Hyphomicrobiales > Nitrobacteraceae > Bradyrhizobium > Bradyrhizobium sp. 159. The sequence goes on along the minus strand of NZ_JADPKE010000018.1, from coordinate 355,961 downwards.
ACCGGCATCGACGAGGTTGTCGAGCACGACGTTGGCGCGGGCGCGGGCGGCGGGCAGGTTGATGTGCGGGGCGTATTTGGTCGGCGCCTTGAACAGGCCGGCGAGCATCGCCGCTTCCGCCAGCGTCACGTCGCGCGCCGACTTGTTGAAGTAGAAATGCGCGGCGCCATCGACGCCAAAGGTGCCGCCGCCCATATAGGCGCGGTCGAGATAAAGCTTGAGGATCTCGTTCTTGCTCAGGCGCCATTCCAGCCAGATCGCGAGGAAGGCCTCATTGACCTTGCGCTCGATGGTGCGCTCGTTGCTCAGGAACAGGTTCTTGGCGAGCTGCTGGGTGATCGAGGAACCGCCCTGGCGAACGCCGCCGGCCTGGGCATTGGTGACGAGAGCGCGCGCGGTGCCGGCGACGTCGATGCCGAAATGGTCGTAGAAGCGGCGGTCCTCGGTCGCCAGCGTCGCCTTGATCAGCACGTCCGGAAAGTCTTCCAGCGGGATCGAGTCGTTGTGCTTGATGCCGCGGCTGCCGATCGGGTTGCCGTAGCGGTCGAGGAAACTCACCGCGAGGTCGGACTTCTTCAGCCAGTCCTCGTCCGCGGTCTCGCGGAAGGCGGGGATGGCGAGCGTGAGCATCACGACCAGGCCGCCGAGGCCGACGGTGGCGGCTTCCGACAGCGGCTCGATGAACACCCAGCGCTTCCACCGCCCGACATAGAACCGGTCCATGAAGGTCGAGTAGCGCTCGTAGAGCTCGCGGATGCCCTTGGCCGAGGAGAATAGCGAGGAGTCGATGCGCGCATCGAGATCCAGGAGGAAATTCCGGATCTTCTGCTTCCAATGCGGTGGTATGATCTGGCGCACCTAGAACCCTTGCGGCTTGCTTCGAAAGCGTTCAAGCACCCGGCCGGGGCGGCATCGAGACGTCTTGCGGGAATGTTGCGGCAAACCCAAGGCGCCCGGTTCGCGTCCTTTGGGGACTTGCTGTTCGTTCTAGCCGAGCAGGGCCCATAAACCAATGGCCACGCTCGCGATTTTGAACAACAGGCCTAATTGACCCCGGGTCATTACGGGCCTCAAAGGGCCTCTGCTTGCACCTGCACAGCCGCACGCCGTAGATGACATCGCCGTAGCTCTTTCGAACTCTTGTTGAGGCGCATGACCGCAGCTCCCAAACGACCTTCCGGCCAGGAAGGATTCTTCTGGAAAACCAAGACGTTGGAAGAGATGTCTCAGGATGAATGGGAAAGCCTCTGCGACGGCTGCGGGCGCTGCTGCCTGAACAAGCTCGAGGACGAGGACACCGGCGAGATCTATTTCACCCATATCGGCTGCAAGCTGCTCGATGGGGCGAGCTGCGCCTGCAAGGACTACCCGAATCGCTCCGACAAGGTTCCGGACTGCGTCCGCCTCACCCCGGCCAATGTCCGCATCCTGAACTGGCTGCCGCCGAGCTGCGCCTACAAGCTAGTTGCCGAGGGGCGCGACCTCTATTGGTGGCATCCGCTGGTGTCAGGCGATCCCAATACCGTGCATGAGGCCGGCGTCTCCGTACGTGGCCGGGTCGAGGGCAGCGAGGAGGAGATCCCGGACGAGGATCTCGAGGACCACATCGTGCAATGGCCGGCCGCGCTGCCGAAACGAGCCCGCCTGAAGCGACGGCCGAAGAACTGACTGCCGCAGACTCCGGATCACGGGTTCGGGATGACCCGGCGGCGGGATGCACCCATGCGCCCCGGTGCCTGCCCGGGAAGGATTTTGCTGTCTACATTGGGCTGCATAGAACGAATCCTTCGCGGCGTTGCGCCGCCACACGACGTCCGAGCGAGATGAACAAGTTCGACCGGCAGAGCAGTTCTGCCGACATCCAGGCGTTGCCTGACGACATTGCCGAAGAGCTGTCCCGCCTTCCGAGCGAAGTCATCAGCGTCGATGACGCGCCATCCGTCGCCCCGCCAGTGCCGCTGTCACAGGACGAGGTCCGCACCATCGTCATCAGCCTAATGGTGACGATGTTCCTGGCCGCGCTCGACCAGACCATCGTGGCGACCGCGCTGCCGACCATCGGACGCCAGTTCCAGGACGTCTCCAGCCTGTCCTGGGTGATTACGGCCTATCTGCTCGCCTCGACCGCGGTCGCGCCGGTGTTCGGCACGCTCAGCGACATCTACGGCCGCAAGGCCATGATCATCACTTCGCTCAGCCTGTTCGTCGCGGGCTCGGTGCTGTGCGCGATCGCGCCGAACATGCCGATGCTGATTCTGGCGCGCGGTCTTCAGGGCCTCGGCGGCGGCGGCATCATGCCGGTGGTGCAGACAGTGATCTCTGACGTCGTCTCACCGCGCGAGCGCGGCCAATACCAAGCCTATTTCTCCAGCGTCTGGATGGTCGGCGGCATCCTCGGCCCGGTCATCGGCGGCGTGTTCGCCGAGCATCTGCACTGGTCGATGATCTTCTGGATCAACCTGCCGCTGGCAGCCGCCGCGATCGCGCTGCTGCTGCCGAGGATGAAAAAGATCCCGGTGTTCCACCGCAAGCGAAAGGTGGATTGGCTCGGCGGCGTGTTGCTGATGGCGTCCGCCGTCGTGTTCATGCTGGTGCTGACCTGGGGCGGCACGCGCTATGCCTGGCTGTCGCCGGCCGTGCTTGCGATGCTGGGTGGCGCCGTCGCGCTCGTCGTGACCTTTGTCTGGCACGCGCGGCGTGCGGACGAGCCGTTCCTGCCGCTGCCGCTGCTCGGTGGGACTGTCGCGCCGTTCGCCCTGACGGCCGGCGGTTGCGGTCTCGGCGCGATCACGGGCCTCACCGTGCAACTGCCGCTTTATTACGAGCAGGTCTATCATCTCACCGCCAGCGAGGCCGGGCTTGCGCTGATTCCGCTCGCGGCGGTTTCGACCTGCGGCGCGGCGATTGCCGGCCGCACCATGGCGCGCGCCAAGCACTACAAGCGCGTCGCCATCATCGGCACGTCCTGGGCTGCGCTGTGCGGCCTTGGCCTCACACTCACGACCTTGCCGCTATGGGGCCTCCTCACGCTGATGGCCGCGTTCGCGCTCGGTCTCGGCACGACCTTCCCGGTGTGCGTGGTCTCGCTGCAGAACTCGGTCGCGCGTCCGCAAGTCGGCACCATCACCGGCGCAATGAATTTCTTCCGCTCGCTGATGTCCTCGTTCACGGTCGCGGCGTTCGCGGCGATCCTGCTGATCGCGCTCGGCACCGACGTTCCGCTCGCGGGCGAGCATCACGCCGCAGGCAGCGTCGCAATCCCCGCCGACGAGATGCGGCACGCCTTCCGTTACGTGTTCGGCGCCGCCACCGCGCTGATGACCATCGCCGCGCTCTGCCTGATTGCGATGGAGGAGCGGCCGCTCGCCGGGCCCGCCACCGCGCAGCCGGTCGAGATGGCGGAGTAGGGAATCGCAGCCAGTTAGGCGCGGCTTCGCTCCGGAAAGCTGCTCTTCCGCGGCAGCAGGATCGTGAACTCCGTGAATGCGCCGGGCTCCGTCGTGACGTCGATGGTGCCGCCGTGCTGCTTCACCACGATGTCGTGGCTCATCGACAGCCCGAGGCCGGTGCCTTCGCCGGCTGGCTTGGTGGTGAAGAACGGATTGAACATCTTCTCCCTGACCTCGTCCGCAATGCCGGTGCCATTGTCGCGGATGCGGATCTCGATGCTGTCGCCGCGGTCGCGCGTCGCAGCGATCACCACCGGATCGTAATCGGCTGCGCCCTCGGCCTTGCGCTTGGTGACCGCGTGGAAGCCGTTCGAGATCAGGTTCAGCAGCACCCGGGTGATCTCCTGCGGAAACACTTCGGCTTGCCCGGCCGCGGGATCCAGTTCGCGCTTCAGCGTCACGTCGAATCCCGGCTTCTCGGCGCGTGCGCCGTGATAGGCGAGGTTGAGGCTCTCCTCGACCAGCGCGTTGATGTCGCTCAGCCCATGGTCGCCGCCGCCTTCTCGCGAATGCAGCAGCATGTTCTTGACGATGGAATCGGCACGTCGTCCGTGCTGCACAACCTTTTGCAGATTGCCCTTCAGAAGCCCCGTCAGCTCGTCGACCTCCGCGCGGATGTCGTCTGCGAGCATGACAGGCGCAAGCACCTCGTTCAGCTCGTCCGTCAGCTCGGCGGAGAGAGAAGCAAAATTGTTGACGAAGTTGAGCGGGTTCTTGATCTCATGGGCGATGCCGGCGGTGAGCTGGCCCAGCGATGCAAGCTTCTCGGTCTGGATCAGCCGGTCTTGCGCGGCGCGTAAGTCGTCGAGCGATTTTGCTAGCTCGCGGGTACGGTCCTGCACCTCGTTGAACAGGCGCGTGTTCTCGACCGCGATGACGGCCTGATCGGCAAAGGTCTTGAGCAGATTGATCGCCTTCTCCGGAAAATGACCGGGCTCCCGCCGCGTCACCGCGATGGTGCCGATCGCGATGCCGTCGCGCAGCATCGGCACCACGAGGATGCTGCGATAGCCCCGCGTCCGCGCCAACTCCTTCATGGCCTCGGTGAGATCGGGTTCGCTCTGCATGTCGCTGCGGAAGGCATATTGTCCGCTTCTTGCCACCCGGCTGTGAATGCCTGACGCCGACAGCGGCGTCGGGAAGGAGCTGAGCAAGTCTGCGTTGCCGGCCTCAACGTCCGTGGTGAAGGCTGCCAGATGCAGCATGCCGTCGACGACGCGTGTGACGGTGGAGGAGTGCCCGCCGATCAGCGCCTTGGCGCTGTCGGAGATGGCCTGAAACACCGGCGTCACGTCGGCAGGCGAGGCCGCGATCACCTTGAGGATGTCGGCAGTCGCGGTCTGACGTTCCAGCGCTTCCCTGGTGGCGTTGAACAGGCTCACATTCTTGATCGCGATCACCGCCTGGTCGGCGAAGGTCTGTAGCAGCCGCACGTGATGCTCGGCGAAGCGGCCGGTCGCCCGGCGCGTGGCGATGATGATGCCGATGGCTTCGCCCTCGCTCATCAACGGCGTGAACAGCATGCTGCGATAGCCGCGGGCGCGCGCGATGTCGCGCGCGGCCGGCTCGAGCTCGGTGTCGGGCAGTTGCGCCGAAGCGCCATTGGCCACGAGCGGGTATGGCGGGAACTGCGCAAAGGGCACCGGAAAGGAATTCTGGAGCACACGATCCCCGGCCGGATCGGTCGGGGTGAATGCCGCAAGGTGCGCGGCGCCGTCGATGTAGCGCAGTACCGCCGTGGAGAAGCCGCCGATCAGGCGATTGGCATTGGCGGCGATGGCCTCGAACACCGGCTGCACGTCGGATGGCGAGGCGGCCATCACCTTGAGGATGTCGGCGGTTGCGGTCTGGCGCTCCAGCGCCTCGCGCGTCTCGTTGAACAGCCGTGCATTCTCGATCGCGATCACGGCCTGGTCGGCAAAGGTCTGGAGCAGCTGCACGAGATCGGGCGCGAACGCGCCAGGCTCGGCGCGCGTGACGCTGATCATGCCGACCGGGGCGCCCCGGTTCATCAGCGGCATGAACAGCACGCTGCGGAAGCCGCGCAGCCGCGCCAGCCTTCGGTTCAGCTCCGGGACGTCGGCAGCCTCGCTGTCGGGAAACTGGATCGTCTCGCCATCGCGCACGAGGGCAAACGTTGGGAAGTCCGCGATCTTGCGCGGGAACGACGCCTTGAGCCCTTCGTCCGCCGCCGGACTGGTCGGCGTGAACGCCACGAGGTGCAGCTCGTCGCCGATGAACTGAAGTACGGTGGCGGAGAAGCCGTCGAGCAGGCGTTTCGAACTGGACGCGATCGCCGCGAAGACCGGCCGGGCGTCGGAGGGCGAGGCTGCGATGGTACGAAAGATCTCGGCGCTGGCGTTCTGGCGATCCCGCGCGACCGCAAGCTCGCCGCGCAGCCGTGCATTCTCGGTTGCGGCCGACTGCAATCGCTGTTCGAGTTCTTCGATTTCGTTGGAAGGGACGGTCATTCCTAATCCGGCTTGATGCCGCGACAAGCGCGGCACCGGGCCGGATTATCACATCTTCTGCGGCCGGAGCCAACGCCCCGCCGCTGAAGCCCGGCCGGGCTCACGTGCCCGGCCGCGACACCTCCGTTTCCTTGCTGGTGATGAACTCCAGCAGCACTGGTATCCCTTCCCGCGTTTTCTGGATCCCGCGCTTGATCGCGGGCACGATGTCCTCCGGCCTCAACACACGCTCGCCATAGCCGCCGAAGGCGCGCGCCATCGCGGCGTAGTCACCGGAAATGTCGGTCGAGCGATATTTCTCGGTCGAGACCGGCATCACCTTCAATTCGATCGCCATCGAGAAATTGTTGAGCAGGATCGACATGATCGGGATGCGCTCGCGCACCGCGGTCTCGAAATCCATGCCCGTAAAGCCAATGGCCGCATCGCCCCAGACATTGATACAGAGCTTGTCCGGCTTCGCGAGCTTGGCGCCCATCGCGAGCCCAAGCCCATAGCCGAGCTGCGTCGTCTTGCCCCAGCCGAGATAGCTGAGAGGCTCGACCGATTTCCAGAATGGCGAGAGCTGGTCGCGCGGGCTGCCGGCATCATGCGTGATGATGGTGTTGTGGATGTCGACGGTGTGCTGCAGGTCCCAGAGTACCCGATACGGGCTGAGTGGCGCATCGTTGCTGGTGAGTTTCGGCATCCATTTCGCCAGCCACTGCTCGTGTGAGGCCGCAATCTCCGCCGCGACCACGGAGGCATCACGATCGGACGTAACCGACCTGCCGATCTCCTCCAGCAGTGCATCGAGCACGAGGCCGGCGTCGCCGACGAGGCCGATCCTGGCTTCCACATCCTTGTTGAGATGGTTCGGGTCGAGCGTGGAGTGGATGACGGTCTTGCCCTTCGGCATCGCGATGCCGAAATTGGTCTCGGTGAAGGAGCAGCCGACGCCGAAGATGACGTCGGCTTCAGACAGAAACTTCGGGACCGCGCGCGGCACCGCGAGCCCGCCCGAACCGAGCGAGAGCGGATGTGTTTCCGGAAAGGACGACTTGCCGCCAAGACTGGTGGTGACGGGGATAGCCAGCCGTTCGGCCAGCCGTCTCAGTTGCGGCCACGCCTGCGCGTAATGCACGCCCTGGCCGGCATAGATCACCGGCCGTTTTGCGTTCACGAGCAGGCTGGCTGCTTCCTTCACGTGAACAGGATCGGCGCCGTAGCGCGTGCGCAGCACCGGCGTGTAGTCGAGCGGCTCCGGCACCTCCTCGTTCCACATGTCGGCCGGTATCTCGACGATCACAGGCCCGCCGCGGCCGTTCTTCAGCTTGGTGAAGGCGCGGCGGAAGATGTTGGCGACCTCGGCCGCGAGGTTGATCGGCTCGGAGGATTTCGCAAATGGCTTCATCGCCTCGCTGGAATTGAAGTTCGGCTCGATATGCGTAAGCCTGCGCGGATAGCCCATCGGCAGCACCAGCACGGGAACGGACTCGCCGAAACACTGCGCAACGCCGCCCATCGCGTTCTCCGCGCCCGGCCCATGCTGCATGCAGAACGCGCCGATGCTGCGCCCCGATGACACCCGCGAGATCGCGTCCGCCATGTGGATGCCGACGCGCTCCTGCCGCACCATCACGGGCCGGATCTCGGCTTTCGCCGCATGCTCGATCAGATGGTTGACCGGATAGCCGCAGAGGATCTCGATGCCCTCACGCCGCATGATTTCCGCGATTGCGGTGCCGAGTTTCATGGCGTCTCTCTCCTGAGGCTTGGCCGGTTGGCCCGGCTGATTGGAGGAGAGAGGATCAGGAAATTGGGTGAGGGTAAAGCGCGAGCAGACGGTAGTCGCGGTAGGTCAGCCATGCGGTGTGCTGCGGTAGCCCGGCTGGCGTGCAGTCCGGAAAACTGCATCCGCGGAGCCACTCCCGGTGTTCAAGCGGGCTGCAATCTTGCCAGCCACTCAGCCGTTTTTGCCAACGGCCGAGAAACTTCCCTATTTGCAATTCTTGCAAATCGTCAGCTTTCGCTTCAACGCCTCATCGTCCTGATCAATCGATGATTGCCCCGCGAGGCCATTTGTCTCCAGATTGGAACTGGAGCCCTTTGCTGCACGTGACCTCACGGGCGGCGTCACCTGACTTTGGGTGTCATGGTCGTCGGCGGCGCCTATGCTGAAGCCATCGTAATCGGCGGCCGGATTCGGCACCTGCGGCGCACCGCCGATCACGGGGGGCGAAGCTTCTCTGCCGGATGGCGCCGGCGGAATTCTGGAGTTTGTTGCGCTCCCGCGTGGCGGCGATGTATTGGGGGGAGCAAGCGAAACCGGTGGCGCGGCCGAACTCTGTCCTCTGGCGCTGTCGCCCGAGCAGACGCCGACCAACATAAGACTGAGAGCCAAGAGCGCCACGCTTCTCATCCGCATCCTTCAAGCAGCTCTGGTTCATCCATTGACGGCATGGCTCGTCGAGCCATGTCGTGCCGAAGGATATCAGGACTTGCATGGCCGTCAAAGCGCGGCGCTGCGAAGCGTCGCTGCGCTCGGAATGACGAGATGGGGAAGGCATGCTCCGGCAAGGCGCCGCGAGCCATGCTGAAGTCAGTGCCCGGGAAGTCCGCCGCCTCGGGCGACGGCGGCCGTTACTTCATCGACGAACTGATCGAGTTGAACTTGTTGTTGAGGAGCTGGCTGCCCGTGTTGTTCACGACGGTCACGATGGCCAATGCAATGCCGGCGGCGATCAAGCCGTATTCGATGGCCGTGGCGCCAGTCTCATCGGCAAGGAAAGACCTAAGCAAACTCATTGCCAACTCCTCTTCATCCGATCCAATGTATGGCCGCGTCGTTTTCGAACTCGTCAATCGATCGAATAGATTTTCTTCGCGCCAAAACAATTAAACCCAGGCGAGCGCGCCACTGCTTCATACGTTGACATTCATTAAATTAAAGTTCCCTCATCCCATCCAAATGCGCGCAATTCGGCGCACTCTCAGTGGCAGCCGCAGCGTCCGCTAGGACGGCCTCGTTGTGCCGGCAGGCGGCGTTTCAGCACGGCGGCGAGGGGGCCGACAAAGTCCCATCGTGCCCGGCTGCGACTGCGCCGTGTGCGCGGCCCAGTGCTCAACTTCGTCTCCCGCAGGAATATCCTGGTTCACGCGCAGAGCGCCGCAAATCGGAAAACGAGGGTCTCGCTTAGCGGATTATTGAGCCTGTTCGTCAAGAGGTCGGCAAGCATGCCAACCGAAGGTGGCGACCATCGCTCTCATGCGCGCCGGCCGTCCGCATTCAGCGCCCGCAACATGGCGATGCGGGCAAACATCACCCAGCCGCCGCCGGTCTCGGCCGCATTGATCAAGGTTTCGATGGCAGTCTGCCAGTGCGCCTCGTGCTGCGCGTCGTCCGGCAGCTGCATGATGTAGTCCGCCGCCTCCTGAAGCGTGAGCAAGTTGCGCTTGTTGCTCACACGAACTGGATCGTCGAACGCCGTCGACCAGGGCATGTCAGTCCGGCCGACCGGCGAGGGGGGACATCACGCGAGATCGTAAGTGTGAGGTCGCTAACCGGCCTTCTTCGTTCGCGCTGGCGCGCGTACCGGCTTGTCGGCCCTTTTCGAAGCCTCTTTGGGCGCGGTTTTCGCCGCAGCGTCCTTGCCGCTCTTGCCGGCGATTGGCAGCAGCATCTCGCGCTGGCCCTCGACGCGCTTCTTCGGCTTCTTGCCTTTGACGGTCTCCTTGGCGACCCCCGCCGCGGGAGCTGTCTCCCGCTCGCTCGCGAGACTCTTCTTCAGCGCGTCCATGAGGTTGATGACGTTGCCGCCAGTCTTCGGTGCCGCCTTGGCCGTGATCGGCATGCCGCTGCGCTTCTTGTTGATGAGATCGATCAGCGCGGTCTCGTAGTGATCCTCGAACAGCTCGGGCTCGAAAGCGCCGGACTTCTTCTCGACGATGTGCTTGGCAAGGTCGAGCATGTCCTTGGTCAGCTTCACGTCCTGGATGTCGTCGAAATATTCTTTTTCGCTCCGCACTTCGTAGGGATAGCGCAGCAACGTGCCCATCAGCCCGCTATCGAGCGGCTCCAGCGCGATGATGTGCTCGCGGTTGGTCAGCACCACGCGGCCGATCGCGACCTTGTCCATGCTGCGGATGGTTTCGCGGATCACCGCATAGGCGTCATGGCCCACCTTGCCGTCGGGCACGAGGTAATAGGGACGGATCAGGTAGCGGTTGTCGATGTCCGCCTTCGGCACGAACTCGTCGATCTCGATCGTGTGCGTGGAGTCCAGCGCGATCTCGTCGAGCTCGTCCTTGGTGACCTCGATATAGGTGTCGGTATCGACCTTGTAGCCCTTGACGATGTCCTCGGACGTCACCTCGTCACCGGTCTCCGCATCGACCTTGAGGTACTTGATGCGGTGGCCGGTCTTGCGGTTGATCTGGTTGAAGGAGACCTTCTCGGTATCCGAAGTGGCGGGATAGAGCGCGACCGGACAGGTCACGAGCGATAGACGCAGAAAACCCTTCCAATTGGCGCGGGGGGCCATGGGCTACTCCAAACGCAACGGGGACAGGCGACTAGGATACCATCAGGGAACAACGAATCATAGCAAGGCGGGTTACTGAATCTTGCAACTGCGTTAACCGGCCGCTGGGCCTGCGCTCCTGCCGGATCGAAGCGTAAAGGCCGGAACATCATATTCAATCACGCGTTGGCTCGAGACATCGGCTGCGAGGAGGTCGCGGCTATCGAAGCGACGTCCAGAGATTGAGGGCATTATGGCAACCACGCGAGAGCGGCATCAGATCGTGGAAACTCCGACCGAGGCGCGCCAGGGCGAGCCCGGGCCTTCGGTGGCGGCGCTGCTTGCCATCTCGACGGGCCTTGCCGTCCTGATCCTCGCCGTCGTCTGGTTCGTGTTCTTCCGGACTTGACCCGGCTGGATCCGAACGCCACGGATCTTCATATTCGCCGCGTGACGCAGCACTTTGCGCCCGCCATGCCCCCGGCTCGCCCGGTTGCGTGGCGGGCGCAGTCGCGTCGGCGCGTCAGAGGTCGTATATGACCAAAAAGTAACCTGGCCGGTTCCCCGCGTTCATATTCGGTTCACGCCGGAATTGCTCATCTCTGGCCGTGGTCATGCAGCCTGTTCTGGCAGCCAATCTTTGGAGAGAAGCGTGCGCCTGCTCGTTGTTGAGGACGACCCCGATCTCAATCGCCAGCTTACCAAGGCGCTGACCGACGCCGGTTACGTCGTCGACCGCGCTTTCGACGGGGAGGAGGGGCATTATCTCGGCGACAACGAGCCTTACGACGCCATCGTGCTCGACATCGGCCTGCCGAAGAAGGACGGCATCTCGGTGCTGGAGGCCTGGCGCCGCAACGGCCGTACCATGCCGGTCCTGATCCTCACCGCGCGCGACCGCTGGAGCGATAAGGTGCAGGGGTTCGATGCCGGCGCCGACGACTATGTCGCCAAGCCGTTCCATTTGGAGGAGGTGCTGGCACGCATCCGCGCGCTGCTGCGCCGCTCGACCGGCCACGCCCAGAGCGAGCTCAGCTGCGGTCCCGTTACGCTCGACACCAGGACGGGCCGGGTCAGCGTGTCAGGCAATCCCGTGAAGATGACCTCGCACGAATATCGGCTTCTGGCCTATCTGATGCACCATTCCGGGCGCGTCGTCTCCCGCACCGAGCTGGTCGAGCATCTCTATGACCAGGATTTTGACCGCGACTCCAACACAATCGAGGTCTTCGTCGGCCGCATCCGCAAGAAGCTCGACGTCGACATCATCCAGACCGTTCGCGGGCTCGGCTATCTCCTGACCCCGCCCAGTCCCGGCGCTTGAAGCGGCTTGACGGGCGGCCCGCCAAGGGCCTTGGTCCGGTCATGACCGATGCCCTGCCATCCTGCGCCTCCCGGGATCGTTCCGATGCCCGCTAGCTCACTTGCGAACCGCCTGTTCCTCTCGGCGACCGCGTGGCTCGTGGTGATCCTGGCCGTTACCGGCGTCGTGCTGTCCTCGGTCTACAAGAACGCGACCGAGCGCTCCTTCGACCGCCGTCTCAATCTCTATCTCCGCACGCTGATCGCCGAGGTCGCCACCCCCGACGAGCCGCCCGACCGCCAGTTCCAGTCGCTGGGCGAGCCCTTGTTCGACCTGCCGCTGTCCGGCTGGTACTGGCAGATCACGCGGACCGACACCGAGAAGCCGGAAGTGCGCTCCTCGCGCTCGCTCTGGGACAAGAAACTGCCGAAACTGGAAGAGCAGGGTGCCGAGCTCACCGCCGCCGGCATTCGGCTCGCTTATGTCGACGGGCCGGAAGGGCAGAACCTGCGCATGGTGGAGCGGCCGGTCGATCTCGGCGCCGACGGCAAATTTCTCGTCAGCGTCGCCGGCGACGACACCGAGATTTTCGACGAGACGCGGAGCTTCGACTATTACCTCGGCGGCACGTTTACGGCGCTTGGCATCGTGCTGCTGCTGACGACCGTGTTCCAGGTCCGCTTTGGTCTCGCGCCGCTCAAGCGCATCTCGGAATCCATCGCCGACATCCGCTCGGGTCGGGCGGAGCGGCTCGAGGGTGAATTTCCTGTCGAGATCGCGCCTTTGGCGCGCGAGACCAATGCGCTGATCGATGCCAATCGCGAAATCGTCGAACGGGCGCGCACCCATGTCGGCAATCTCGCCCATGCGATCAAGACGCCGCTCTCCGTCATCGTCAACGAGGCCGGCGCCCACGGGGCCGATCCGTTCGCGGCCAAGGTGATGGAGCAGGCGGACGTGATGCGCGACCAGGTTGCCCATCATCTGGAGCGCGCGCGCATTGCGGCACGGGTCTCGGTGGTCGCGACGGTGACGGAGGTGGCGCCCGCGATCGAGGCGCTGCGGCGGACGATGGAGAAGATCCACCGCGACCGCGGCATCGTGGTCGAGGCCAAGGCCGATCCGTCTGCGAGGTTCCGGGGCGAGCGCCAGGATCTGGATGAGATGGTCGGCAATCTGGTCGACAATGCCTGCAAATGGGCAGCCTCACGCGTCTTCATCGAGGTTGCGGTCGAGACGCCGCAACTGGCCGGCGCCGGCCCGCGTCTGCGGATCATCGTCGACGATGACGGCCGCGGCCTGTCGGAGGCCGAGCGTGCCCAGGTCTCCCGACGCGGCCAGCGGCTCGACGAGTCCAAGCCGGGCTCGGGGCTGGGACTGTCGATCGTGACCGACCTCGCCGCGCTTTATGGCGGCAGCCTCTCCCTCGGCGGCGCGCCGATCGGGGGCCTCCGAGCCGAACTGGTCCTCCCGGGATTATAATCTCTTGTTCTCATTTGATTTTTCGCCGTGGCGGATGCTTCTGCGGCAAAACCGGGGGGCATTCGAGGCGACTTCCTAAACGGCTTCTTAAGTGGGAAGCTCCTAAGATCGCGCCCGGACGCATCCCATGTCCGCCATTTTACCGTGCATGACCCGGGCGCATGAGCCAGACATCGATCGAGCGGCTGAGGGAATATCTCGCGCAGCTCCCGCCGCAGTCGCAGGCACTGCTGATGCGAGAGTTCGAGCGCGCGCTGGAGCGCGGCCAGGACACGGCTGTCGCGACCCTCGTGCTTGAGCAGCTGCGCAAGATCGTCCGCAAGAGCGAAGCCGACGAAGCCCCGCCACCGCGCACGGACGATCTGTCGCGGCTTCTCTTCCAAGTGCTGGAACCGTTCCTGGTCGAGGCGGGCACCCCGGTCCGGGTCGGACAAATCCGCCGCTCCTCGCTGCATCCAATCTGGCAATGGCTCGGGCGTGACGGCGCCCCGGACAAAGTCAATGAATTCGAGGCGGCGCTGGCCCGCATACCGCTAGACAGTGCAGGCCAGGTCGAGGCGCTGGCCTCCAGGCTCCAGGCGGTGGCGGCGGACGCCATCTTCGAGCTGACGGGGCCAGGCGGCGGCGACAAGTCGCGCGCGCTGGCCCGTGTCGGCCCGCCCAACGTGATCGAGGACCTCTATTCAATCGGTGCGGTGCTCCAGGTTCGGGAAGCCATCGCCGCCCTGAACGAGAAGTTGCCGCGCTTCCTGCGCGCCTTCGGCGATTCCCAGATCGCCTCGGTGACGTCGGCGCTCAACATTCCAGTCCTCCAGACCCCGCAGATGCTGCCCTTCGCGCTGTCCATGGTGGTGCAGCGGATGACCGCGCCGTGGCAGATCATCCGCCTCGCTATCAAGATTGCCGCCTCGGACGACGAGATCCGCGTCGCGGCAACGCCCTACGGTGTCGCCGTCACGATCGCCCTGCACGATCTGTCCTGTGTGGCCGCGGTCCTGCGCATGGACATCAAGCGCGGCAATTTCGACAACGTCGCCGGCAATCTCAAGGCGCTGCATGACGGCGTGCGCGGCCTGCGCACCGAGCTCGACCTGCGCAACGATTCCGCTTGGGGCAAGCAGCTGGTCTCGATCCGCGCCGACATCTCCAATGCGCTGCAATCCGAGATCGACAGCGTTCCCGGCCGCGTTCGTCGCATCCTGCGCCAACGCGCCGAGAAGGACATTCCGCCGGGGGCGCGAATCGACAGCACCGAGGTCGAGGAAACCGTGGCGCTGATCGATTTCGTCGCGGCCTGCCGCAACTATGCGAGTGAGCTTGCGATCAACGAGGTGACGCTGCGCACCTATTCCGACCTCCAGCAATATGTCGAGCGCTCGACCGAGCAGCTGGTGCAGTCGCTGCGCTCCGCCGATCACAAGGTCCGCACCTATCGGCAGCAGCAGGTGCAGGCCGCGATCCGCTTCTGTCAGGTGCTGTTCGGCGACGATTACGCCTCGCTGATGAGTCGCGCGGCAGAGAATGCGGCGACGGGCGAGCGCAAATCGTCGCGCGCAAGCTGATCCGAGCGCATAATTTCGTTATCACAATTTCTGGTTGACGGTGCCGATATCGCGCCCTACGGTCGCCATGCAAGTCCGGGGAATTTCTATTTGTGGGCGCATGAAACCCGTTATCAGCTCCATCGAAATCGAGAACCGCGTCGTTGTTGCCAAATATCAGAGACTGATGGTCGGCGCGAAGGTGGTGCTGGTCGAGAAGGCAAGCGGCCGACAATTGTCTGAAACGCTCACCAGGGTCGCGTCTCCGGTTCCAGTCGGGGCGCTGCGCATCCGATTGCCGGATGCGGTCAGGCCGGGAACATATTTCCTGAAGGCCTTCAACGGGCACGGCGAGGATGCCGCGCAAAGTGCGGACTTCGACATCGGCTAAGCTGTTGGAGTTTCATCGTTTCGGACCGGGCGCGGTCGCGCCGAATTGACAATTGTCAATTGCCGCCTCCTCCGGCCGTGGTGTAAAGCCACCTATAGGCGCGGATCGCGCGCCGCCGGAAGCTTGCCAGATGACGCTATGGTTCGTGTTCGCGCTGATGACAGTCGCGGCGATTTTCGCCGTGCTTCTGCCGCTCGGCCGCAGCGGAGCCGCGCAAAGTCAAGGCAGCGAGATTGCGGTCTACAAGGACCAACTGGCCGAAATCGAGCGTGATCTCGGCACCGGACTGATCGCCGCTCCTGAAGCCGAGGCGGCCCGCGTCGAGATCAGCCGCAGGCTGCTCGCCGCTGCCAGCGAACCTGCCATGGCGCCGAAATCGAGCCTCAAATGGCGCCGCGCGGCCGCGGTGCTGGCGTTGACTGGCCTGCCGATGGTTGCGATCGGGGTTTACATGCCGCTGGGCTCGCCCAGGCTTCAGGACTTTCCCTTGGCGCAGCGCGAGCGCGGATCCGGATCCGGGGTGGCGCAATCGCTCGAGAATCTCGTCGTGCAGGTCGAGCAACATCTGGAAAAAAATCCGACTGACGGTCGCGGCTGGAACGTGCTCGCGCCGGTGCTGGAGCGGCTCGGCCGCTTCGACGATGCGGTGCGTGCCTATCGCAACTCGCTCACCTACAACGGCGAGAGCGCCGAGCGCCGGTCCGATCTCGGCGAGGCGCTCTCGGCGGCCGCCGGCGGGGTCGTGACCGCCGAGGCCAAAGCGGAATTCGAGCGTGCGCACACGCTCGATGCCGATGATCCCAAGGCGAACTACTTCCTGGGGCTCGCCGCCGAGCAGGACGGCCGCAAGGATGATGCGGCCAATATCTGGCGCGCGCTGCTGGCGAAGGCGCCGGCGGATGCGCCGTGGCGGTCCCTGGTGCAGTCCTCGCTGGCGCGGGTCGGCGGCGGCACGGTGCCGGCGCTGTCGGACGAGACGATCGCAGCCTCCAGGGATATGGCCGAGGGCGATCGCAACGCGATGGTGCGCGGCATGGTCGAACGCCTCGCCACCCGCCTCAAGCAGAACGGCGACGACGTCGAGGGGTGGCTTCGCCTGGTGCGCGCCTATCTCGTGATGGGCGACCGCGGCAAGGCGGTGGGGGCATCGGCCGATGCCCGCCAGGCGGTTGCCGGCGATGCCGAGCGGCTGCGCCAGCTCAACGAAGGGCTCAAGACTCTCGGGCTCGACGGATGACGATTTCGGGACCAGACGAGCGGAGAACGGATACGCCATGACGCGCAAGCAGCGACGTATGACCATCATCGGCGGCTCGCTCGCCGTGCTTGCGCTCGCCGCCGCGCTCGTGCTCAACGCATTGCGCGACTCCATCGTGTTCTTCTCGACACCAACCATGGTCGCCGAGAAGCACGTCGAACCCGGCAAGCGGTTTCGTCTCGGCGGGCTGGTGCAGCCCGGCTCGCTCCAGCGCGGCGACAATCTCGCGGTGACCTTCGAGGTCGCCGACGGCAACGCCAAGCTGCCGGTCGCCTACAAGGGCATCCTGCCGGACCTGTTCCGTGAAGGGCAGGGCGTCGTTGCCGAAGGCGCACTCGACAGCAACGGCGTGTTCAAGGCCGACACCGTGCTCGCCAAGCACGACGAAACCTACATGCCCAAGGACGTTGCCGATGCCCTGAAGAAGCAGGGCCACTGGAAGGACGATTACGACGCCAAGGCCTCTGAAGCCAAGGCCTCTGACGCCAAGGCTTCGGGCGGCAGCAAGCCCGCGGCCACGGCGGCGCAGGGCAATCCGCAGGGAGCCGTGCGGTGATCGCAGAATCCGGACATTACGCGCTGGTGCTGGCGCTCGGGCTTGCACTGATCCAGTCCGTCGTGCCGTTGATCGGTGCACGCCTGCACGACACCGCCCTGATGAACGTGGCGCGGTCCACCGCGCTGGCGCAGCTGCTGTTCGTCGGGGCATCGTTCATGGCACTTGTGATGCTGCACGTGAGCTCGGATTTCTCCGTCGCCAATGTCTACGAGAATTCCCACTCGATGAAGCCGCTGCTCTACAAGATCACCGGCGTGTGGGGAAATCACGAAGGCTCGATGCTGCTGTGGGTATCGATCCTCGCTTTGTTCGGCGGCCTGGTTGCCGCTTTCGGCAACAATCTGCCGCTGTCGCTGCGCGCGCACGTGCTGAGCGTCCAGGCCTGGATCGCCAGCGCCTTCTATCTCTTCATCCTGATGACCTCGAACCCGTTCCTGCGCATCACGAGCCCGCCGCTCGAGGGACGCGATCTCAATCCTGTGCTCCAGGACATCGGTCTCGCCGTGCATCCGCCGATGCTCTATCTCGGCTATGTCGGCTTCTCGATCTCGTTCTCCTTCGCCATCGCGGCGCTGATGGAGGGGCGGATCGACGCGGCTTGGGCGCGCTGGGTGCGGCCGTGGACGCTGGTGGCCTGGATCTTCCTCACGCTCGGCATCGCCATGGGCTCGTACTGGGCCTATTACGAGCTCGGCTGGGGCGGCTGGTGGTTCTGGGATCCGGTCGAGAACGCCTCGCTGATGCCGTGGCTCGCCGGCACCGCGCTGCTGCATTCGGCGCTGGTCATGGAGAAGCGCAACGCGCTGAAGGTCTGGACCATCCTGTTGTCGATCCTGACCTTCTCGCTGTCGCTGCTCGGCACCTTCCTGGTCCGCTCCGGCGTCATCACCTCGGTGCATGCTTTCGCGACTGACCCGACCCGCGGCGTGTTCATCCTGCTGATCCTCTGCCTGTTCATCGGCGGCAGCCTGGCGCTGTTCGCGGGCCGTGCCACCTCGTTGAAGCAGGGCGGCCTGTTCGCGCCGATCTCCCGCGAGGGTGCGCTGGTGCTGAACAACCTGCTGCTTACCGTCGCCTGCGCGGTCGTGCTATTCGGCACGCTCTATCCGCTGGCGATGGAGATGCTGGCCGACTTCAAGATGTCGGTCGGCGCGCCCTTCTACAACCTCACTTTCGCGCCGCTGTTTGCCCTGTTGCTGTTCGCTGTACCGTTCGGGCCGATGCTGGCGTGGAAGCGCGGCGATCTGCTCGGCGTGACGCAGCGCCTGCTCGCGGCGGGCGTTGCCAGCCTCGTCGCAATCGCCATCGCCTGGGCCTGGGCGCGCGGCGGCAGCGCGCTGGCGCCGCTGGCGATCGGGCTTGGTGTTTTCGTCATCGCCGGCGCTGTCACCGACATCGTCGAGCGGACGGGCCTGGTTCGCCTGCCGTTCGCCACAGTGCTGAACCGGGCGCGTGGCCTGCCGCGCTCGGCCTGGGGCACCACGCTGGCGCATGCCGGCCTCGGCGTCGCGCTGATCGGAATCGTCTGCGAGACCACCTGGAACAGCGAATATATCGCGACGATGAAGCAGAGCGACGTCGCCCATGTCGCCGGCTACGACGTGAAGCTCGATCGGTTGTTTCAGCGTCAGGGCCCGAACTACCGGGAGATGATCGCCGAGTTCAATGTCAGCCGCGACGGCGAGACGCTGAGCATGATGACGCCGTCCAAGCGCAGCTTCACAACGCGTGGCTCGTCCACCACCGAAGCGGCCCTGCTGACGCGCGGCGCGAGCCAGCTCTACGTCTCGCTCGGCGATGCCACCGCCGAGGGTGCCATTGCCGTGCGCATCTATTACAAGCCGATGGTGCTGCTGATCTGGTGGGGACCGGTGCTGATGGCGTTTGGCGGCGTGCTGTCGCTGTCCGATCGCCGCTTGCGGGTCGGTGCGCCGAAGCCGGCGCGGGCCAAGCAGCGGCTCCAGCCCGCGGAGTGATCCGATGCGCCGGATGTGGTTCGTGATCGTCGCGCTAATGCTGCTGGCCTCGCCTGCGGCGCATGCCGTGCAGCCCGACGAGATCATGTCGGATCCCGTCAAGGAGGCGCGTGCGCGCGAACTGTCGCGCGAGCTGCGCTGCATGGTCTGCCAGAACCAGTCGATCGACGATTCCGACGCGCCGCTGGCGCGCGATTTGCGGCTGCTGGTGCGCGAGCGGATTGCCGCCGGCGACAGCAATTCGCAGGTGCTCGACTTCCTGGTCGCGCGCTATGGCGAGTTCGTGCTGCTGAAGCCGCGTTTCGAACGCCAGACCCTGCTGCTATGGCTGCTCGCGCCGCTTCTGTTGGCTGGCGGCGGCCTGGCGCTATGGCTGCAAATCCGGCGCCGCGCGCGGAGCGGTGCAGATCTGCCAGCACCGCCGCTCACGCCCGAGGAAGAGGCGCGGCTCGCGGGATTGATGTCGGACGATGCGAAGTCGCAATAGCGTGGCGCGGCTTAGAATCCCAAGTCCAACGGCCTTAAGGGGTGCCGCTGCGGAGCAATCTAGGTCGCCAAAAGCTGTTCTGATGCGTTTCACCGGAACCCGACTAAGTTCCTGTAGGACCAGAACTTTTAGCCTGCGTTAAACTGCCGCATCGCCGCTGCCTTCATTACGAAAGTTTAACCCTGCCGCCAGCGCGCGGTAAGGCGGGAGCCCCCATGTTCAGGTCCGTAAGGTGCTGGCATCCGGCACCAAAAGAAATTCAAGGCCCTGGAGATCTCTGCATGACCGACCGTTCCGACCTCTCGCACCTCCCGTCCTACCGGCAGCCGCGCCGGTCGGTATTCTCCGCGCGCAAGATCGCGCTGATGGCCTCGGTCATCGCCGGCCTCGGCGCGGGCGTCTATGGCTTGAGCCCGTCGACCTCGCCGGCCGACCTGTTCTCCAGCCCGGCGCATGCGCAGGTCAATCAAGAGGTTCGGAAGGTCGAGCGTCCGATCGGCTTTGCCGACATCGTCGAGCGCGTGAAGCCGTCGGTGATCTCGGTGAAGGTCAACATCAAGGAGAAGACCGCGAGCAACGATGACGGCGACGATTCCTCCTCGCCGTTCCAGCCGGGCTCGCCCATGGAGCGCTTCTTCCGCCGCTTCGGTGGTCCGGATGGTTTCCCGGGCCTGAAGGGCGGCCGTGGCCGCGTCGTTCAGGGCCAGGGCTCCGGCTTCTTCATCTCGCCCGATGGCTATGCCGTGACCAACAATCACGTGGTCGACGGCGCCGACAAGGTCGAGGTCACCACCGACGACGGCAAGACCTATACCGCCAAGGTCATCGGCACCGACCAGCGCACCGACCTCGCCTTGATCAAGGTCGAGGGCAGCTCGAATTTCCCGTTCGCCAAGCTCGCCGACGGCAAGCCGCGGATCGGCGACTGGGTGCTCGCGGTCGGCAATCCCTTCGGCCTCGGCGGCACCGTGACTGCCGGCATCGTCTCGGCCAGCGGCCGCGACATCGGCAATGGCCCCTATGACGATTTTATCCAGATCGACGCGCCCGTGAACAAGGGCAATTCCGGCGGTCCGGCCTTTAACACCGAGGGGGAGGTGATGGGCGTCAACACCGCGATCTACTCGCCCTCCGGCGGTAGCGTCGGCATCGCCTTCTCGATTCCCGCCAACACCGTGAAGAGCGTGGTGGCCCAGCTCAAGGACAAGGGTTCGGTCAGCCGCGGCTGGATCGGCGTGCAGATCCAGCCGGTGACGTCTGACATCGCCGACAGCCTCGGCATGAAGAAGGCCGAAGGCGCGCTGGTCGCGGAGCCGCAGGCGAACGGTCCGGCGGCGAAGGCCGGCATCGAGTCCGGCGACGTGATCACCGCGGTCAATGGCGAGCCCGTCAAGGACGCTCGTGAGCTTGCTCGCACCATCGGCGGCATGGCGCCCGGCGCCTCGGTGAAGCTCAACGTGCTGCACAAGGGCCAGGACAAGGTCGTCAATCTCACCCTCGGCCAGCTGCCGAACACGGTCGAGGCCAAAGCCGACACCGACAATGACAGTGGCAAGGGTGCGAGCCGCGGCACCGACGTGCCCAAGCTCGGCATGACCGTTGCTCCAGCCAATTCCGTGGCCGGCGCCGGCAAGGAAGGCGTCGTGGTCACCGAAGTCGATCCGAAGAGCGCCGCGGCCGAACGCGGCTTCAAGGAAGGCGACGTGATTCTTGAAGTCGGGGGCAAGAGCGTCAGCACCGCCGCCGAAGTCCGCGATGCCATCAACACGGCGCGGACCGATAACAAGAACAGCGTCCTGATGCGCGTGAAGAGCGGCGGGCAGTCGCGCTTCGTCGCCGTGCCCATCGCCAAGGGCTGAGGCCTCAGGAGGCTTACGAGATGAAGGGTGTCGCCGGCATCAGTCGCCCCCGCCGACGGCGCCCTTCGGGGGAGCAGCGCAACGTTTGCTTCCCCTGTCTACCTTCCGGTGGAATTACGCCCCCCTCCGTCGGAAGGCCTAGGGCGGTGAAGTCCCCCCAGCTTCACCGCCCGCCTTTTCCCCGATCCGAGATCGTTCCGCTCGGCTTGCATGCGATTGCCGCTCGCGCCATGTTTAGAGAAGGTTCACTCCCTTGACTGCCGCCGAACGCACGATGCGCCTCCTCATCATCGAAGACGACCGCGAATCCGCCGACTATCTCGTGAAGGCGTTTCGCGAAGTCGGACACATTGCCGATCATGCCGCCGACGGCGAGGAAGGTCTCGCCATGGCCGAGAACGGCGATTACGACGTGCTGGTGGTCGACCGCATGCTGCCCAAGCGCGACGGCCTGTCGCTGATCGGCGCGCTGCGCGACAAGGGCAACACCACGCCGGTGCTGATTCTCTCCGCGCTCGGACAGGTCGACGACCGCATCAAGGGCCTGCGCGCCGGCGGCGACGATTATCTGCCAAAGCCTTATTCGTTCGCCGAACTGCTCGCCCGCGTTGAGGTGCTGTCGCGCCGCCGCGGCGGGCCCGCCGAGGACACGCTCTACCGCGTCGGCGATCTCGAGCTCGACCGGCTGTCCCACCGCGTCGCCCGCGGCAAGGACGAGCTGACGCTCCAGCCGCGCGAATTCCGCCTGCTCGAATACCTCATGAAGCACGCCGGCCAGGTGGTGACGCGCACCATGCTGCTCGAGAACGTCTGGGACTATCATTTTGATCCGCAGACCAACGTGATCGACGTGCACATTTCGCGGCTGCGCTCCAAGATTGACAAGGGCTTCGAGCGCCCGCTGCTGCATACGATCCGCGGCGCCGGATACATGATCCGTGACGGCATTCGGTAAACTCGTCCGCACCACGGCATTCCGGCTGACGCTGGTCTATCTGCTGCTGTTCGCGATGTTCGCGGCTTCGCTGCTCGCCTATTTCGCCTGGAATACGCGGCGGCTGATCACCGAGGAGATCACGCAGACGGTGAATTCCGAGACCTCGGAGATCAACGAGATCTACGGCCGCCGCGGCCTGCGGGGCCTCGTGCTCGCGATCGAGTACCGGGCGCTGCGGCCGGGCGCAAACCTCTATCTGGTGACTACGCCGACTGGGCAGGCGATCGCCGGCAATGTCGGCTCGCTCGCGCCCGGCGTGATGGCGACGCGCGGCTGGTCCGAGACAGCCTATCGGCGGATCGAGGATGCTGACGAACGCGATCATCGCGCGCTGGTGCGCGTCACGGAGCTGGAGAACGGCTTCCGGCTTCTGATCGGCCGCGATCTCGACGAGCGGCGGCGCCTGTTCGGCATCGTCGCGAAGGCGGCGCAATGGTCGATCCTGATCGTCGTGGTGCTCGGCCTCGGCGGCGGCGTCTTCGTCGCGCGCCGCGTGCTGAGGCGCATCGATGCCATGACCGGCACTGCGCAGCGGATCATGACTGGTGATCTCAGCGAGCGCCTGCCTGTGGGGCGCAGCGGCGACGAGCTCGACCGTCTCGCCGAAAACCTCAACGCCATGCTGGAGCGGATCGAGGCGCTGATGGCTGGGCTGAAGGAAGTCTCCGACAACATCGCCCACGACCTCAAGACGCCGCTGACGCGCTTGCGCAACCGCGCCGAAGAGGCGCTGGCGAAATCGGGCTGCGAGGCGGACTACCGTGCAGCGCTGGAGCGCACCATCGAGGAATCCGACGGGCTGATCCGCACCTTCAACGCGCTTCTGATGATCGCGCGTGCCGAATCCGGGCAGGCGCGCGGCAACATGGACGATTTCGACGCTGCCGAGGTCGCGAACGGCATCCACGAGCTCTACGAGCCGCTGGCTGAGGATGACGGCATGACCCTGAAGGTCAAATGCGAGCCGGCGCCGGTTCACGCCAATCGCGAACTGATCAGCCAGGCGCTCGCCAATCTCGTCGAGAACGCGATCAAATACGGCAAGCCGGCGGCGCAGACCGCGGGAACCGTGGTCAGCATGGACGTGAGGCAAATCACGATCGAGGCGAGGCGCGATGGCGACCAGGTGCTGCTCAGCGTCACCGACCGTGGTCCGGGGATCCCCGAAGCGGATCGCAAGCACGTCGTCGAGCGATTCGTGCGGCTGGAGGCCAGCCGCACGCTGCCGGGCTCCGGCCTCGGCCTCAGCCTCGCCTCGGCCGTTGCGACATTGCATGGCGGTGAGTTGCGCCTAGGCGATGCCCATCCCGGTCTCGTTGCCACGCTGGTGCTGCCGGCGCGCGCGGGCGCCGGCGACAGGGTTGCTCCGCCAATACCGGATGTGCCACAGAAGGTGGCATGAACCACTCCGCGCCGGGAAACGCGGACAAACATGGTGAGAGCCTCGCGGCACGCTTCGCCGAGGCTCCCTATGTTGCCGCTTCCACAACCGACCAAAGACGCTTCGAAAATTGGCTGGCCGAGCTCGAGCCGGTGCAATCGACCCGTCTCGAATCCCTGCTGGTCCGTCCCTTTGCGCGGGATATTCTGACCGGCATCGCGCAATTCTCGTCCTATCTGTTCGATCTGATTCGCGCCGATCCCCTGCGCCTGATCCGGTTGCTCGAATGCGATCCGGAGGTGCATCTTGGGGCGCTGATGGCGGAGGCGAGGGGCGCCGTGCTCGCGGCGCCGGATGAAGCCGAGGTGATGCGCCTGCTTCGCCGGATGAAGGCGGAGGCGGCGCTGCTGATCGCGCTGTGCGACATCGGCGGCGTCTGGCCGGTGATGCGGGTGACGGCGGCGCTGACGGATATCGCGGTGTTCTCGGTGCAGGCGGCGCTGCAGTACTTGCTGCGGCAGGAAGCTGCACGCGGCAAGCTCTCACCGCCCGATCCCGAGGCGCCCGAAGAAGGCTGCGGGCTGATTGTGCTCGCGATGGGCAAGATGGGCGCGGGGGAGCTGAACTATTCAAGCGACATCGATCTCATCGTGTTCTTCGATCCCGATGCGACGACGCTCGCGCCCGATATGGAACCGCAGCCGTTCTTCGTGCGCGTGACGCAAGGCATGGCGCGCATTCTCCAGCAGCGCACCTATGACGGTTACGTGTTCCGCGTCGATCTGCGGCTGCGGCCCGATCCGTCCTCGACCCAGGTGGCGATCTCCCGCGATGCCGCGCTGAACTATTACGAGCGGGAAGGGCGCACCTGGGAGCGCGCCGCGATGATCAAGGCGCGCGCCTGCGCCGGCGATCCCCGCGCGGGTGAAGCGCTTTTGGCAGAGATCGCGCCCTTCGTCTGGCGCAAGCATCTCGACTTCGCCGCGCTTGCCGACGTGCACGAAATGAAGCGACAGATGCAGACCTATCGCGGTCAGAGCGAGGTCGCGGTCGAGGGCCATAATGTCAAGGTCGGGCGCGGCGGCATCCGCGAGATCGAGTTCTTCGCGCAGACGCAGCAGTTGATTGCGGGCGGCCGCCATCCGGAATTGCGGGTGCGGCCGACGCTCAATGCGCTCGACGTGCTCGCCTCCAGCAACTGGATCACGTTCGCGGCGCGCGACGAGCTGACCACGGCCTACGAATTTCTGCGCCGGGTCGAGCATCGCCTCCAGATGATCGCCGACGAGCAGACCCATACACTGCCCGAGGACAAGGAGGCGGTCGAGCGCTTCGCCTGGTTCTTCGGCTACCCGGATCGGGAGGCCTTTGCGCGCGACCTGTTGCACCAGCTCCAGATCGTCCAGGGGCACTATGAAAAACTGTTCGAGGGCGATGATCCGACCGGGACGGCCAAACTGCCGGCGCTCGACTACAGTGCCGGTCCCGACGATCCGCGCCTGCTCCAGCACATTGCGGCGCTCGGCTTCAAGAAGCCGGCCGCCGTCGCGCAGACCGTGCGCGACTGGATCACCGGCGACTATCGCGTGTTCCGCAATGAGGCGACGCGCAACGCGTTCGTCGAATTCGTGCCGGCCCTGATCGACGGTCTTGCCCATGCCGAGGAGCCGGACCGCGCGGTCGTGGCGTTCGATCATTTCCTCGGCGCGCTTCAGCGCGGCGGCCGGCTGATCACGCTGCTCGGCCAGAACCGCGATCTGGTCGCACTGGTGGCGCTGGTGCTAGGCGCGGCGCCCCGGCTCGGCGAGATGCTGGCGCGGCAGCCGCAGCTCATGGACGGCCTGATCGATCCGCGCTTCTTCGGCGCCATGCCGGACAGGCAGGAATTGTCGGGACGGTTAGCTGCGACCGCGCAGGACGCGGGCTCCTATGAAGAGTTCCTCGATCGCCTGCGCCTGTTCGGACAGGAGAGCCTGTTCCTGATCGGTACGCGTATCCTGTCCGGCACGGTCTCGGCGCAGCAGGCGAGTACCGCTTTTGCGGACGTCGCCGAGGGCATCGTCCACACCGTGCATGGCCTCGTTGCCGAGCGCTTTGCCGCCCAGCATGGCCGCATTAGGGATCAGCAGACCGCGATCATCGCGATGGGCCGGCTCGGCAGCCGCGAGATGACGGCGTCGTCCGATCTCGACCTGATCCTGCTCTACGATTTCGACAGCGACAATCCGGACTCCGATGGTGCGAGATCGCTGCAAGGTGCCCACTATTTCGCCCGCTTTACCCAGCGTCTGATCAGCGCCTTCACGACGCGCACCAATTACGGCGTGCTCTATGAGATCGACATGCGGCTGCGTCCGTCGGGACGCGCCGGTCCCGTGGCCTCGAGCCTGGTTTCGTTCGCGGACTACCAGGCGAACGAGGCCTGGACCTGGGAGCACATGGCGCTGACACGCGCGCGCGTGGTGTCGGCCTCGCCCGAATTCCGGGAACGAATCGAGCGCGTCATCCGCGACGTCTTGACCCGACGCCGCGATCCCGCCATCACCGCCAACGACGTTGCCGACATGCGGCGCGCCATCGCCCAGGAGAAGGGCGAGGCCGATTGCTGGGATCTCAAACATGCCGCCGGCGGTATGGTCGACATCGATTTCATCGCGCAATATCTCCAGCTCGTGCACGCCCACGACAAGCCGGAGATCCTCGACGTCAGCACCATGCAGGTGTTGGAAAATGCATGCAGGCTCGGCGTGCTCGCGCAGTCTGAAACCGAGATATTGCGTGCCGCGGCCCGGCTCTATCACGACCTGACGCAGATCTTGCGGCTCTGCGTCAGCGATCGCTTCAAGCCGGAGACGGCGGGCACCGACCTCTTCCGTGTGATGGCACGCGCCGGCGATGCGCCGGATTTCTCGTCGCTGCAGGCGCGAGTGAAGGAGACGCAGAGCGAGGTGCGGCGCGTGTTCAGGGCGCTGCTGGAAGGGTCGTCGTCTGCTTCAGCGAGGTGAGGGCCTCGCGGACATCAGGCGCAAGGTCGGCGCCGCCCGCATCGAGATGGGCGAAGATCGCGCGTTTCATACGGGGATCCCAGAACTTCTTGATGTGCTCGGCGATGCCCGGCACGGCCCTGTCGTGGCCTTGACTCTGGAAGAATGTGCCGATCTGGTTGGCCATGTAGATCAGACGGTCAGGCGACATCGGCAACCTCCCTGGCATGGCGGGCGACGACCCGGTCACCATGCGAAAACACTTCGAAGCCGTCTTGGCGGGCAATGGCAATCAGCGTGATGCCGGCGGCTTCCGCCGTGCGCACCGCGAGCGCGGTCGGCGCCGACACGGCAACCATCATGGGGGCGCCGATCGCGGCTGTCTTCTGCACCATCTCCACCGAGACGCGGCTCGTGAGCAGCACTATGCCGCCGCGCGCATTGGTGCGGCTGCGTGCCAGGGCACCGGCAAGCTTGTCGAGCGCATTGTGGCGGCCGACGTCCTCGCGCAGCGCGACGATGTTGCCGGTAGGGGACCAGAACGCGGCGGCGTGTACGGCCCGGGTCTGTAAATTGATCGATTGTAGCGGCGCGATGGCCTGCATCGCCGTCATGACCTCTGCGGCCGTGAAGCTCTGCCCCTGCGGCACCACGGCCGCCGGCCGCACCGCCTCGGCAATGGACTCGATGCCGCAGATGCCGCAGCCGGTCGGACCTGCGATGTGGCGACGACGCTCGTTGATGCGCGCGGCATGTTTCGGCGCCAGCCACATGCGCAGCTCGATGCCGTCGTCGAGGCGGACGATTTCGAGCGATCGGATCTCGTCGGCCGATCCGACGATGCCTTCGCTCACGGTGAAGCCGACGGCGAAGTCCTCGAGGTTCTGCGGCGTCCCCATCATGACGGCGTAGGTGCCGCCATTATAGGTCAGCGCCAGCGGCGTCTCCTCCGGGATCAGCCGCGCGCCTTCAGAGGCCGTCCCGTTGCGCCAGATTTCACGATCGATAGCCTGGACCGCTACGTGCATGCCATTACTCCGCGGCCTCGGCCGGCACGATGCGGCGGGACTGCCGCGCCTGCGCGTCATAGGCCTTCTGCCAGTCGGACGGTCCGTTCGACGGCGAGACCTGCACCGCCGTAACCTTGTATTCGGGACAGTTGGTAGCCCAGTCCGAATAGTCGGTCGTGATCACGTTGGCCTGCGTGTCCGGATGATGGAAGGTGGTGTAGACGACGCCGGGCGCGACGCGATCGGTGATCTCGGCGCGTAGTGTGGTCTCGCCGGCGCGGCTCTTCAGCCGCACCCAGTCGCCGTCGCGAACGCCGCGCTGCTCGGCATCGTGCGGATGAATCTCGAGCCGATCCTCGGCGTGCCAGACCACGTTGTCGGTGCGCCGGGTCTGAGCGCCGACATTGTACTGGCTGAGGATGCGCCCTGTCGTGAGCAGCAGGGGATAGCGCGGGCCGGTGCGCTCGTCGGTCGCGACATACTCGGTGACGACGAATTTGCCCTTGCCCCGGACGAAGCCGTCGATATGCATCACCGGCGTGCCCTCCGGCGCCCTCTCGTTGCAGGGCCACTGCACCGAGCCGAGCTCATCTAACTTGGCGTAGGAGACGCCGGCAAAGGTCGGCGTCAGCGCCGCGATCTCGTCCATGATCTCGGAGGGATGGCTGTAGTTCATCTCGAAGCCCATGGCCTTGGCGAGGCCGATGGTGACCTCCCAGTCGGCAAGACCGTTCTTCGGCGTCATCACCTTGCGCACGCGCTGGATGCGGCGCTCGGCATTGGTGAAGGTGCCGTCCTTCTCGAGGAAGCTCGATCCGGGCAGGAAGACGTGGGCGTAGTTTGCCGTCTCGTTGAGGAAGAGATCGTGGACGATGACGCATTCCATCGCCGACAGCGCCGCCACCACGTGCGAGGTATTGGGATCGGACTGGAGGATGTCCTCGCCCTGCACGTAGATCCCCATGAACGTGCCTTCGACCGCGGCATCGAACATGTTGGGAATGCGAAGGCCAGGCTCCGGGTTGAGCTTGACGTTCCACAGCGCCTCGAACTGGTCGCGCACCGCGTCGCTCGAGATATGGCGGTAGCCGGGCAGCTCGTGCGGGAACGAGCCCATGTCGCAAGAGCCTTGCACGTTGTTCTGGCCACGCAGCGGGTTCACGCCGACGCCGGGACGGCCGATATTGCCGGTCGCCATCGCGAGGTTGGCGATCGCGATCACGGTGGTCGAGCCCTGGCTGTGCTCGGTGACGCCGAGGCCGTAATAGATGGCGCCGTTGCCGCCGGTCGCGTAGATGCGGGCCGCTTCGCGCAGCGCCCTGGGATCGACACCGGTGAGGATGGCGGTGGCTTCCGGGCTGTTCTTGGGCTGGGCGACGAAGGCGGCCCATTCCTCGAACTCGCTCCAGTCGCAGCGCTCGCGCACGAAGGCTTCGTTGACGAGCCCTTCGGTGACGATGACATGCGCCAGCGCCGTCATCACAGCGACGTTGGTGCCGGGCATCAGGGGCAAGTGGAGCGCCTTCACGTGCGGCGATTCCACCATCTCGGTGCGGCGCGGATCGATCACGATCAGCTTGGCACCCTGGCGCAGCCGCTTCTTCAGTCGCGAGGCGAATACCGGGTGCGCCGAGGCAGGATTGGCGCCGATGATGAGCACGACATCGGTGTCCTCCACCGAGTCGAAGTCTTGCGTGCCGGCAGAGGTGCCGAAGGTGGTGGCGAGACCGTAGCCGGTCGGCGAATGGCAGACGCGGGCGCAGGTGTCGACATTGTTGTTGCCGAAGCCGGCGCGGATCAGCTTCTGCACCAGATAGGTTTCTTCATTGGTGCAGCGGGACGAGGTGATGCCGCCGATGGCGTCGCGGCCGTATTTCTTCTGAATGCTCCGCATCCTGGCGGCGGCAAACGAGAACGCCTCGTTCCACGACACCTCGCGCCAGGGATCCTCGATCCGCTCGCGGATCATGGGTTTAAGGATGCGTTCCTTGTGGTTGGTGTAGCCCCAGGCGAAGCGGCCCTTGACGCAGGAATGGCCGCGATTGGCCTTGCCGTCCTTGTAGGGCACCATGCGCACCACTTCTTCGCCGCGCATCTCGGCCTTGAAGGCGCAGCCGACGCCGCAATAGGCGCAGGTGGTGACGACGGAGTGCTCGGGCTGACCGATCTCGATCACGGATTTTTCCGTCAGCGTCGCGGTCGGGCAGGCCTGGACGCAGGCGCCGCAGGAGACGCATTCGGAGCCGAGGAAGCTCTCGTTCATGCCGGGGGAGACACGGCTGTCGAAGCCGCGGCCGGAGATGGTCAGCGCGAAGGTTCCTTGCACCTCCTCGCAGGCGCGGACGCAACGCGAGCAGACGATGCACTTGGAAGGATCGTAGGTGAAGTACGGGTTGGACTCGTCCTTCGGCATCCATTTGTCGTTGCTGCAGCCATCCGTCTTCGCAAAGACATGATTCTCGCCCTCATAGCCGTAGCGCACGTCGCGCAAGCCCACGGCGCCGGCCATGTCCTGCAATTCGCAATCGCCATTGGCGCCGCAGGTGAGGCAGTCGAGCGGATGGTCGGAGATGTAGAGCTCCATCACGCCCTTGCGAAGCTGCTTCAGCCGCTCGGTCTGGGTCCGCACGACGAGGCCGTTCGTCGCGGGCGTGGTGCAGGAGGCCGGCGTGCCGGCGCGCCCCTCGATCTCGACCAGGCAGAGCCGGCAGGAGCCGAACGCGTCGACCATGTCGGTGGCGCAGAGCTTTGGAATCTGATGGCCGGCTTCCATCGCCGCGCGCATGATCGAGGTGCCCTCGGGCACCGAAATCTGCTTGCCGTCGATGGTCAGCGTCACCATCGTTTCCGATTTGGAAGCCGGCGTGCCGAAGTCGATTTCTTCGATCAGAGACATGGTCGTTCTCCTATTCCGCGGCCTGAAGCGTGGTCGGCGCCGGAAGGAAATCCTCCCGGAAGTGCTTCAATGCGCTGAGCACGGGATAGGGCGTGAAGCCGCCGAGCGCGCAGAGCGAGCCGAATTTCATGGTGTTGCAGAGGTCTTCGACGAGCGTGATGTTCTCGCTGACGCGCTCGCCCCGCATGATCTTCTCGATGGTCTCGACGCCCCGGGTCGAGCCGATCCGGCACGGCGTGCACTTGCCGCAGGATTCGACCGCGCAGAACTCCATGGCAAAGGCGCCTGCCTGCGCATGTCGACGCTGTCGTCGAACACGACGATGCCGCCATGGCCGATCAGGCCGTCGCGCGCGGCGAAGGCCTCATAGTCGAACGGCGTGTCGAACAGGGCGCGGGGAAAATAGGCGCCAAGCGGGCCGCCGACCTGGACCGCGCGAACGGGACGGCCGGTGAACGTGCCGCCGCCGACGTCGTCGACGAGCTCGCCGAGCGTCACGCCAAACGCGGTCTCGAACAGCCCGCCATGGCGGATGTTGCCGGCGAGCTGGATCGGCATCGTGCCGCGCGAACGCCCCATGCCGAAATCCGCATAGGCCTTGGCACCCTCAGCGAGGATGAAGGGGATGGCCGCGAACGACAGCACGTTGTTGATGACGGTCGGCTTGCCGAACAGGCCGTGATGCGCCGGCAGAGGCGGCTTGGCGCGCACGAGGCCGCGGCGGCCTTCGAGGCTCTCCAGCAGTGAGGTCTCCTCGCCGCAGACATAGGCGCCGGCGCCGACGCGCACCTCGAGATCGAAGGCTTGCTTCGAGCCGCCGATATAGCTGTCGAGATAGCCGCTGCGCTTCGCCGCCGTAATGGCAGCGTTCATCGCCTCGACCGCGTGCGGATATTCGCTGCGGATGTAGATGTAACCTTTGGCCGCGCCGACGGTGAGGCCAGCAATCGTCATGCCTTCGATCACCAGGAAGGGATCACCTTCCATGATCATGCGGTCGGCGAAGGTGCCGCTGTCGCCCTCGTCGGCGTTGCAGACGATGAATTTGCGGTCGGCCTTGGCCTGCGCGACCGTCTTCCATTTGATGCCGGTCGGAAACCCCGCGCCGCCACGGCCGCGCAGGCCGGACGCGGTGACCTCGCTCAGGATCGCATCCGTGCCGAGCGAGAGCGCGCGCTCCAGGCCCCTGTAGCCGCCATGGGCGCGGTAGTCGTCGAGCGAGCGCGGATCGATCACGCCGCAGCGGGCGAAGGTGAGGCGGGTCTGGCGCTTCAGCCAGGGGAGCTCGTCGATCGCCCCCAGCCGTAGAAAATGCGGCGTGTTGCTGGCGAGCGCATCGAACAGGGAGGGCACGTCGGTTTCGGTGACGGGGCCGAACGCGATGCGGCCCTGCGGTGTCGCCACCTCGACCAGCGGCTCCAGCCAGTACAGGCCGCGCGAGCCGGTCCTAACGATGTCGATTGCAACGCCCCGCCTGGCGGCGGCTTGCTCAAGCGCCAGCGCGACCTCGTCGGCGCCGACGGCCACCGCGCCGGCATCACGTGAGACGTATAGACGCATGCTCATCGCTGCGCCTCCGCAACCAGCGCATCGAGGCGCTTCTGATCGAGCCGTCCGATCAGGCGCCCGTCGAGCATCGCGGACGGCGCAGTCGCGCACAGGCCGAGGCAGTAGATCGGCTCCAGCGTGACGCGATCGTCGGCGGTGGTGCTGCCGAGCGACACGCCGAGCTTCGCCTCGGCGCGCGCAGCGAGCGCATCGCCGCCCGCAGCCTGGCAGGCCTCGGCGCGGCAGAGCTTCAGCACATGGCGGCCGGCCGGCTTGTGCCGGAAATCATGATAGAACGTGAATACGCCGTGCACTTCGGCGCGTGACAGATTCAGCGCCTGAGCCACCATCGGAATGGCGGCCTCCGGCACATAGCCGAACGCCTCCTGAAGAGCATGCAGGATGACGAGCGTCGCGCCTTCCTGCCGAGCGTGTTCGGCGATGATCTCGGCGCCGCGCGTCTCGTCCCAAGGCTCGTAGCAAGGCTCGTAAACCGCTGTCATTCTTCGTTCTCAACTTGAGCGTTTCTGATCGCAAACTATTTGGAATCGCTCGAAGATCAATAAAGCTGTCCCGTGCTGCGATTGCGAATTCGGATCGATTGGCACCGGCGATCGGTCGATCCGAAAATGCAATTATGGGCGTTCCGCTCGGCGGTTTTTGCGTGTTGCAAGGGGGCGAGCGTGCTAGCTTGCATGCCACGACAGAATTCGAGGGGACGACCGGTTGATCGACAAGCTTGAACTATTGCTGGCGCTGGCGAAGGAGCGGCATTTCGGACGCGCGGCGGAGGTCTGCGGCGTGACGCAGCCGACGATGTCGACCGGGCTCAAGCAGCTCGAGGAAATCCTCGGCGTGATGCTGGTCCAGCGCGGGTCGCGCTTCCAGGGCTTTACGCCGGAAGGCGAGCGGGCGCTGGACTGGGCGCGGCGGATCGTGGGCGATGCCCGCGCCATGCGCGACGAGATCAACGGGCTGAAGCATCAGCTCTCCGGCGAGATCCGCATCGCGGCGATCCCGACCGTGCTCGGCATGGTCGCCGCGCTGACGACGCCGTTCCGCGCCAGGCATCCCGAGGTGCGCTTCCGCATCCAGTCCACCACCTCGTCCGAGGTGCTGGGGCTGCTGGAAAATCTCGAGGTGGATGCGGGGCTGACCTATATCGAGAACGAGCCGATCGGCAAGGTGCGTACCATTCCGCTCTACAACGAGAGCTACCGGCTCCTGACTGCCCCCGATGCGATGTTCGGTGATCGCGAGACCGTGACCTGGACCGAGGTCGGGCAGGTGCCGCTGTGCCTGCTCACGCCCGACATGCAGAACCGCCGCATCATCGATCGCGCGCTGCGCTCGGTCGGTGCCGAGGCGACACCGACGCTGACCTCGAACTCGCTGCTGGTGCTGTTCACGCACGTCAAGACCGGGCGCTGGGCGAGCGTGATGCCGGCCAAGCTCGCCGAGACGCTCGGCCTGTCCGACACGGTGCGTTCGATCCCGATCGCCGACCCCGAAGTCAATTACAGCATTGGCCTCGTGATCCCGCAGCGCGATCCGATGACGCCGCTAATCGCGGCGCTGGTCAATGTCGCGCGCGAGGTCGCACCGACGCTGCAATCTTAAAGCGGAATGTGCTTCGCTTGAACCGAGGCGAGAGCCCAGATCACCTCTCCCGTAGGGAGAGGTCGGATCGCATCGAAGATGCGGTCCGGGTGAGGGGATCTGGTCTCACTGGATGCCGCGGCCCCTCACCCGGACCTCTCCCCGTCGGGGAGAGGTGATTCCGAACGCCGACCGAACCGGGCTCCATCATGCTTGAGGGCTTTACGCTGCAGCCGATATCCCGGACGCCGCCTTGACGGCGTCGCGCGGCAGCGTCACGCGCACCACCGTGCCGACATCGATTTTGGAACGCAGCCGCATCGAACCGCCGTGGAGCTGCGCCAGCGAGCGGGCGATCGCGAGGCCCAGTCCCGAGCCGTGATAGGTCTTGGTGAGCTGGCTCTCGACCTGCTCGAAGGGGCGGCCGAGCCGCGCCAGCGAATGCGGCGCGATCCCGATGCCGGTGTCGGCGATCATCAGCACGATCCGGTCGTCGAGCTGCCGGCTGCGCACCACGACGCGTCCGCCGTCGGGCGTGAACTTCACCGCGTTGGACAACAGGTTGACGATGATCTGCTTGGTGGCGCGGCGGTCGGCGACGACGGAGATGGATTTGGCGATGTCGGCATCGAGCGTCAGGTGCTTGTCCTGTGCCCGGCCAGTGACGACGCGCAGGGATTCCGCCAGCGTCCGCGACAGGTCCAGCTCTTCCATGTCGAGCTTCATGCGGCCGGCCTCGATCTTGGACATGTCGAGGATGTCGTTGATGACCTCGAGCAAATAGTGGCCGCTGGTCAGGATGTCCTGGCAGTATTCCTGGTACTTCTCCGAACCGAGGTCGCCGAACATGCCCGAGCCCATGATCTCGGAGAAGCCGATGATCGCGTTGAGCGGCGTGCGCAGCTCGTGGCTCATATTGGCGAGGAATTTCGACTTGGTCTGGTTGGCTTCCTCGGCGCGAGTCTTCTCGCGCTGGTACTTTTCGGCCAGGTCGGCGAGCTCGATCGCTTGGCGTTCGAGCGCGGCCTGCGAGCGCTTGAGGTCGATGACGGTGGCGCGCAGGCGCAAATCGTTGTCGACCAGCTTCTGCTCGTGCTCCTTGATGCGGGTGATGTCGGTGCCGACCGAGACGTAGCCGCCGTCTTTGGTGCGCCGCTCGCTGATGTGCAGCCAGCTGCCGTCGTCGAGTTGTGCCTCGAAGGTGCGCGCGCCCGGGCCCTGGCTCGCGGTCTCGTTATGGCGGGTGCGCACCTCCGGCATGCGGCCGACTTCGAGCACGGTCTCGTAGGAGGTGCCGGGGATCACGGCGGTGTCGGGCAGCTTGTGCAGGCGCTGGAAGTGCGAGTTGCAGAGCACGAGGCGATCGCTCGCGTCCCACAGCACGAAGGCTTCCGGAATGGTCTCGATCGCGTCGCGCAGGCGAAGGTCGGCTTCCACCGTTCTCTCGGCGAGGCTCTTCTGCTCGGTGATGTCGACCGCGATCCCGATCAAGTGCACGCTGGAATCGGTGGCCCCGCGCGTCTTCTCGCAGCGGACGCGGAGCCAGATCCAGTGACCGTCGACGTGCTGCATGCGGAAGGTCTGGTCGATGTGATCGATCTTCTCGGAGATGAGCTGATCGGCGATCTCGAACAGATCAATATCGTCGGACTTCACCAGCGCGTTGACCTCGCCGAAGGTGAGGAGCTCGTTGCGGCCGTCGAGGCCGAGCATCGAGAACATTGACTGCGACCAGAAGATCCGGCCGCGCGACAGATCCCAGTCCCACAGTCCGCAGCGGCCGCGATTGAGCGCGGTGTCGATGCGGCCGCGCACGGCGTCGTTGATGAGGTCGCCTTCGCGGGCGCGGGTCGACTGCCAGTGAAAGGCAAAGCCCAGGATCAGGACGACGAAGCCGGTGGTCGCCGACAGCGTCACCGAGAGCGCGGCATCCGAGCCCCAAATCGGCTCGTCGCGTTCCTGGATCACCGTGACGAAGCCGGGCAGCGACTTGATCTGGCGCGAGGTCGCCATCGCGGCGTTGCCGTTCGGCAGCGTCATGTCGGCGACGTTGCCGTCGCGCGGGGGCGCCGCGAGCAGTTGCGCCGTCGTGATCGCGTCGAGCAGGCGGTCGTTGCCGGAAGGGTCGCTGTCGACCGGTACGCGGGCGAGGATGCGGCGGTCGATGCCGGTCGAGGCGACAATGATGTGGCGGCCCAAGGCCGTGCCCCAGGACGGAATGAGATCAGGCAGCAGCGTCGGCAGGCTCTCGATGTTCTTGAGCCGCTCCTGTCGCACGGAAGTGAGGCGGTCGATGCGTTCGGCGAGCAAATCGGCGAGCGCCGAGATGTCGTGCCGGATCACCAGCCGCTTCTGGCGCGTCTGGTCGACGACCTGCACGAACGCGCCGAGGCAGATCGTGATCAGGAAGGCGATGATGAGCGTCGGCACGGCGCGGCGCAGCGCCGGCTCCGCGATCAGCAGCCGGTGATAGGCAGGTTTCGCGATCGATTGCGCCAATCCCTTGATCGAATCGGATTGAACGCATGCGTTCGCGGCGTCTGCACGCGCCATGCCTTCGGCCCCCTGAAAACCTGCTTACGACGAGTGTCGAAAGCGGCCCCACGTCGCTTTCGAATCACACCGATTTGAATCCAGTTTTCGCGGGCTGTCGAGAGTCAACGAATCCTTAACGCGAAATTATTCTTATCCAACGCGCAGTTTGCGCATCGCTTGTCCGTAAAGTGACGTGCGCGACGGGTCCGAAACGAGAACGTGTGACTCTTCGCACGTGTGTCACGCACGCGGGGGCTCGGCGTGGCTGATCACGCGCTTCACGCTCGGGAAGGCGCGCCGCAATGCGCGCTCGATTGCGTCGACATGCTCGTGCACCTTGATCACGCTCATCGACGGAGTGGCGCGGCAGTGAAAGTTGACGATCTCGCCGGCCTCAGTGTTGCGGACGCGCACATTGTGGATGTCGTGGATCTCGCCCTCGCCAGCAAGCTCGGTCAACGCGGCGGCAATGGCCTGCACGCGCTCCGCGGGGGCGTCGACGCCGAACGGCAGTTCCGGTTCCAGCGGCTCGATATGGACGTCGACCTCGACGTCCTCGCCGAATTCCTCCTGGATGCTGCGCTCCAGCGTGTTGGCGACATCGTGGGCGGCCTCGAGCTGCATTTCGCCATCGACCTCGAGGTCGATGCCGACGATCAGCTTGGCGCCGAGGTCGTGCACCGTGACGTGGTGGATGGCGAGGCCGGAATTGCGCGCGATCACCATGATGCGGTCGCGCACGGTCTCGTTGTTGCGCGCGACGGGGACAGCCGTGAAGGTGAGGTCGGCGTCGCCGAACGCTCTGCTGACGGCGGCTTGCGCATTGCGCTTGATGTCCTCGACGCGGTCGATCGGATAGGTCCGCGGCACCTTTGCGATGGTATCGATGAAATAGGTTGCACCGACCATGCGCACGCGCAGCCGCTCGACGTCGATCACGCCGGGCACGCTGCGGATCGCGGCCGTGGCCTGCTCATGGGCGCCCTCCGGCGCGCGATCGACCAGCGTCTGCACGGTCGAGCCCGCCATGCGCAGGCCGAGAGCCGCGATCATCACGGCGACGGCGGCGGCCGCGGCCGCGTCACCCCACCAGAAACCGAGTCCGGCGAGGATCAAACCCACGATCACGGCAGATGAGCCCATCACGTCGGAGGCGAAATGCAGTGCGTCCGCGGCAAGCGCTTGGCTCCTGGTCTCCCGCGCAGCGCGGTGCAGCGCGCGGGCGCGCCAGAGATTGACGGCGATGTCGATCACCAGCACGACAAAGGGCGCGGCCGAAATGGTCGGCGGCGGGGTTCCCTCCCGCAGCCGGCTATAGGCCTCGACCAGGATGCCGCCGGCGAGCACGTAGAGCAGGGCGGTGACGCCCAGCGCCGAGACGCTCTCGAGCTTGCCATGGCCATAATGGTGCTCCTCGTCGGCCGGCTTGTCGGACACCCGCACCACCGCCCAGGTGATGATGGTCGCGACCAGGTCGATCGAGGAATGCAGGGCCTCGGAGATCAGCGCCAGCGAGCCGATCGCAATTCCGACCACGAATTTGGCCGCCGCCATGCCGCCGCTGGCGAAGATCGAGATCGCGGCGACCGAGGTCTTGTTGTGCTGGGAGATCATGGCGGGGATTTAGCAGGGCGTGGGTGAACATCAAGCGACGATCCACAGCCGTAGTCGCAAGTGACTTGCAGGAGCGACGGCGATGTCATTCCGGGATGGTGACCAGACCCGAATCTCGAGATTTCAGGTTCGGTTCTTCAAGCGCTCCGGAATGACGGTTAAGGCACCGTCACGACGATCTTCCCGAGATGCTTGTTCGCCTCCATGTGCGCGAACGCCTGATCGATGTCGTCGAATGTGAACACCTTGTCGATCGGCAGTTGCAGTTTTCGCGACTC
The DNA here is from genome assembly GCF_023073795.1 of Bradyrhizobium sp. 159. Lineage (NCBI taxonomy): Bacteria > Pseudomonadati > Pseudomonadota > Alphaproteobacteria > Hyphomicrobiales > Nitrobacteraceae > Bradyrhizobium > Bradyrhizobium sp. 159. The sequence continues at coordinate 317,841 of NZ_JADPKE010000018.1, read as the reverse complement.
GACCGCGCCCCAGATGTCCTTGCGCACCTCCTCGAAGATCTCGCGGACCTCCTCGATGGTGCGGGTGCGGAAGGTGACGCCGACATAGTCGATGCGGCGCGCGGCGTGCAGGTCGAAGTTGAAGTCGGCATGGGTGCCGCCGAGCCGGCCGACATTGACGATGCGGCCCTTCACCTTCGTCGCGGCAAGATTCTGGTTCGCGACCTTGCCCGAGACCTGGTCGACGATGAGATCGACGCCTTCGCCGCCGGTCGCTTTCAGGACCTCGTCGACCCATTTCGGATCGGAGCTATCGACGGCCAGATCGGCGCCGTATTCCTTCAGCCGGCCGCGGCGAGTGGCGTCGGTCGACGAGCCGATTACGAGCTTGGCGCCCTTGAGCCTGGCGATCTGCAGCGCCATCAGACCGACGCCGGAGCTCGCGCCCTGAATCAGCACGCTCTGGCCCGCTTGCACGCCGCCGACGGTGACGACGGCATTGTGCATGGTCGCGAGCGCGACGGGGAGGGTGGCCGCCTCCTCGAAATTCATGTTCGAGGGCGCGTGGAACAGCCGGCCGTGATCGGCCAGCGTATATTCGGCAAATGCGGCACTGCCCGACCCCATGATGCGGTCGCCGATCTTGACGCCCTTCGCGTCCGGCCCGAGCTCGGCGACTTCGCCAGCCCATTCCATGCCGAGCACGGTGCCGACGCCGCCGGCTGCGCCGTGGGCATGACCCTTGCGCATGCCGGTATCGGCGCGGTTCAGGGCACAGGCGCGGACGCGGACCAGCACCTGCGTGCCCTTGGGCTTTGGTTGAGCGACGTCGGAAATCGTAGCGCCGTCAAGACCGTAGACGTAAGCCTTCATGTCTTACACTCGCTTCTTACAGTGATTATTCCGCCGCTTCGTGTTGCCGCTGAACGATCATGCCCCCCAGCCGGCTGCGGATGATGGCTTCCGCCTCCCGCACGATGCGGGAGACCAGCTCGGCGCAGCTCGGGATGTCATGGATCAGGCCCTGCACCTGGCCGGCCGACCAGATGCCCTCGTCGGAATTACCCGTCGCGTAGACCATCTTGCCGCGGGCACCGGCGACGAGTTCGCGGATGTCCTCGAACTTGGCACCTTCCTTTTCCATGGCGACGACCTTGGTCGAGATCGCGTTCTTGGCCACGCGCGAGGTGTTGCGCATGGTGCGGAAGATCAGCTCGGTCTCGCGCTCGTCATTGGCGACGATCTTCTCCTTGATGAGCTGGTGGATCGGGCTCTCCTTGGTGGCCATGAAGCGGGTGCCCATGTTGATGCCGTCGGCGCCTAACGCCAGCGCGGCAACGAGGCCGCGCGCATCGGCAAAGCCGCCGGAGGCGATCATCGGAATCTTGATCTTGTTCGCGGCGGCCGGAATCAGGATCAGGCCGGGAGTGTCGTCCTCGCCCGGGTGGCCGGCGCATTCGAAGCCGTCGATCGAGAGGGCATCGACGCCCATGCGTTCGGCCGAGAGCGCGTGACGGACGCTGGTGCATTTGTGCACGACCTTGACGCCGTGCTTCTTGAATTCGTCGACATGCTCCTGCGGCTTGTTGCCGGCGGTCTCGACCACCTTGATGCCGCTGTCGATGATGGCGGCACGGTATTCGGCATAAGGCGGCGGCTTGATCGCGGGCAGGATGGTGAGGTTGACGCCAAAGGGCTTGTCGGTGAGGTCGCGGCAACGCGCGATCTCCTTGGTCAAGTCTTCCGGCGTTGGTTGGGTGAGCGCCGTGATGAAGCCGAGCGCGCCGGCGTTGGCGACCGCGGCAACGAGCTCGGCGCGCCCGACCCATTGCATGCCGCCCTGGACGATCGGGTGCTCGACGCCGACGAGCTTAGTGAACCGTGTCTGCAACATGATGTTTCCCCCGTCGGTGTGGCGCTCTGGTCTCGCTTGATGGAGGGGAGGATGCCGCCCGGACCGGGAAATGTCTATTGTCGCGCCGTGCGGTGCAGGCGGGGCGATCATGCGACAGGTGAGGGGATTCCGTAGGGCGGATAATTGGGTCGCCGCTGCCGGACGGGGCGAAGAGCTAGTCCGCCGACAGCCGCACCATCTGGCGGCCGCCGTTCATTTCTTTGAGGCGGTTGACGAAGTTTTCCGGGCGCTGCCAGCGGTTGGGGACTTGCAATCCCATGAACTCGGCGATGTCGCCGATGAAGCCGGTGCAGTTAGTGGTCTCGGCGTTCCACACGGGCGAACTCGCCTGCAATTTCTTGATGTAGGCGAATACGCGCTTGGCGTCAGCCTCGTTCAGGTACACGCGATAGCTCGCGGTCAGATATTCCGGATCGAGATCGCCGTAGCTGGCGCCGGTCTCGGAGGGCACAAAGGTGATGTGGCCGAGCACGTAAGCAAGCGTGTCGCCGGCGGGTGTGAGGCCCGCGACCTCGACCGCGCGTTCGCTGGTCTTGCCGTACCAGACGAAGGCGTGGCCCCAGCTCGCGGCGGTTCTCGCCCGGAAGTCGACGTAGTACGGACCTTTCTCCGCACGCGCGACGGGACGCCGCGTCGCTTGCGGGGCCGGTCGCGATGTGGTGTCGGTCGTAGCAAGCGCGTTCGCATCGGCAACGCGCTTGTTCGCTTCATGGGCCGAGGCCGAGGGCATCGTGCATGCGATCATGGCCGCGAGCGCGAAGCCCGCGAGGATGCAGGATCCCGATCGACCAGATTTGTACGTCACGCTGTGCCCCTCGACTCTCGCCCGCTTACGCAGCTTCGTGTTGCGTGTCAGTAGCGCGCTGCGACCGGGCCGGGCGCCTTGCCGATCGGGGCCTTTCCAACCGGGCTCTTGCCGATCGGCATCTTGCCGATCGGAGCCTGCTCAGCCGGATAGGCCGGCACGGGCTGGCGGCGCGGCAGATCCGCAGCGTTCGCAGCCGTGACCAGAGCAAGCGTGGCACCGAGAGCAAATACAATCTTCTTCACAGTCATACCCCTAGAAGGTTAGTCCAAACACGGCGGCGCCGTGCCCCCAGACACGCCTCACAGAAGGGCGGCCGAATGCGTCCAAGTTGCGGCACGCGCGGGACATGTTGACGGCATATGTCGGGCGTACGCAGATGTGATGTGTACGGATGTTTTCGGGGTGTGTGACGGCCGAGGATTGGGCTGTCGCTGCGCTCATCCGGGCTGCGGCGCCGCGCCGGCAGCTACAGCCGAAACTCGTTCGTTAGCTCGCCGATGCCGTCGATCGCGACAGTCACGGTGTTCACCGGCTCCTTCATCACGCCGACGCCGACCGAAGTGCCGACGGCAATGAGGTCGCCGGGCAGCAGGGTCATGTCGTGGGAGATCCTGCTCACCAGTTGCTGAGCGCTGAAGATCATGTCGGAGATCGGATAGTTCTGCCGCTCCGCGCCGTTGAGGATAGTGCGGACCGTGAGCTTGGCCGGATCAAGGCCGGTGGCGATGACGGGCCCGAACGGGCCGTAATCGTCGATGCCCTTGGCGCGAGCCCATTGCGGGAAAGTGGAATCGCTGGTCAGGATGTCGTTGGCGGTGATGTCGTTGACGCAGGTGTAGCCGAAGATGAAGCTGTCCGCTTCGCCAGGGGAGACGCGGGCGCATATCCTGCCGATCACGATGCCGAGCTCGCCCTCATAGGTGGTCTTGCCGTCGTAGTAAGACGGGCGGCGGATCACGGCGCCAGGCGTCGTGATGCTGGTGGTGGCTTTCAGGAGATACAGCGGCTCCGGCGGCTCGGGCTGGTTGAGCTTGGCCGCGAGCGCATGGAAATTATTCCAGAGCGCGACGATCTTGCTGGGCGCGCAGGGCGCGAGCAGCTCCACATCCGACAGCGCCAGCATCTTGCCGGTGCTGGCGTTGCGGCCGAACATCTCGCCCTCATGCACGCTGATGCCTGATGGCGTCAGCGTGCCGAAGCCGGTCGTGCCGCCATGGCGGAAGCGCAGCCAGCGTTTCATCTCGCCCACCATCACGCCACCGCCAGTGCGCGCGGATCTGATGGTGCCGAGACGCCGTCATAGAGGCCGGCGATGCGCGCGCGCTGGGTCACCATCGCCAGCACCGAATCGAGCACGGGCGTGGCAACCCCGGTGAGGCGGCCCATCTCCTGCACCACGGTGACGAGCGGGTCGATCTCCATCGGGCGGCCGCGCTCCAGATCCTGGAGCATCGAGGTCTTGTGCGCGCCGACCTTGCGGGCGCCCTCGATGCGGCGCTCGACGTCGACGCGGAACGTGACGCCGAACGTCTCGGCGATGGCTTGCGTCTCCACCATGATCGCGCGCGACAATGCACGCGTCGCCGGATCGGTGCAGATCACGTCGAGCGTTGCATGGGTCAGGGCGCTGATCGGATTGAAGCAGACATTGCCCCACAGTTTGAGCCAGATCTCGTCGCGGATGCGGTCGAGCACCGGCGCCTTCAGCCCGGCCGCGACGAAGAGATCGGAGAGGCGCTGCACGTCCGGCGTGATCTCGCCGGAGGGCTCGCCGAGCGGGAAATTGTTGCCGTAGATGTGGCGGATCACGCCGGGCGCCTCGATCTCGGTGGCGGGATAGACGATGCAGCCGATGGCGCGCTCGGCGCCGATCTCGCGCCACTGCCGGCCGCCGGGATCGATGCTCTCTAGCGTCGAGTTCTCGTATTGGCCGCCGTGCTTGTAGAAATACCAGTAAGGGATGCCGTTGACGGCGGTGACGATGCGGGTGTGAGGCCCGAGCAGCGGCTGCATCTTTTCGATCACACCGGTGATCGAATGCGCCTTCAGCGTGATGATGATGTAGTCCTGCACGCCGAGCTCGGCGGGATCGTCGGTGCAGCGCGGATGCACGGTGTGCTGCTCCTCGCCCGCGAGCAGCGTCAGGCCGCGCTCGCGCATCGCGGCAAGGTGTGCGCCGCGTGCGACCAGGCTGACGTCGGCGCCCGCGCGCGCGAGCTGAACCCCGAGATAACCGCCGATCGCGCCGGCGCCGTAGATGCAGATTTTCATGAAGTCCTCGCGAGGAGCAGAAAGCCGGAATTTGGCACGAAAGATCCGGTCCGGCTCGGAAGGGTCCGAGCCGGGGCCGGCAGTCGCAGGGGGTGTGTGGAGGGCTCTAGGCTGCTTGCGGCGTAGAGTTGGTGGCCTCGTCCACGGCAGCGGCGATGTCGCGCATGCTGATGACCGAGACGAGGCTGTAGTCGTCGATGACGGGCAGATGGCGGATGTGATTCCGGTTCATCAAATGGCGGACGTGCTCGATCGTGTCCGAGGAGGTGCAGGACACGAGCTGCTGCACCGAGACCAGCTGCGAGACCTTGACGTTGATAGCATTGGCGCCGTGATCGGCGACTGCGCGCACCACGTCGCGCTCAGTGAACATGCCGACCGCAGTATTGCCTTCCGAGCGGACCACGTCCTTCACAACCAGTGCGCTGATATTGTTGGCGCGCATCAGCTTGGCGGCGATACCCACCGTTTCGTTCATTCGCACCGTGACAACGCGCGGCGTCTTCTTGCGCAGAATGTCTCCGACCAGCATTGCAACCTCCCTGGGTGAATGACCAGGTGAAGTGTGGTATACATAATGCCAATCGTCAAGCGCTGGATTTGGCTGATCCGAAAAATCTTGCGGCAGTAGTGCTGACGTTTGTAGGGCGCCAAAAAGAAAGGGGCGCATCGCTGCGCCCTTTTCCAGCCTCTAAGCCGTATGGTGGCTTATGCCGTCTCGGTCTTGGCATTGCCGGTCGCGGCCTCAATGCTCTCGGCTTCCTTGCCGAGGATGAAGGAGCGACGCAGCGGCTTGATCACGAACAGCGCCATCAGCGCCGCCGTCGCATTCAGCGCCACTGCCACCACGAACACGGCCTTCCAGCCATAGGCAGTCGAGATCACGCTCGCGAGCGGGACGAGCAGGGATGCCGTGCCCTTGGCGGTGTACAGCATGCCGTTGTTGGTGGTCGCGAATTTCGCGCCGAAGGTGTCGCCGCAGGTCGCAGGGAACAGCGAGTAGATCTCGCCGAACACGCCGAAATAGACCGCGGTGGCGAGCACGAACACGACGGGCACATGGCCATAGGCCGACAGCGCCAGCAGCATCAAAGCAGCGGTGCCGAAGGCGATGAACATGGTGGGCTCACGGCCGATCGTATCGGAGACCCAGCCGAAGAAGGGACGTCCGAAACCGTCGAAGATGCGGTCGAGCGAAATCGCGAAAGTCAAGGCCGCCATCTGGAAGCCGGCGAGCGTGACCGGCGTGTCGGCGATCTTGAAGTCGTGCGCGATCGGGGCGATCTGCGCCGCGGTCATCAGGCCGCCGGAGGCGACCATCACGAAGACGAGATACATCACCCAGAAAACAGGGGTCCGCAGCACCTGCGGCGGGGTGAAGTCGATCTTGGTCTGCGGCAGATTGAGCTGCTTCTTCTTTGGCGGAATCGAGATCCGCGGCGGTTGGATGAAGAAGGCGAGCACGAACACGATCAGACCCTGGCCGATGCCGAAGGTGAGGAAGGCGTGCTGATAACCGCTCGAGACGATCATGCTCGCGATTGGCACGACGGTAAGCGCGGCGCCGGCGCCGAAGCCGGCGGCGGTCGCGCCGGCTGCGAGCCCGCGGCGGTCGGGAAACCATTTCAGTGCGTTGCCGACACAGGTGCCGTACACCGCGCCCGCGCCCATGCCGCCGATGATCGCGGCGGCATAGAGCAGGGTAAGGCTATCGGCGTAGGAGTTGAGGATCCACGAGAGCGCGATCATCGCGCCGCCGAACATGACGACAATGCGTGGACCGTATTTGTCGACGAACCAGGCTTCGACTGGCACCAGCCAGGTCTCGGTGACGACGAAGATGGTGAACGCGAGCTGGATCGCGGCGCGCCCCCAATGGTGGGCCGCATCGATCGGATCAACGAACAACGTCCAGCCGTATTGCAGATTGGCGATCATCGCCATGCAGACGATGCCCATCACGAGCTGGAGCCAACGGAAACCGGTGCGAAGTGGCGCGGCCGTGACGGCGCCATCCGGGCTGGAAATCATCAAGAACCTCCCAAGGCGCCTGATTGGCTGCGACGCAGGATCGCAAGATGACCTGATGTCGCAAATATTGTGGCTTATCGTCGCAGGCGCGGGCCGAACATTGGTATACGATATTCCAGATTGCAAGCCCTAACTTGGCGCCACATTGAAGAATGCGCGAGGTTCCATCGTGATTTCTGGGGGGCATCGCGGGGGCCTTCGCACCCAACGAAAACGCCCGGCCGTGAGGCCGGGCGTCCTGCTGAGTGAATTGTAGCGGAGCGGGTCAGACGGTCGATTTCGCGACCACGACCTTGCGCCAGGGTTTCAGCACCGCGATTGCCAGCAATGAAGCCAGAATGTTGGCGCCGGCCGCAATGATGAACACGCTGTCCCAGGTGCCCGACGATTGCTGCATGTAGTTGGCGATCGGCACCAGCAGCGCGGCGGTGCCCTTCGCGGTGTAGAGCAGGCCGGCATTGGTGGTCGCGAACTTGGCGCCGAACGTGTCGGTGCAGGTCGAGGGGAACAGCGAGTAGATCTCACCCCAGGCGAAGAACACGAAGCCCGAGAGCAGCACGAACCAGATCGGATCGTGGCCCCAGAGGTAGAGCATCCAGATGCCGAACCCTTCCATGCCGAAGGCGATGAACATCGTGTTCTCGCGGCCGATCATGTCGGAGATCCAGCCGAAGAACGGACGCGTCAGGCCGTTGAGCACGCGGTCGATCGTCGCCGCGAACGTCACCGCCGTCATCGTCACCGCCATCAGCGTGACCGGCACGTTGTCGACCTTCCAGTCGGCTGCGATCGGCTTCAGGTTCGCCGTCACCATCAACCCGCCAGCGCCGACGATCACGAACATGAAGTACATCAGCCAGAACAGCGGCTGACGCAGCACCTCGGTCGGTTGATAGTTGCGGCGGGTCTGGAGCAGATTGGCGTTCGCCACCACGTTCGGCACCTGGCCCGCTTTCGGCGCCAGCAGGAAGAAGGCGAGGATGCAGATGATGATGCCTTGCCCGAGGCCGAAATAGAGGAAGGTGGTCTGAAATCCACTGTCCTTGATCATGGCCTGGATCGGCGCGACGGTCAGCGCAGAGCCTGCACCGAAGCCTGCGGCCGTGATACCCGCAGCAAGACCACGCTTGTCCGGAAACCACTTCAGCGCGTTGCCGACGCAGGTGCCGTAGACGCCGCCGGCGCCGATGCCCGCGATGATCATGCCGAGATAGTAGCCGTTGAGCGTGGTGGCCTGCGCGTTGATTGCCCAGCCGATGGCACAGAGCACGCCGCCGACCAGCACGACGATGCGCGGACCGTATTTGTCGACGAACCATCCCTCGACCGGCACGAGCCAGGTCTCGAACAAAACGAAGAGGGTGAACGCCCATTGGATCGAGGCGCGATCCCAGCCGAACGTCTTCTGGATGTCGGGGACGAAGAACGTCCAGCCGTATTGATAGTTGGCGATCATCACCATCGCGCCTACGCCGATGGCCAATTGCGCCCAGCGAAAAGCATCGCTTACACGTGTGACACTAGGGGCCGCTGCTGACTGCACCATGTCCGTCATTAAAACCCTCCCGAACGCGCCGATCATTTTTTATGCATGCGCTGGCTCGCATCCTGGTATTCATTATGCCAAGATTCAAGCTAGGGACTGAGGGTGCGGCGAAATATCGCGGGCTTGCTCACATGCGCCTTGGCTGCGGGATTGTAAAGGCTGAATTGCTGCCGGCGTGCCGGGGGGCCTAGCGGTTGTGCCATTCAAACCATTGATTCAACGGCCGATTTCTGCAACGCGGCGAGCCGCAAGCACGCTGTGAAAAAGCCCGTGCCCTCGGCACACGACCACTTGTGCGCTGTTCGCACACAGCGCCGTCCGGTGGGTCGGTGACTGCAAATGGTGGAATTGCTTATCCCAGAAGGTCTGGAGGGCTTCGCACGGCCGCGCGCGGAGATCGCGCGTCACACCATCGACGTCCGCAGCCGGCTGTAGCCTTCCTGGATCGCGGACCAGAACAGGGCGACCAGACCGAGCGCCATGATGGTGCTGACGAGGCCGTTGGAGAAGAACACGCCGAGCGATCCTTGCGATCCCAACAGCGATTGGCGGAAGGCTTCCTCTGCCTTGTCGCCGAGCACGATGGCGAGCACCAGCGGTGCGAGCGGGTAGTTGCACTTCTTCAGGAGGTAGCCCAGCACGCCGAACACCAGCATCAGCATCACGTCGAAGGTGCTGTTGTGCACCGAATAGGCGCCGATCGCGCAGAGCACCAGGATGAGCGGCGCGATGATGCCGAAGGGCACGCGGAGGATCGCGGCGAAGATCGGCACGCAGGTGAGCACGACGATGAGGCCGGCGAGATTGCCGAGATACATCGAGGCGATCAGGCCCCAGACGAATTCCTTCTGCTCGACGAACAGCATGGGGCCGGGCTGCAGGCCCCAGATCAACAATCCGCCGAGCAGGACGGCGGCGGTCGGGGAGCCCGGCACGCCGAGCGAGAGCATCGGCAACAGCGCCGAGGTGCCCGCGGCATGGGCGGCCGTCTCGGGCGCGATCACGCCCTCGATCTCGCCCTTGCCGAAATTGTTGCCGCGTCGCGCCAGGCGCTTGGCGATGCCGTAGCTCATGAAGGAGGCCGGCGTTGCGCCGGCGGGCGTGACGCCCATCCAGCACCCGATCAGGCAGGAGCGCAGCGAGGTCATCCAATAGGCGGGTAATTCCCGCCAGGTCTGAAGCACGACCCGAAGATTGATGGTGGCGTTGCCGCCTCGGAAAGCCAGTCCTTCCTCCATGGTCAGCAGGATCTCGCCGATACCGAATAGGCCGATCACGGCGATCAGGAAGTCGAATCCGTTGAGCAGTTCGGTGACGCCGAAGGTCAGCCGCAACTGGCCCGTGATCGAATCGAGGCCGACCGCCGCGAGCGCAAAGCCCATCATCATCGCCGCGATGGTCTTGAACGGCGGCTCCTTGCTGAGGCCAACGAAGCTGCAGAAGGCGAGGAAGTACACCGCGAACTTCTCCGCCGGACCGAATCGCAGCGCGAAGCCCGCGACGAGGGGCGCGACCAGCGTGATCATGATGACCGCAAACAGCGCGCCCACGAAGGAGGAGGTGAAGGCGGCGGTCAGGGCCTCACCGGGTTTGCCCTGTTGTGCCATCGGATAACCGTCGAAGGTGGTCGCCACCGACCAGGGCTCGCCGGGTATGTTGAACAGGATCGAGGTTATGGCGCCGCCGAACAATGCGCCCCAATAGATACAGGACAGCATGATGATCGCCGACGTCGGCGGCATGCTGAAGGTCAGGGGAAGGAGGATCGCAACGCCATTGGCGCCGCCGAGCCCCGGCAGCACGCCGATGATGACTCCGAGCGTGATGCCGATGATCATCAGCATCATATTGTAGGGCTGCAGGGCGACCGCGAAGCCGTGAAACAGGTTGGCCAACTCTTCCATATCGATACGTCCTGCAGCAATGATTGCGTGACGGCGCAGCTCTTACAAACCAAGCCATTCCTCGAACGGGCCCTTGGGAAGCGGGACCAGGAACCAGCGCTCGAAAACGAGATAGGTCACGACCGGCATGCCGATCGCCACCGCGATGGTCGTGAGCCAGCGATAACCGCCGAGCCAGCGCATGAACCAGGCGATGAAGATCATCGAGGCAACGTAGAGGCCGATGAACGGCATCGAGCCGACATAGATCGCCGTGGGCACGACGACGCTCATGACCTGGCGAAGCTGTCCCCATTCTGCAAACAGCCGGCCGTCGTCGTGGCGCTGCGCGCTCCAGAGGTTGATGGCGCTTGCGCCGACGATGGCGGCGCCGACATAGAAGGGGAAGAAGCCGGCACGCGGGCCCTCCGCGCCCCAGTTGATGCCGGCCTTCAGGCTGCCGAAGATCACGACCAGGCCGAAGACGCCGATCAACAGCGCCATGCCGATTTCCAGCGTCTTGTGTGCGGGGCCGGATTCGGATCCGGATCGTTCAGTCATGGGACCTCCAGGCGGACGCAGTCTTGCGCGGTCGCGGCAGATGGAGGACGACCCAGCGTCCTCAGCCGTCGATGTCTCGGGTCAGTTCCCCGATGCGAGGAAGCCGGCTTCCTTCATCAAGCCTTCGTGGCGCTTCTCCTCGGCCTCGACCCACTTCGCGTATTCGGCTCCGGTCAGGAACGTCGTGTTGAAGGCGCCGCTCTTCATGAAATCCTGCCATTCCGGCGTGGCGCGGACCTTCTTGAACAGCTCGACGTAGTATTCGATCTGATCCTTCGTGGCCTTGGGCGACATGAAGATGCCACGCAGCATGAGATATTCCATCGCCAGGCCCTGCGACTTGCAGGTCGGAATATCCTTCCAGGCCTTGCCGTCGGCGATCGGCTCGTCATAGGCCATCGGCTGAGCGTCGAAGACGCAGAGCGGACGGAGCTTGCCGCCGCGCCATTGCGCGACCGCCTCGATCGGATTGTTGACCGTCGAATCGACGTGATTGCCGACGAGCTGAACGGCGACTTCGCCGCCGCCCTTGTAGGGGATGTAGGTGAATTTTGCGTCGATTGCCTTCTCGATGCCGACGGTGATGATCTGGTCTTCCTGCTTGGAGCCGGTGCCGCCCATCTTGAATGAGCCGCTCGGGGCTTTCTTCACGGCGTCGACGTAGTCCTTGACGGTGTTGTACGGTTTCTCGGCATTCACCCACAGCACGAATTCGTCGAGCGCCAACATCGCCACCGGGGTCAAATCCTTCCAGTTGAACGGAATCCCCGTTGCCAGCGGCGTCGTGAACAGGTTCGACAGCGTGATGATGATCTTGTGCGGATTGCCCGACGACGTCTTCACATCGAGGAAGCCCTCGCCACCCGCGCCGCCGGCCTTGTTGATGACGACGAGCGGCTGCTTCATCAGACTGTGCTTGGTGACGATGCCCTGGATGGTGCGTGCCATCTGATCGGCGCCGCCGCCGGTGCCCGCGGGCACGATGAACTCGACCGGACGGACTGGCTCCCAGGCAGCACGGCTTGCGGTGCTGTTGGCGCACGACATCGCGATTGCCGCCAAAGCGACATTCAGAACGAATGGCCTCATCTTGTTTCTCTCCCTGTCGAATCCTCAACGCAGCCGATCTTTGTCGGCTTGCGTCAGCCCATCTCGATTCAGATGCCTGGGGTCACCCTTGCGGTCGATCTCCCATGGCAGTCCGGTAGAAACTCTATGAGTAGGGACAACGCGCGGCATCCGCTCCTTTCGGCTAAGGCTCCGCCAACGCTCGCGGCAGGTGTGCCCCTCGGCCGCCCCGCCCTGCGGTGACTGTTTCCCCTCTTAGGCCTTTGATTACGCAATCGTTCGGGCGATGGTATGCGAGATGCCAGTAGGCAAACAATCTGATCGGCAGGTCCCACCGGCGGACCAATCGTCGCAGTTGTGGTCGCGAGCCAAGGAGCGCGCAAAACGAAAAAATGGCCCCGACATGCGAGGCCATTTGATCAAACGTAGGGTCTGCGAAGTCTGCCATCCCGCCGTTCGGCAGGCGGGCAGGGCCTTCTTACAGGCCGAAACGGGGCAGGTCGCCGTTGTGATTCGAAATCTTGGCGCTCGCCATCAGGAGGCTGTCGATTGTGGCCATCAGGCGGGCGAACAGCGAGGAGGAGGGGGCCAGAGCAACGGAAGCGGTCTTGGACATCGGAAATCCCTTTCTTGAGAACAGTCAGCCTTGCTGTCTCATTTCGGGGGCAATCTATGTATACCAGATACCACTGTCTATGGTCTTGGTTGCATAGCAGTACGCAAGCTTTCGCATTGCAACATAAATGCTGAATTAACGGAGCCGTTTCGGAAATAAAATTGCTGGTGCGGCGGGGCAGATGGGTCGTTCCAGTGCCGAAGGTGCGAAAAGCTGGCTAAATCATCCCGGATCGCGCGTGATTTCGCAGCGATGGGACGCCAAGGTCCGGCCGCACCGCAACGGTGGGCCTTGGCACGGCCCTGCAAAGCCGTTAGTGGTCCGCCCCCTTATCCAATCATCCGTCAGAGTGGTTCATGTCGAGCGCCTCGCCCGCCGTCTCGATCGGCATCGATTTTGGAACCAGCAATACGGTCGTCGCGCTCGCGGCGGACGACCGCCGGGTCGAGGCCATCCGCTTCGACCATGGCGGACAGCGCCACAGCGTCTACGTATCGGCGCTGTGCTTCTGGGAGGATCGGCCGGGAGCCGGCGCCCAGGCCGAGGGCGGTCCATGGGCGGTCGAGCAGTTTCTCGAAGGGCGCCACGTCTATCGCTTCCTCCAGTCGTTCAAGACGTTTGCGGCGAGCTCCAGCTTCAACACCACCCAGGTGTTCCGCCAGCGTTACAAGTTCGAGGATATTTTGGCGGCGTTCCTGCGGACGCTGGCGCGCCACGGCGGGGACCGGTTCGGCTTCGAGGCCGCAAACATCACGGTCGGCCGCCCCGTCCGCTTTGCCGGCGGCAATCCCGACGAGGCGCTGGCGATGCAGCGCTATCGCGCCGCGTTCGAGCGCTCAGGTGCCGGCCACGCGCGCTACGTCTATGAGCCCGTGGGCGCGGCGTTCTCCTTCGCCCGCCGGCTGGAGCGGGATGCCACCGTGTTGGTTGCGGATTTCGGCGGCGGCACCAGCGACTTTTCCGTGATGCGTTTCTCGCGCAAAGGCGGCAGCCTTCGCGCCGAGCCGCTGGGACACGCCGGCATCGGCATTGCGGGCGACACGTTCGACTATCGCATTGTCGACCATGTCGTCTCGCCGCGGCTCGGCAAAGGTTCCAGCTTCCGCTCGTTCGACAAGGTGCTGCCGGTCCCCAGCGGCCACTACACCAACCTCGCTCGCTGGCATCAGCTCGCGATGATGAAGAGCAACGGCGATTTGCGCGAGCTGCGCGAGCTTGCGCGCACCGCGCTGAAGCCGGCTCTGCTCGAGGATTTCATCACCATCGTCGATCTCGACCTCGGCTTTTCGCTGTACCGCGCGGTGTCCGACGCCAAGGTGGCGCTGTCGGCGCAGGACGAGGTGGACTTCCGTTTTGGAGGCGGCGGGGTCGACATCGGCGCGGCCATCACACGGAAAAATTTCGAATCTTGGATTGCCGACGATATCGCCCGGTTAGGGGCCACCGTCGACAAGGTGCTGGGCGAGGCAGGCATTACCGGGCGCGAGGTGGAGAAGGTATTTTTGACCGGCGGCACGTCCTTCGTGCCGGCTGTCCGAAAGCTGTTCGCCGAGCGTTTCGGTAACGAACGGCTGATGTCGGGCGACCAGTTCGAGTCGATCGCGTATGGTCTCGCGCTGATCGGACACAGCCCCGACCCGGACAGATGGACCGCCGGCGGCGGCGTTGAATCGAGGGCGGGCGCGTAACGATCGTTCGCAATCGATCGGATCTGCCTCGCAGGCAGCCGCAGCTCAATTGGGCTCCGTAGATATCTGCAGACTCGATGTGAGTTGTTCTCTCGGAGAGTTCCCCATTCTACGTCATTGCGAGCGCAGCGAAGCAATCCAGAGTCCCTCGGCAGAACGATTCTGGATTGTTTCGCGGAGCCTGTCATCGGGCCGCGCTTCGCGCGGACCCGTTGGCTCGCAATGACGATGCGGGGAAATCTGCGAATTTGGTCGAACAGATCACCCCGCTGCGTCAAACGCGGACCCGGCTATTGGTTGATCTCCGGCTCGACGAGCCGTGCCAGGTTGCGCAACGATTCCTGCCAGCCGAGATAACAGGCCTCCGGCGGGATGACGTCGGGGATGCCGGCCTGCGTGATGTCGACTTCGGTGCCGACCGAGACCTTCTTCAGGATCACGGTGACCTGGATCTCACCCGGCAGGTTAGGATCGTCGAACCTGTCGGTGTACCGGAGGCGTTCGCCCGGGACGAGCTCGATATATTCGCCGCCAAACGAATGGCTGTTGCCCGTCGTGAAATTCCGGAACGACATCTTGAACGTGCCCCCGACCTTGGGCTCGAAATGATGCACGGTACAGGTGAAGCCGTTCGGCGGAAGCCATTTCGCCATCGCGTCGGCCTCCAGGAAGGCGCGATAGACTTTCTCCGGGCTGGTGGCCAAGACGCGGTGCAGACGGACAGTGCTGGGCATGATTGTTATCCTCAGTGAATTAATGGGCCCGAGTTTGGCGTCTATGGCCCATTCATGTCACGAGGACGACGGGGAGGCTGCCGATCCGACACGGCTTTGCAGATTTTTGTTAGGCGTCGGTGCCTGCGATGGTCCGCGCGCCGGCCCGGCCAATCAGGCTTGGCGTGTCTTGTCCGCCTTGGTCTTCGATGCCAGAACCGGAAGGACGTCCCCCATGCTCAAAGGCTGACCGTTGGGGAAGCCGGACATCCTCAGGCTCGAAAAATGCGTGGTCCCGTCGACCGGAGACACATAGGCGAACTTGACCTCGATCTTGTGCTTGATTTCGTAGCCCTGCCATTTCGGGTGTTCGCGCGTCAGGAATTCGGCCTGGTCACAGCGAAGCAGATCGGAGGTCGACGTCGTCTTGGAGAGAATGCCGCGCTCGACCTTCTCCAGGTAGCACTGATCGGTCACGGCGCTGACGCGCGCATCGACGCGTTGAAAATTCGCCTTCTTGTCGTACTGGTCGTAGGCAGCAAAACCGGCGATGCCGACGGCGATCAAACCGAATACCAACAGACGCATGCTCGTGCTCCCGCTTGTGGCAGGTTGAAGCGCCAGACATTAAGGGCAGCTAAATCCGGTCAAGACGGTCTTCAGGAACAGAAAACGCTTCTTTGCGACCAACGCAGCCAGTTGACTTAAATTGATGCGATGCGAGTTAGATGAACTCTCAAAATGGCCCCCATCCGCGATGAGGAATCGGTTCGGGCCTAGAACCGCCGCGCCGGAGGAACGCGGAGCGCGCCGGCTTGTTGTTCGCGATCAGGACGGGAGATAGATCAATGATAAAGAAGCTCTTAGTGAGTACGATGATCGCCTCGATGATGGGAACCGCAGCACTGGCGCAACCGAGTCAGAGCCAGCAGGGCGCGCAGGCCGGAGTGGCCGGAACAAGCGATACCACCAAGAAAACGGCTAAATCGAAGGGTGGGATGACGACGGGCACGTCTTCCAGCACGACCGACAGTTCAGGCACCAGCACTCCAGGTGGCCAGTCCACAAAGAAGAGCGGCGCGCGGAAGTGATAGAGTTGAAAGCCCTCCAAACTAGCGAGGGCTTCTTGGTTTCAGCGGTCTCCCTATAGTCTACGAGGGAGCGCGAACCGCAATTCGAAGGACTCGCTGGGAGGAGCCCGATGGGCTGCGTGCGGCGTCCACGAGGCCAACGGGCCGACCGCCACTCACTTCGCCCGTCGTAGAATTCAAGCTGCGCGTGCCGTTGCGAAGGACCGGCGGCCCGCCCAAAACATGAATGCAGCCATTGCGCCGATGCCGATTAGGCTTGGAAGGCTGCCGGCAAGGTCCGAAGCAAGCGCGGCAAAGCCCCAGATCGCTGCACGGCAGCATCATGGGCACCAGCCAGTACGCTCAATGAGCTTGGACCACGCGCGCGCCCGTCGCCAGCGAACGAACCGATTGTAGCAGGTCGTGTACGGACCGAAGCTTTCCGGCAGGTCGCGCCACGGTGCCCCGGATCGCAAGACCCAGAAGATGCCATTGAGGACACGACGGTCATTCACTCGTGGCACGCCGCGCCACTTATTCGGCAGCATCGGCTTAATGGCAAACCACTCATAGTCCGTGAGTTCGTAGCGCATGATTCGACCCCTTCCGATGGATGGCTTGAATCATGGCTCGGCTGGCAGGCTCAACTGGTCGCTATGCACCCGAAAGCGAACCTATTATGCTCACTTTTTGTCGTTCATGACCCGAAGCCGACGTGGCGCAGGAACGCGCTAAAGTCGGTTTTTGACCGGAAACGTCCATCACCCTTCCGGCACGCCAGCGAGGCGGAAGCCTTCACACGCGCGCTCCAGCCCAGCAAGAAAAGTCGGATTGTCGCTTTGTTGAGCAGTGCGGAAGCGACGGATGGTGAAACCTGAGTTGAGCGCAAGTCCCGTTCTTGCAGCAGTTCGCGCCTCATCGAGGGCGCCGGTCAGGCCTAACGCAGCGGCGAGCGCCAAATGAGCGAGAGGAAAGTTGCGGTTCGCCTCAGTGCTTCGTCGTAGCCAACTGACCGCTTCGACGTCCGAACCCAGCTGTAGCTTGGCCACGCCTACAAAACACGCCCATTGGTAGGCCTCAACGTCGCGAGGGGAGAGACGTAAAGCTTCGAATATGTGGCCTTCGGTCTCGGCAGCGCGCCCCATATAGAATTTGGCAAAACCAAGGGCAGCATGAGCGTTGGCCCTGTTCGATCCAGCGCCAACGCATGCTCGAATTCACGGATGGCTTGGGCGGCCCGGTTCGTAAAGATCTGGACCCGACCCCGAGCCAAGTGGGCTGAAGTGTGGTTCGGCCTGATCGACAATGCCTTATTCACCATCGCCTCGGCCGCTTCAAACCGCGCAGGCCCATCATCCGTCGTAAAGCTGGCTCCAACTGCCGTATCAACATTTGCCAGGCCAATCATTGCTTCGACGTTGCCGGGGTCGCACGCTAGAGAGCGTTCGAAGAAGCTCCGCGCTCGCGTTAAGCATTCAAGGCTAAACCCCGTCATCAGCCAGGCCCGGCCCTGGAAGTATAAGTCCATTGCATCGGGACTCAGCGTACGTTCGGCTCGTTGCGCCTCAGCCTCGATGAGCCGGCTACCCAACGTATTGGCAAGCCTGGATACGATTTCGTCCTGCATGTCGAACAGGTCAACGACAGCCTTCTCGAAGCGCTCGGCCCAAAGATGCTGGCCGCTGATAGCATCAATCAACTGCACGTTCATGCGAAGCCGCTTGCCGCTGCGTTGCACTGAACCTTCGAGCACGTAACGAACGTTCAATTCGCGGCCGACTTGCCGTACATCGACTGCTCTACCCTTGTATGAGACGGCGCTGTTCCGTGCGATTACAAATGAAGCGGCGATGCGCGACAAGTCTGTGGTCAAACTCTCGGTTACACCATCCACGAAATAGTCCTGCTCACGATCAGCGCTAAGGTTCGTGAAGGGTAGCACGACGATGGATAGGCGCGGCGGCGTGTCGCCGGTTCGCTCGACTGAGCCAACCGTGTCTATTGCGGAGCTCCCGGCTTCCTGCACTGCACCCACGAAACGGAAACCTTTGCGCGGGAGCGTCTTGATGAGGTCCTGTTTCTCGCCAGTGTCGCCGATTGCACACCTCGCACCATTGATGCGCGTCGTCAGAGCGGCATCCGAGACGATGCGACCATTCCAAACGCCGGCGATGAGCTCGTCCTTACTGACAACGCGTTCCCTGTTCCGGATCAAATAGTTCAGAAGATCGAATACCTGTGGCGCGACAGAGATTATCTCGGCTCCTTGCCGCAGCTCCCGTCGTTCCGTATCCAGCGTGAAATCCGAAAAGGAGTAAAGCAATTGCATCCTCCTGCGGTACGATCGCACCCCAGCGGAGCTGATATGTAGCTCAGGCTTCAATATCTGGACCAGCCCGTAGGTGAGTTTCTCGTCATCGGGATGAACCCGATCCGGACGTGGACTGGTGAAGAGGTCATCCTGACCGTCGCAAATGGGGGAGCTGGTCTCATTCTCATCGGCCAGGATGGTCGCGCCGACGCGGAAATACCAGTGACCTCCCGCTTCGTATTCCTGCGCTCCTTGCCCATTACGCCAGCTGCGCTGAATCGAAACTGATTTTCCGAGATGGCCGAGGTGACGAAATGCTGGCGATCAGAGCGATGAAGCGCTTGGCAGCTCAAATTTGCCTCCTGCTGCTGGTGTCGACCGCGACATTTGCGCGAGATGACGGCCGCTATGCGAATTCCCCGTTGAAGCCCTGGTTCGAGAGTCTGCAAAGCGAATTCGGGAAGTGCTGTGAGGACTCCGACGCCTACGTGGTCTCCGAACCGAACTGGAAGTCCGATCACGGACAATATCGCGTTCGCATCGACGACGAATGGGTGCTCGTGCCAGACGGCGCTGTCGTCAAGCAACCAAATCTTGCCGGACGGACCATGGTCTGGAAGCACTACATCGATGGACATCCTCGTGTCCGCTGTTTCATTCCGGGCAGCATGACGTGATACCTCGTTCACCGTCTAGTGAACCCCGCGCATGATCCAAGATCGATGGTCTGGTCCACCAGTGGGATCCGTTGCGCAGTTTCGTTAAAGCAAGAGGCTTCCTCTCTTTGTTGTTGCGGCGCTTACATCCGGAAATGGCCCCTTCTGGACTTTACCGCGACCAGTTCCAATGTGGTGTCTGAGGAAGATCAGAAAGGACTTCAGGCGCAGCAATACGGCGCACGTGACTCCTATCGGTCGGTAGGCCCAATCTGGCCGTCCACGGTTGGCAGATATCGCAGCCATTCACCGGATCGGATGCCTCGAGGGTCAATACCTTGGTGCGAGGCGACGTAGTCGATCTCGCCGCGCGTGGTGCCGATATCCATCAGCTCCGTGTCGCTCAAGTTGGACAAGGTGGCGCGCAGTTTTTGGCCCTTGCGGCGCTCCTGAACGGCAGCCCAATAT
This sequence comes from Bradyrhizobium sp. 159, assembly GCF_023073795.1. Taxonomy (NCBI): domain Bacteria; kingdom Pseudomonadati; phylum Pseudomonadota; class Alphaproteobacteria; order Hyphomicrobiales; family Nitrobacteraceae; genus Bradyrhizobium; species Bradyrhizobium sp. 159. The sequence continues at coordinate 298,257 of NZ_JADPKE010000018.1, read as the reverse complement.
TTCCAGATGAAACCGGTGACATGCCGGGTCGATTCGGATGTCCATTCCAGCCATGTAGTGCCATGCGTCGGGTCATTGCGGCGTCTCCAGGACGGTGTTTTTGCACCGACCGGAGAGTGCCGCGGGATTGGCGCGGACGCTTAACCGGCAGCTTACATTTTCCGTACCGGCGGCTTATTCTCGCGATTTCCGGTGAGGCCAGAACGCTACCCCGTCATGGGAGCCTTCATCCAACGGGATTCGCATTTTGCGCTATCTCTTTGCAGAGTACGTATTCGACACTGACTGGCGCGAGTTGCATCGCGGAGCAACGGTCGTTTCCATTACGCCACAGGTGTTCGATTTGCTCGAATACCTGATCCGGAACCGGGAGCGCGTCGTCAGCAAGGACGATCTCATCGGCGCCATCTGGCACGGCCGCGTTGTGTCCGATGCCGCGCTGACGACCCGCCTCAATGCTGCCCGCGCTGCCATCGGCGATACTGGCGAGGAGCAGCGCCTCATCAGGACGCTTCCGCGCAAGGGATTCCGTTTCGTGGGACAGGTGCGGGAGGTGCAAGATGTTGCGAGCCCAAATCCGGTCGATTCGCCCGTGAGTGCTCCTGCAGTACCCGACAGGCCCTCCGTTGCCGTGCTGCCGTTCGCGAACATGTCTGGCGATCCCGAGCAAGAGTACTTCGCTGACGGGATGGTTGGTGAGATCACGACCGCGCTTTCGCGGTTCAAAGGGTTGTTCGTGATCGCGCGCAATTCAAGTTTCACCTTCAAGGGCAAGGCGGTCGACATTAAGGACGTCGGGCGCCGGCTTGGCGTGCGTTATGTCCTGGAGGGTGAGGTTCGCAAGGCCTCGGGGAAAGTTCGCATAACGGGCCGGTTGATTGAAGCAGCTACAGGTACCCACATCTGGGCGGACAGGTTCGAGCGCGACATGACGGACATTTTCGCGCTGCAGGACGACATCACGCTCGCCGTCGTCTCAGCCATTCGGCCAAAGTTGTTTCAAGCCGAACTTGCACTGGCATCGCGGCGACGACCGGAAGACCTCACCGCGTATGATCTCTATCTCCGGGCCATACAGCAAACGGTCCCATCGACCCGCGAAGGGTTGGCCGAGGGGCTCCGACTGGTCAAGCGCGCCTTGGAACTTGATCCCGGATTTGCTGGTGCCGCCGCTCTGGCAGGTGCCTGTCATTCGGAGAACGTGGTCAGGAATTATGCCATCGATCCTCAATTCGAACGCATGGAAGCCGTTCGGCTCATGCGCCTGGCATTGAGCCTCGACGATGGTGATCCCGACACGTTAGCGGGTGTTGCCTTGATTTCGGCGCTCCTTGTCGGCGATTGCGAGAGCGAGATCGAGATGTCCGACCGGGCGGTCAAGCTCAACCCGAATTCATACTACGCATGGCACCGCAGAGGCTGGGTCTATAAGATTGCGGGGCAGCCAGAGGAAGCGATCCGGAGCTTTGAACACTCCATGCGAATGAGCCCGGTAGACCCGCAAGCATTCATAGCGCTGACCGGGATAGGGTTTGCCCTTATCGAGCTTCGTCGCTTTGACGAGGTCATCATTGCAGCGAAGAAAGCCTTACGTCTCAACCCCTACTATCCAGGACCATATCGCTGCCTCATATCTGCTTTCGCCTATCTCGGACGCGACGCCGAGGCCCGTGAGGCGGTGGCTCGCATGCTTGAGATCGATCCTGGTTTCACGATTTCGGCGTGGATCGACAGGAGCCAGCTATCAAAAACCGCGAAGCTGATGATTGAGGGCTTTCGCAAAGCGGGGTTGCCCGAATAACTTCCAATGTCCACAAGGCGATCACATGTCGGTACTCTTCTGCAGCGCATGAGTCCGGAGTTGCCATTCTCGGAAGTCCGACAACGTCCGCTTTCGTGCCGCTGTTGGAGGACAGCGGACATCACGCGCGCCTACTCTTAGCAGCAGATTTTATGAGTACGCACCCTAGGGCTTCCTTTGCGCACGCTTTGGGCTGTCACCGTCGTTCTCGTTTGTCTCGGTTCGCCAGCGCAGGCCGCGGGAGAGGCAGACGTGGTGAAGTTCTTCGGTGAACAGCTTGCCAGCCGCGCGCGGTGGGCGCTCGATAGCGGTCCATCCGTTGACACTCTCGGCCAATTGAGCCTGCTAGCGTCAGATCGACGCTTGCGAATGGCGTAGCTCACTTCGCCGCGGACACCGTGTGGGTGTCAATCTTCAAAGCCGAAAACGTCCGCCGATCTCATGCGCGCATTAAATTCCGCCAAGCCTTGCAATTGATGATGATGAGGTATATGTTGAGGCTGTTCGTTCAGCCGCTGTGCCTTGTTGAATGCGCCTGCGGGCTCCTTTCCAGAGACATCGACGAAATGAATTTTTTCTGCGTGACGTTCACGCGGAATGTGCGCGTGTGCGCTTTGGAGAAGAACATGACGACAGGTACTGTGAAGTGGTTCAACGGCCAAAAGGGCTTTGGATTCATTCAGCCTAACGACGGCGGCAATGATGTGTTCGTTCACATCAGCGCGGTCGAGCGGGCTGGTCTTGCGGGTCTCGCTGAGGGCCAAAAGGTCAACTTCGAGCTCAAGACCGACAAGATGCGGGGCAAGGTCAGCGCAGAAAATCTCTCGCTGGCATAAAGGCCCTGGCGCCGTTTCACGGATGTACTGAAACGGCCACGCTACCCGCTCGATCCCCCGATTGAGCGGGTTTTGTCCGTTGTCGAGCAGGTGAACAATGAGCGCCAAGAGATCGGCTGAACCGTCGCCTGAAGCCGTCGCACGCTCCAATCGCCAGCGTTTGGCCGCTGAAGAAGGCGCGCGCGCCATGGCGGACGCCGAAAAGCAGGCCGTGGACGTTCGCAAGAACATGGCGCGGCTTCGAGAGCTGCGCGAAGCCAAGGAAGTCGCCGACGCAACCCTTCAAGCATCGTTGCCGGCGCCTGTAACGGCCAAGCGCAACAAGAAGCTGCGGCGATAGTCGGCTCCATACTGCCGACGACATCCGGAGGGCCGGTCACATGCAAAGGATGCGGGTCGTGCCTAGAATTAAATCGGACGGCGGTGGCACCATCACTTTCTTTCTCGCGCTCGGCGCGGGCCGGCAGATGTGCCGACTGGCCACCACGTTTCAGACGCAGAAGCAGGCCTTCAGCTATCTTCAGAAATACCGGACGGAATTCGAGCGCATCGCGCGAACGCGGCTCGCTTCGGGGGAGCTCGAGGACGGGGTCGTCGTGCTCTCGATGCTCTAAAGTGCGATGAGATCGGGATGAAACGCCATCGTGCCTAGGTCATTGTTTGACCGTGATCTTTTCGGAAAGCCGCTTCACACTCGCGCTAACGCGGCGCTTCGGGTCCGGATCTTGCTCTAGGCCGGCGTCGGGCGTCCATTTCGATGCAGCTCGCCCAGTGCGATCCGGAACTGGTCCACAACGCTGCTATTCGGAGTGGCTCTTGGGCTTGGCCTCGCGGGCCAATCGCTCCGCTTTCAATCGCTCGCGATTCTCGTTGAAGGATTGCTGGTCCTTCGCATAGTCATTCATCGGCTTTTGGGTTTTGACAGGCTTGAACGCCTTGTTGGCTTCGCGCTTGGCGCGATCAGAGGATTGATCTTTCAACATTTCGACCTCGATTTGATCAACGAGCGTGGTCCGGACGATAGCTGAATGCCACGCCTCCGGCGCCCACGCTGACAAGGATAGACACCCTCCGGACGAGAAAGGCGGCCAAGTCTTCAGCGTTGAACAGATCTCTTGCGAGGCGCTCAGTCACTCGCCGTGAAGGAGGCGCGCCCGCACTTCTGAGAGCGCACCGGTCAGGATAATAACCGTGGGTCACCGTATCGGTTCCTCGATGACCAATCTGAATTCAACGTTGGTTTGGCCGAACATTCCGCGGATTCAAAGCCAAGACGCTGCAACTGCTCGGCGAAGTCGTTCTGGACACTCGCAGTGTCGTTTCAGACGAGGGCGAAGGGCGGGTGAAGGGTGCAAGCTCTTAGCCGAGCCTGCCTCCGTAGCTTTGGACCATGGCATAATACTCCTGTTTTGCCCGACGGGTCAAAGAAAGTTTCGCAAAATCAGCAATCCCTTTTCGACCAAGGAGTTAGCTACTGTGCATGGGGTTGTTTTTCGACTTTTTACGTTGATGCCCCGTGACGGCAGGCATTCTCATGCAAAAAGGGCCGCCTCGACGGGCGGCCCTTTGTCTCGCGGCGAACTGCTTTCCGCTTACTCCGCGGCCTGCTTCTGGGGCGGATCGAGTGCGCCGGACTTGTGGATATCGGCGACCTGGTGGTCGCTGAAGCCGAGCACCGAGCGCAGGATCTCGTCGGTGTGCTCGCCGAGCAAGGGCGAGCGGGTCACTTCCGCCGGGCTATCCGACAGCTTGATCGGGTTGCCGACCGAGATGTATTTGCCGCGGGTGGGGTGATCGACCTCGACCACGGTGCCGGTCGCGCGCAGCGACTGATCCTCGGCGATTTCCTTCATCGACAGGATCGGGCCGCAGGGAATGTCGTCCTTGTTGAGGATTTCCATCGCCTCGAACTTGGTCTTGGTCATCGTCCACTGCTCGATGCGGGCGAAGATCTCGTTGAGGCGCGGCAGGCGGGCAGCCGGCTTGGCGTAGTTCGGATCGGTCTTCCAGGTCGGCTCGCCGATCACGTCGCAGATCTTCTCCCAGACCGGGGCTTGCGTGATGAAGTAGATGTAGGCGTTGGGATCGGTCTCCCAGCCCTTGCACTTCAGGATGCGGCCGGGCTGGCCGCCGCCGGAATCGTTGCCGGCGCGCGGCACGGCGTCGCCGAACGGAATGCCTTCGCCGAACTGGCTGTATTCCTTGAGCGGGCCGTGGGCGAGGCGCTGCTGATCGCGCAGCTTGACGCGGCAGAGGTTGAGCACGCCGTCCTGCATCGCTGCGGTGACGCGCTGGCCCTTGCCGGTGTGGGTGCGCTGATAGAGCGCGGTGACGATGCCGAGCGCCAGATGCAGGCCGGTGCCGGAATCGCCGATCTGTGCGCCGGTGACGAGCGGCAGGCCGTCGCGGAAGCCGGTGGTGGAGGCGGCGCCCCCGGTGCACTGCGCGACGTTCTCATAGACCTTGCAGTCTTCGTACGGGCCAGGGCCAAAGCCCTTGATCGAGGCGACGATCATCTTGGGGTTGATCTGCTGGATCTTCTCCCAGGGGAAGCCCATGCGATCGAGCACGCCGGGGCCGAAGTTTTCCACCAGCACGTCGCACTTCTTGATCAGCTCGGTCAGGACTTCTTTGCCCTTGGGGTTCTTGGTGTCGAGCGTGATCGAGCGCTTGTTGTGGTTGAGCATGGTGAAATACAGGCTGTCCACGTTCGGGATGTCCTGCAGCTGGCCGCGCGTGATATCACCCACGCCCGGACGCTCCACCTTGATCACGTCGGCGCCGAACCAGGCGAGCAACTGCGTGCAGGTCGGTCCGGACTGGACGTGGGTGAAGTCGAGAATGCGAACGCCCTCAAGCGCTTTGGTCATCGTGTTGCTCCTGTTACCACTCTGTTTCCGTCACGCCCGCGAAGGCGGGCATCCAGTATTCGCGATCGTTTCGGTTGGGCTCAGTGCTCGCCACAATGGATGGTCCGGCGAATACTGGATTCCCCGCCTGCGCGGGGAATGACCCGGAGTTACTTCTTCTTCTGCAGAACGCTCTGCGGATTGAGGTTGCCGATGCGGCCGCTCTCCGACCCCGCGGCCGGATCGATCACCGCGTTGATGAGCGTCGGCTTGCCGGACTCCATCGCCTCATTGACTGCGCGCTTGAGCTCGTCGGGCGAGGTGGCATTCACGCCGACGCCGCCGAAAGCTTCCATCATCTTGTCGTAGCGCGCGCCCTTGACGAACACCGTCGTCGCGGGATCGGAGTTGGCGCCGTTGACGTCGGTGCCGCGATAGATGCCGTCATTGTTGAAGATGACGACGCAGATCGGAAGATTGTAGCGGCAGATGGTCTCGACCTCCATGCCGGAGAAGCCGAACGCGCTGTCGCCTTCCACTGCGAGTACGGGATGACCGGTCTCGAGTGCGGCCGCGATCGCCTGGCCCATGCCGATGCCCATCACGCCCCAGGTGCCGACGTCGAGACGCTTGCGCGGGCGATACATGTCGATGACGCCGCGCGCGAGGTCGAGCGTGTTGGCGCCTTCGTTGACGAGGATCGCCTCGGGGTGCTCCTTGATCGCGTTCTTCAGCACGCCGAGTGCGCCGTGATAATCCATCGGCGACTTGTTGTTCATGAGCTTCGGCGCCATCTTGGCGACGTTCTCCTCGCGCTTGGACGTAATCGCCTTGGTCCATTCGGCGGGCGGGGCGGTCCAGCTTGGGCCCATCGCCTGGTTGAAGGCGGAGACGACCGAGCCGATGTCGCCGACCACGGGCGCGACGATCTCGACGTTGGAGTCCATCTCCTTCGGCTCGATGTCGACCTGGATGAACTTCTTCGGCGCTTCGCCCCAGCTCTTGCCCTTGCCGTGCGACAGCAGCCAGTTCAGCCGCGCGCCGATCAGCATGACGACGTCGGACTCTTTCAGCACCGTCGAACGGGCGGCGCCGGCGCATTGCGGATGCGTGTCGGGGAGGAGGCCCTTGGCCATGCTCATCGGCAGGAACGGCACGCCGCTCTTCTCGACGAAGCTCTTGATCTCCTCATCGGCCTGCGCGTAGGCCGCGCCCTTGCCGAGGATGATGAGCGGGCGCTTGGCGCTCTTGAGCACATCGAGCGCGCGCTTCACCGAAGCGGGCGAGGGGATCTGTGCGGGTGCAGCGTCAATCACCTTGACCAGCGACTTCTGGCCGGCATCGGCGTTCATCACCTGGCCGAACAGCTTTGCCGGCAGATCGAGATAGACACCGCCGGGACGGCCGGAGACTGCGGCGCGGATGGCGCGGGCAAAGCCGATGCCGATGTCCTGGGCGTGCAGCACGCGGTAGGCCGCCTTGCACAGCGGCTTTGCGATCGCGAGCTGGTCCATTTCCTCGTAGTCGCCCTGCTGGAGGTCGACGATCTCGCGCTCGGAGGAGCCCGAGATCAGGATCATCGGATAGCAATTGGTGGTGGCATGCGCGAGCGCAGTGAGACCGTTGAGGAAGCCGGGCGCGGAGACCGTGAGGCACACGCCGGGCTTCTTGGTAAGATAGCCGGCGATGCCTGCGGCGTAGCCGGCGTTCTGCTCGTGACGGAAGGAGATCACGCGAATACCGGCGGCCTGCGCCATGCGGCCCAAATCCGTGATCGGGATACCCGGCACATTATAGATGGTGTTGATGCCGTTCAGCTTGAGCGCGTCGATGACGAGATGGAAGCCATCCGTCAGTTCCTGCTCGGTGCCCGGTGCTTCGGACTTGGTCGCGGTGTTCAGCATGGGCCTTGTCTCCCTGATCTCTCGTAGTGGGGCGAGTGCTTCGCCCTTCTGGTGAACGTTTGCTAGGTAAAGAGCTACGTGAATAGTTCCTGGCCGTGCGCTTCGACGTAAGCGGCAAGGCCAAGGGTGTGGTCGCGGGCGCGCTTCTCGGCGAGCTCGGTGTCGCGCGCTTCCAGCGCTTCAATGATGCCGAGATGCTCGGGCAGCGACGTCGCGGTTCGGTCCTTGCGTCCGATGGTCAACTGGCGATAGCCGCGCACGTGCAGCAGCAGGTCGTTGGTGAGATCGACCAGCACGGGTGATTCCGACAGCGAGATCAGCGCCTGGTGGAAGGCGATGTTGGCGCGCGAATATTCCTCGACATGATCCTCGGGCAGGCGGTCCTTGCCAAAGTCCTTGAAGAAGTCGCGCAGCGCCGTGATGTCCTTCTTGCGCGCGGTGGTGGTGATGAGGCGGGCGGCCATGCTTTCCAGCGCTGCCCAGGCGCGGATCATGTCGACGATCTCGGTCTTGGTCCTGCGCACCACCATGATGCCGCGGCGCGGCACCGTCTTCACGAATCCGTCCTGCTCGAGCATCGCGATGGCTTCGCGGATCGGCGTGCGGCTGACGCCCAGCCGTTCGGACAGCGCGCGCTCGTCGAGCATCACCGGCTCGGGCGTCGAGTAGATGTCCATCTTGAGGATGGCTTCCTTCAAAGCGTCATACGCCTTGTTCTTGAAGCTGCTCTCCGGGGCAATGCGAACGATTGCGATGTCTGCCTCGGCCATATTCGGCAACGCCTTGGTTGGTTTCCGTAGTGACACGACGAATCTCCTCCAGGTGGGAGTCGTCTTTTACAGGAATATTAACGGGAAAGTTTTTGGCATACCACATGCCAGAATGTCAAGCCGGCGATTTTTGCGGCGTTCTAAGGGGCACACTGGCTTGACAAGTTGGCTTCTGGCATACCAAATGCCATCGCCAGCCATTTTTGATCCAAGCCGGCGGAGTAGTCTTGGGCTTATGCCACTCCGTTCCGCCCTGGAACAGAGCGCGGCGAATGGCACGCATCACCGGCAGCCGCTAACCGCGCGCGCTTTGCTAAGAACGAACTAAGGTCAAGGGAGAAGCCACATGTCCAATTCCAAAGATGCCGTCCGCAAGGTGCTTGACCAGGTCAAGGCGGACAACCGCACCAGCCTGACGGCGCCGGAAGGCAAGCTGGTCTGTGACGCCTACGGAATTCCGGTGCCGAAGGAGGACGTGGCCAAGTCGGCGGGCGAAGCCGGCAAGATGGCGTCCGCGATGGGCTTCCCCGTCGTGATGAAGATCGTCTCGCCGGACATTCTCCACAAGACCGAAGCCGGCGGCGTCATTGTCGGCCTCAAGACGGCCGAGGAAGCCGAAAAGGCCTACGAGACCATTCTTTCCAACGCCAAGAAATACAAGTCCGATGCCAAGATTGAGGGCATCCAGGTGCAGCAGATGCTGGCCGGCGGCACCGAAGTCATCGTCGGCTCGATCACCGACGGCTCGTTCGGCAAGCTGGTCGCCTTCGGCCTCGGCGGCGTGCTGGTCGAAGTCTTGAAGGACATCACCTTCCGCCTCGCACCTGCGACCAAGGAAGACGCGCTCTCGATGCTCGACGGCATCCAGGCGCATGAGATCCTAAAGGGCGTGCGCGGCGGCGAGCCGGTGAACCGCACGGCGCTCGCCGACGTCATCGTCAAGGTCTCGCAGCTCGTCACCGACTTCCCTGAGATCGTCGAGCTCGACCTCAACCCGGTGTTCGCGACGGCGAAGGGCGCAACCGCCGCCGACGTCCGTATCGTCGTCGACTTCGCCTACGTTCCCAAGCCGAAGCCGCGCCCGACCGAAGAGATCGTCGCGGCGATGAACCGCATCATGCAGCCGAAGGCGGTCGCGGTGGTCGGCGCCTCCGCCGAAGACGGCAAGATCGGCAACTCCGTGATGAAGAATCTGATCAACGGCGGCTACAAGGGTGAGATCTATCCGATCCATCCCAAGGCCGCCGAGATCCTTGGCTACAAAGCGTATAAGAGTGTCAAGGATGTGCCCGGCGTGATCGACGTCGCGGTGTTCGCGATCCCCGCGAAGTTCGTGGCGGCGGCGCTGACCGAATGCGGAGAGAAGAAAATCCCCGGCGCGGTGCTGATCCCGTCGGGCTTTGCGGAGGCTGGCGCGCCCGAGCTCCAGGCCGAGATCGTCGAGGTCGGCAAGAAGTACGACATTCGCCTGATGGGGCCGAACATCTACGGCTTCTACTATACCCCGGCCAATCTCTGCGCGACCTTCTGCACGGCTTATGACGTCAAGGGTCACGCGGCGCTGTCGTCGCAGTCGGGCGGCATCGGCATGGCCATCATCGGCTTCTCTCGCTCGGCCAAGATGGGCGTGTCGGCGATCGTCGGCCTCGGCAACAAGTCGGACATCGACGAGGACGATCTGCTCGCCTTCTTCGAGCAGGATCCGAACACCAATTTGATCGCGCAGCACTGCGAAGATCTCAAGGACGGCCGCGCCTTCGCGGAAGCGGCAAAACGCGTCTCCAAGAAGAAGCCGGTCGTCGTGCTCAAGGCCGGCCGCACCTCGGCAGGCGCGAAGGCGGCGTCCTCGCACACCGGCGCGCTCGCCGGTAACGACCGGATCTACGAGGACGTGTTCAAGCAATCCGGCGTGATCCGCGCGCGGTCCCTGCGCCAGTTGCTCGAATTCGCCCGCGGCGTACCCGTGCTGCCGACGCCGAAGGGCGAGAACGTACTGATCATCACCGGTGCCGGCGGCTCGGGCGTGCTGCTGTCGGACTCCTGCGTCGACAACGGACTGTCGCTGATGTCGATGCCGCCGGACCTCGATGCGGCGTTCCGCAAGTTCATCCCGCCGTTCGGCGCGGCCGGAAACCCTGTGGATATCACCGGCGGCGAGCCGCCGATCACCTACGTCAACACGGTCAAGCTCGGCCTGTCGGATGAGCGCATCCATGCGCTGATCCTCGGCTACTGGCACACCATCGTCACCCCGCCGATGGTGTTCGCCCGCAACATGGTCGAGGTGAAGAAGGAGATGGAGGCCAAGGGTTTCGTGAAGCCGATGGTCGCCTCGCTCGCCGGCGACGTCGAGGTCGAGGAAGCCGCCGAATATCTCTACCAGAACGGCATCCCGGCCTACGCCTATTCGACCGAGCTGCCGGTCGAGGTGCTGGGCGCCAAGTACAAATGGGCGCGCGGGGCAGGGCTGCTCTGAGCGTTATCTGTCATCCCGGGACGACGCGACGGGACCGCGCAAGCGCGGCCCGGAGCGTCGGACCCGTGATCTCGAGATTCCGGGTCTGGTACGCCAGGCCCGCGCTGCGCGCAGTCCCGGCGCACCATCCCGGAATGACGGACGCATAAGCGGCAGGTCGCGATGAGCAAGAACGTGATCCGGCGCAAATCGCTCGAGCCCAGGTCGACCGCAGAGGCCGACCACGAGGTGCGCGACGGCGGCGTGCAGTCCGTCGACCGCGCACTATCGATCCTTGAGACCCTCGCCGAGGACGATGAAGGCTATCGCCTCAGCGATCTCGCCGTCCGCACCGGCCTGTCGGCCTCCACCGTGCACCGCCTGCTGGCGACGCTGGAAAGCCGACGCTTCGTGCAGTTCGACCGCGCCGAATCCAAATGGCATGTCGGCGTGCGCAGCTTCACAGTCGGCGCGAGCTTCGCGCGGCGGCGCAATTTCTCCACGCAGGCGATCCCTTACTTGCGCAAGCTGCGCGATCTCACCCGCGAGACCGCCAATCTCGCCGTGGTCGACGACGAGTTCATCATCGTCCTAACCCGCATGGAGAGCCGCGAGATCATGCGATCGCTGACCCAGGTCGGCGGCCGTGTCCCCATGGTGACTTCCGGTGTCGGCAAGGCGGTGCTCGCGACCTATTCCGACGAGGACGTCGGCGCCGTCATCCGCCACCACGGCATGCCCCGCCTGACCGAAAAGTCGATCGTGCGGCCGAGCGACCTATTCAAAGAGCTCGAAAAGATCCGCAAGCAGGGCTACGCGCTCGACGATGAAGAGGCCTGCATGGGTCTGCGCTGTGTCGCCGCGGTCGTCTACAATGACTGCGCCGAGCCGCTCGCGGCGATTTCGGTCTCCGGCATGACCAGCCGGCTGACCGACCAGAGGTTGCCGGAAATCGGACAAATCGTGCGAGATGTCGCCGCCGAACTGACGGCAGCGCTCGGCGGGGTCATCCCGATGCCTCGCTAACCAGGACCCCGGGGTGATGTCACTGGACAGCATCGGCCGTTTTGGCTGATATGCGACCAAACGACACAATGCGGCAAACGTCCGCATGAGCCTGGAGATGCCCCCATGTTTCAATTTCCCGCGCGCGTTATCGGCGCAGCCGTCGCGTTGATCCTCGCGGCAGCCAATCCGGCTTTTGCCCAGCAGCTCGAGCTCAAGCTGATGGCGCCGGCGGCGCCGGGCGGCGGCTGGGACCAGACTGCGCGCTCGATGCAGCAGGCGCTGGTGGCCTCGGGCGTCGCCCGCAGCGTGCAGGTCACCAACGTTCCCGGCGCCGGCGGTAGCGTCGGCATCGCCCAGTTCGTCAACGGGGCGAAGGGCGACGGCAACCAGATGATGGTCAACGGCTTCGTCATGGTGGGCGCCCTCGCCATGAACAAGTCGCCCGTCACGCTCGAGCAGGTGACGCCGATCGCGCGCCTCACCGAGGAAATCCAGGTGATCGTGGTTCCCGCCAATTCGCCGATCAAGAATGCGCAGGATCTCGCCGCCGCGGTGAAGGCCGACATCGCCAAGGTGACCTTCGCCGGCGGCTCGGCCGGCGGCGTCGACCACGTGATGGCGGCGCTGTTCGCCGGCGCCGTCGGGGCCGACGCGAAGAAGATCAATTACATCCCGTTCTCCGGCGGCGGCGAGTCGCTGGCGGCGATTCTCGGCGGCAAGGTCACTGCGGGCATTTCGGGGCTGAGTGAATATGAAGGGCAGATCAAGTCCGGCAAGCTGCGTGCGATCGGCGTAACCTCGGAGAAGCGCATCGCGGGCAGCGACATACCGACCTTCAAGGAGCAGGGCATCGACCTCGTGATCGCCAACTGGCGTTCGGTGGTCGCACCTCCCGGCATCACGCCGGAGCAGCGCAAGACTTTGGGCGATGCGGTCGAGAAGATGGTGAAATCGGACGCCTGGAAGGAGATCCTCAAGCAGAAGGGCTGGGAGGATGCCTATCTCGGTGGCGACGCATTCGCCGACTTCCTGAAAAAGGAGACGACACGCGTCACCGACGTGCTGAAATCGGTCGGCCTGGTCAAGTCATGACCTCAGTCGATCCGGCCCACTCGCGGGGGCGCGTCGATCGTGCCGGTCTGGTCATCGCCGCACTGCTCGCAGCTCTCGCCGCGGTGCTGGTCTGGGACGCACGCGGCCTGCCGTCCACCGGGATGTACGGGATGGGGCCCGAAGCGATGCCCGTCGTGGTAGCCTCCGGGCTTGCGCTGCTGGCGATCGGCAATTTCATCGACGCGCTACGTGGCAATCTGCCGGCGCGCGAAAGTGCCGATCCTGTCCCCGTGGTTCTGATCCTCGTCGGCCTTGCGCTGCTGATCGCCATCATTGGCTTCGGTGGCGGATTCATCCTGGCGACGTCGGCACTGTTCGTCACGACGTCAGCCGCGTTCGGACGCCGTGCCATCCTTGCCGATTCCATTATCGCCCTCGTGATGTCGACGCTCATCTATCTCGCATTTGATCGGCTGCTGACGCTGAGCCTTCCGGCTGGCCCTCTGGAGCGACTGCTGTGATCGACACTTTTGCCGCGCTGGCTCATGGCATGGCGGTCGCCATCCAGCCCATGAATCTGCTCTATGCGCTGATTGGCGTGTTCCTCGGCACGGCCGTTGGCGTGCTGCCCGGTATCGGCCCGGCGCTCACGGTCGCACTGCTCTTGCCGGTCACCTACAAGCTCGATCCCGGCGGCTCGCTGATCATGTTCGCCGGCATTTATTACGGCGGCATGTATGGTGGCTCGACCACCGCGATCCTCATCAACACGCCCGGCGAGAGCGCCTCGATGGCGACCGCCCTCGAAGGCAACAAGATGGCCAAGGCCGGCCGCGGCGGGCCGGCGCTTGCGACCTCCGCAATCGGCTCCTTCGTCGCCGGCACCATCGCCACGATCGGTCTGGCGTTCCTCGCGCCGTGGCTGGTCGATTTCGCCGTGCGCTTTGGCCCGGAGGATTATTTCGCGCTGATGTGCGTCGCCTTTGTCACGGTGTCGGCGACCTTCGGCGATTCCCCGATCCGCGGCCTGACCAGCCTGTTCATCGGCCTGACGCTCGGTCTTATCGGCATCGACAAGCTGACCGGACAGGCGCGGCTTGCGTTCGGCATCCCCGAGCTGCTCGACGGCGTCGAGGTGACGACGCTTGCGGTCGGTCTGTTCGCGGTGGGCGAGGCGCTCTACGTCGCATCGCGCCGCCACCACACCGAGGAGAAGCTCGAGCCGGTGCGTGGCTCGTTGTGGATGACGACAGAGGACTGGAAGCGGTCGTGGAAGCCGTGGCTGCGTGGCACCATGTTCGGCTTCCCGATCGGCGCGTTGCCTGCGGGCGGTGCGGAGATTCCGACCTTCCTGTCCTATTCGACCGAGAAGCGGCTGACGAAACATCCGGAAGAGTTCGGCAAGGGTGCGATCGAAGGCGTCGCGGGACCGGAAGCCGCCAACAACGCCTCCGCCGCCGGCACGCTGGTGCCGCTGCTCACGCTCGGGCTGCCGACCTCGGCGACGGCCGCGATGATGCTCGCAGGTTTCCAGCAATACGGCCTCAACCCGGGACCGTTGCTGTTCGCCGAACGGCCCGACCTGGTGTGGGGCCTCATCGCCAGTCTTTTCATCGCCAATGCGATGCTGCTGGTGCTCAATCTGCCGCTGGTCGGCCTGTGGGTGCGGCTGCTCGCGATCCCGCAGCCCTGGCTCTATGCCGGCATCCTCGTGTTCGCAACCATGGGCACCATCGCCGCAAAGCCGTCGGTGGTCGAGTTGTCGATGCTGGCCGGCTTCGGCGTGCTCGGCTTCCTGATGCGCCGGTTCGATTTTCCGATCGCGCCCGTGGTCGTCGGCCTGATCCTCGGCCCGATCGCCGAGAGCCAATTGCGCAGGGCGCTCGCGATCAGCCTCGGCGATCCCATGACGCTGCTGCAGAGCCCGATCTCGGCGACACTGCTCGGCATCGCGCTGATCGCGCTGCTGGCGCCCTTCGTGCTGAAGGGACTCGGGCGTTTCAAGGCGAACGAGGACTAGCGGAGCTTAGAAGGCGGGGCGCGTCTGCCCAATGCGTAAGCATGGATGCCGCATTATTTGAGTTGCCCCTGCCGCCATCGGGGGCAACCATCATTGGGCTGTCCATTCCCACGCGAGAGCCCCGATGACCAAGCTCACTCGTTTTGCCGTCGCGCCGCTGCACAGCATGACGCGGTGCCTCGCCGACGTCGCATCCGCACGCGCCGCGCCGGATCTGGTCATCACCGGCGCGCGGGTGCTCTCGACCTATTCGGAGCGCATCCACGCGAGCCGCGAGGTCTGGATCACCGGCGGCCGCATCGCGGCGGTGAAGCCGGCCGGAACAGCCAGGAAGGCGTGGAGCGACGTCACGAGCTACGACGCGGCCGGCGGCATCATCGCGCCAGGCCTCGTCGATCCGCACATCCATATCGAATCCTCGATGGTGACGGCCTGCGCCTACGCGGAGGCCGCGCTGCTCAACGGCACCACCACGATCTTCTGCGACAGCCACGAGATCGGCAACGTCATGGACGTCGCCGGCATCGAGGCGATGCTCGAGGATGCGCGCGAGGCGCCGCTCTCGATCTTCCTGACGGTGCCGAGCACCGTGCCGGCAACGTCCGCGGAGCTGGAAACCGCGGGCGGCGACCTCACACCGGACAAGATCGCCGGCCTGTTCGACCGCTGGCCCGAAGCGGTGGCGCTCGGCGAGAAGATGGATTTTGTCCCGGTGACGATGGGCGACGAGCGCAGCCATGCGATCCTTGCCGCTGCATTGAAGCGCGGGCGCCCGGTGTCCGGCCATGTCTATGGCCGCGAATTCGTCGCGGCCTATGCGGCGAGCGGCGTCACCGACACGCACGAGGCGATCGACCGCGACATCGCCGACGACCTGCTCGACGCCGGCGTCTGGGTGTTCCTGCGCGGTGGTCCGCCAACGACGCCCTGGCACTCGCTGCCGCAGGCGATCCGCACCATCACCGGGCTCGGGGCGTCGCACAAGCGCACGGCCGTGTGCACCGACGACCGGGATGCCGACGATCTGCTGCTGTTCGGTCTCGACTGGGTGGTACGGGAAACCGTGAAGGCGGGGATGTCGCCGGAGCAGGCCTGGTCGATGGGCTCGCTGCATGGCGCCACCCGCTTCGGCATGGAGGGCGATATCGGTGGGCTCGGCGGCGGCCGCCGCGCCGATCTCGTGCTGATGGATGACAATCTCAAGCCGCAATGCACCTGGTATGGCGGCGAGCTCGTGGTCGAGCACGGCAAGATCACCTCCAGGCTCGATCAGGCGCTGTCACAGCGCTATCAATATCCGAAGGCCGCTTATGCCACCGTGAAGTTGCCCAAGAAGGTCAAGCTGACGCCGGAACTGCCGGCAAAGGCTTGCACCGTCAATGCCATCAAGACTGCGCTGCCGGGCATTACGCTGATTCACGAGAAGGTCAGGGTCGAGCCCGCCAATGACTGGCCGGAGCTGTTTGCGCGCTACGGCCTGTGCTTCGTCACGGTGGTCGAGCGCCACGGCAAGTCCGCCGGCAACGTCGCGTACGGCCTGTTGAAGGATTTTGGCCTGAAGCGCGGTGCGGTGGCCTCCAGCGTCGGCCACGACAGCCACAACATCATCGTCGCTGGGACCAACGAGGGCGACATGCAGGTGGCGATATCGGCGATCAGGGAGCGTCAGGGCGGCGTCTGTGTGGTGGCTGATGGCAAGGTGAGGGCATTGGTTCCGCTGCCGATCGCAGGCTTGCTCTCTGACAAGCGCGTCACCGAGGTGGCCGAAGAGGTCAAGGAGCTCAAGAAAGAATGGGCGGAGGCCGGCTGCACCATCCCCTACATGGGCTTCAATTTGATTCCGCTATCGGTCATTCCGGAAATTCGTATCACCGACAAGGGTATCGTTCTCGTGCCGCAGATGGAGCTGGCGCCGCTGTTCGAGTGATCTCCTTTCACGTGCATCTCGATCTAACCGATTGAGCCTGCCGCTATTTTTCCGCGGCTGCCGCATCGTGGAAAATAAAATCGATCTCGTTGAGATCGCATCTTGCACGCCGGATGATCTCGCTCGCTGACGCAACCAAGCGAGGTCCGATATGGCGAAGATGCGAGCCGTCGATGCTGCCGTCCGAATTCTGGAGAAGGAAGGCATCTCCACCGCCTTCGGGGTTCCCGGGGCAGCGATCAATCCGCTTTACTCGGCGTTGAAGAAGCGCGGCTCGATCCGCCACATCCTTGCGCGCCATGTCGAGGGCGCTTCGCACATGGCGGAAGGGTACACGCGGGCCAAGGCGGGCAATATCGGCGTCTGCATCGGCACTTCGGGACCGGCCGGCACCGACATGATCACCGGGCTGTATTCAGCGATCGCCGATTCCATTCCGATCCTCTGCATCACCGGACAGGCGCCCCGGGCGCGGCTCTACAAGGAGGACTTTCAGGCCGTCGATATCGAGTCGATCGCAAAGCCCGTGACCAAATGGGCGGTGACGGTGCGCGAGCCGGCGCTGGTGCCGCGCGTGTTCAGCCAGGCGTTTCACGTGATGCGCTCGGGAAGGCCGGGTCCGGTGCTGATCGACATGCCCCTCGACGTGCAGCTTGCCGAGATCGAGTTCGACGACGAGACCTACGAGCCGCTGCCGGTCTACAAGCCGGCTGCGTCGCGCAAGCAGGTCGAGAAGGCGCTGGAGATGCTCAATGCCGCCGAGCGGCCGTTGATCGTCGCCGGCGGCGGCATCATCAACGCCGATGCCTCGGATCTGCTGGTCGAATTCGCCGAAATCGCGAACGTGCCTGTCGTGCCGACGCTCATGGGCTGGGGCGCGATCCCCGACGATCACGTGCTGATGGCCGGGATGGTCGGGCTTCAAACCAGCCACCGCTATGGCAACGCGACGCTGCTGGAGTCGGATTTCGTGCTCGGCATCGGCAACCGCTGGGCCAATCGTCACACCGGCTCGGTCGAGACCTACACCAAGGGTCGTAAATTCGTTCACGTGGACATCGAGCCGACCCAGATCGGGCGCGTGTTCAATCCCGATCTCGGCATCGTCTCAGACGCGAAGGCCGCCCTCGAATTGTTCGTCACCGTCGCCAGGGAGTGGCGCCGTTCAGGCAGGCTCCGCGAGCGCCAGGCGTGGCCCGCATCCTGCCGCGATCGCAAGAGGACGATGCAGCGCAAGAGCCATTTCGACAACGTGCCGATCAAGCCGCAACGCGTCTATGAAGAGATGAACAAGGCGTTCGGCCGCGATACCACTTATGTCACCGTGATCGGCCTGTCGCAGATCGCCGGCGCGCAATTCCTCGGCGTCTACAAGCCGCGCAACTGGATCAATGCAGGGCAGGCCGGGCCGCTCGGCTGGACGCTGCCCGCCGCACTCGGCGTGCGCGCAGCGTGTCCGGAGCGAGAGATCGTCGCGCTGTCAGGCGACTACGACTTCCAGTTCTTGATCGAGGAGCTCGCGGTCGGGGCGCAGTTCAATCTGCCCTACATCCACGTCGTCGTGAACAATTCCTATCTCGGCCTGATCCGGCAGGCCCAGCGCGGCTTCGACATGGACTATCACGTTCAGCTCTCCTTCGAGAACATCAACGCGCCCGAGATCGGCGTCTACGGCGTCGACCATGTCGCCGTCGCCGAAGGTCTCGGCTGCAAGGCGATCCGCGTCACCGACCCGAAGGACACGCAAGCGGCGTTCGCGACGGCGCGCGAATTGATGGCCAAGCACCGCGTGCCCGTCGTGGTGGAGTTCATCCTCGAACGCGTCACGAACATCGCCATGGGCACGGAGATCGACAACATCGTCGAGTTCGAGGAGGTGCTGGACCTGCCACTTGACGAGGTCGACGCGGCGCGGCCCGGCGTGCTTCAGCCGGCCGAATAGGGAGGACAGCATCATGCCGAAATTCGCCGCCAACCTCACCATGCTCTTCAACGAGATGCCGTTCCTCGACCGCTTCGCCGCTGCGAAGGCGGCGGGATTTTCCGGGGTTGAATATCTCTTTCCCTACGATTTCGATAAGGCGCAGCTGCGCGAGCAGCTCGAGGCCCACGGCCTGACGCAGGTGCTGCACAACCTGCCGGCCGGCAACTGGGCAGCGGGTGAGCGCGGCATCGCGATCCTGCCCGATCGCACCGCCGAATTTCGCGACGGCGTATTCCGGGCCATCGACTACGCCAAGGCGCTCGATTGCGAGCAGCTCAACTGCCTCGTCGGCATCGCGCCTGCCGATGCCGACCGGCGCGAGCTCAACGAGACGCTGGTGGGCAATCTGCGCTTTGCCGCCTCGACGCTGGCGCGGGAGAACATCAAGCTGCTGATCGAGCCGATCAACACGCTCGACATTCCCGGCTTCCATCTCAACGGGACCGAGCAGGCGGTGCAGCTGATCTCAGAGGTACGATCGAACAACCTGTTCATCCAGTACGACATCTATCACATGCAGATCATGGAGGGCGATCTCGCCCGCACCATGCAGGAATACCTTCCCCAGATTGCGCACATCCAGCTTGCCGACAATCCCGGGCGCCATGAGCCCGGCACCGGCGAGATCAACTATCCCTTCCTGTTCCGCCACCTCGACGCGATCGGCTATCGCGGCTGGATCGGCTGCGAATACAAGCCGCGCACCACGACGCTGGAAGGACTCTCATGGCACGCGGCGCAGACGTTTGAGACGTGAGCGTCGGGGACCAGATGCGGCAGCGATGACAGTGCGCTCCCTCTCCCGCTTGCGGGAGAGGGTTGGGGAGAGGGTGTTTCCGCGTTGGGACTGTTGAGGTGCACCGAGAAAATCTTCAAGGGGATAAAGCCCTTCACCCGGCCCTCCGCGCCGACCTCTCCCGCAAGCGGGAGAGGTTGCGCCGAGCACGCGGATGAATTCCGCTTATGCAACTGAGAGAAAGTTAGAGACATGACCAATATCGGCTTCATCGGACTTGGCACCATGGGACGGCCAATGGCCGGCCATCTCCTGGCGGCCGGCTATCGGGTTCTCCTGCATGACGTCGCACCGGTCGCGCCCGATCTGATCGCCGCCGGCGGCGTCCCCTGCAAGTCCAGCAAGGAGGTCGCGGAGGAGGCGGGCGCGGTCATCATCATGGTGCCGGATACGCCGCATGTGGAAGCCGTGTTGTTCGGCAAGGACGGTGTGGCGAGCGGCATCTCCAAGGGCAAGATCGTGGTCGACATGAGCTCGATCTCGCCGCTCGCGACGAAGGAGTTTGCCAAGAAGATCGAGGCACTCGGCGCCGATTATCTCGACGCGCCAGTGTCCGGAGGCGAGGTCGGCGCCAAGGCGGCGAGCCTCACCATCATGGTCGGCGGGCCCGAGCGCGCCTTCAACAGCATGAAGCCGGTGTTCGACAAGATGGGCAAGAACGTCACCAGGGTCGGGGCCAATGGCGACGGGCAAACGACGAAAGTCGCCAACCAGATCATCGTGGCGCTGACGATCGAGGCGGTGAGCGAGGCGCTGTTGTTTGCGTCGAAGGCCGGCGCCGACCCTGCGCTGGTGCGGCAGGCGCTGATGGGCGGCTTTGCATCCTCGCGGATTCTCGAAGTCCATGGCGAGCGCATGGTGAAGCGCAATTTCGATCCGGGCTTCCGCATCGAGCTGCACCAGAAGGATCTCAACCTCGCGCTCGAAGGCGCGCGTACGCTCGGCCTCTCGCTGCCGAGCACGGCTGTGGCGCAGCAATTGTTCTCATCCTGCACCGCTCATGGCGGCAAGGGCTGGGATCATTCCGCGATGGTACGTGCACTGGAACTGATGGCGGGGCACGAAATCGCCGCAGCGTAAGTGTTACGAGGTAACAGGTTTCCAGCCTTGAAGCGTCTTTCGCCGCCGCGGAACCGGAACAATGCTCCGGCCCCGCGGTTGAAGGCGCATGACAATCACTGGAGACTAAGGACATGAAAACCCGTCTTGCGATTTCGTTGGCTGCCGCCTCGCTGCTGGCGTCGAGTGCAGCCTTTGCTCAGTCGACGACCGCCCAGGGCGCGGCGGACGGCGCGCGCGCGGGCGGCGACATCGGCGGCCCGGTCGGCGCGATGGTCGGCGGCACCGTCGGTGCGGCCGTCGGCGCCGGTTTGGAAATTCCGAATGCGATTCTAGGCGGACTTCCGCGCGATGAGTCAGTGGTGATCCGCGAGCGCGTCGTGGTTGGCGAGCCGTTGCCGCCGACCGTGGTGCTGCGTCCGGTGCCGAACTACACGGAGTATCGCTATGCGGTCGTGAACGATCGCCGCGTGATCGTCGAGCCGCGCACGCGCCGGGTCGTCAAGATCATCGACTGATCTGCGCAACCTAGCCGCTGACAAACCGGGCCCTGCGGAGCGTCACTCCGCGGGGCCTTCGCTCGTCAGGACCGAATTGGTGCGAAGCCGGGTCATGGCCCAATCGGCCGCGGCCGCGAGCGCAAAGCCGAGGCAGGCCGTGAGCGCGTCCACCAGAAAATCCTCCAGCCGCGCATGGCGGCCGGGTGCCCAAAATTGCATCAATTCGAGCACGCCGATCAGCACGATTGCGGCCGTTGCGGTCAGCAGGCGCCGCTGCCGATAGGCGAGACCAAAGGCCAGTCCCACCAGGACAAAGGCGAGCGCATGTTCGCCGTCCTGGCCGAAGTCGGAATGGGGCCGCAGGCCCGGTGGACCGAGAGTTGCGAATGTGACGGCGGCTGCCAGCAGCCAGGCAAAGGAACGAACCAAAATGGACATGCGGCTCGCTTAGCACAGATTTGCAACCGGCCGTATAGTCCCGCTATCAGATCGACGTGTAGTTAATGACGAAATGTTTAAAGTGGTTCGCGCACGCCAAGGCCATGCATGAATCGTTCCCGGATCTGTACGGGATCGCGGCGAGTGGTGCCGACGCCAGGCTTGTCGTCGATCCGGACGGCGATCAAGCTCGGCTCGGCAGCGGTCATCGCGTCCTCGACCAGCCGCTGGAAATCCTCCTCGTCCGCGGCCCAGGCGCTGTTGGCGAGGCCGGAGCCGATGGCGATGGCGACGATGTCGGCGACGTGCGCGGCCGGTGTCGGTTGTGCGCCGGTAATCTGGTAGATGCCATTGTCCATCACGATCATCGTAAGGTTCTTTGGCTTCAGGGCCGCAATCGTCGAGAGCGCGCCGAGTTGCATCAGCAGCGAGCCGTCGCCTTCAAGCGCGAAGACGCGGCGGTCGGGCTGCGCCAGCGCCACCCCGAGCGCGATGGGGAAGGCGAGGCCCATGCTGCCCAGCATGTAGAAGTTCTGCGGGCGGTGGCCGGCGGCCCAGAGATCGAAATTGGTGTTGCCGATGCCGCCGATCACGGCTTCTTCGTGCTTGAGGTTCGCGATCAGGCGCGAGGTCACGTCGAAACGGTTCATCACCTTGGTGTTGCGCGCATTCAGATCTGAGCTCATTTGGCCGGCCTCACTTGTCAAACACCTTGCCGCCGGTGAGCAGCGGGTTGAGGATCAGCGCCACCGGCGCCTGCGTGGTGACGGCCTGCTTGATCGAGCGGTCGGTGATGAATTCGAGTTCATCGAGCCGGGTGATGGTGTGATGCTCCAGCGCCAGCGAATCCAGCACGGGGCGCATGGTGCGGCAGACCAGCGACTGGCCGTAATTGAACTCGCCGAGCGTGCCGCGCTCGGACACGAACATGATCAGCGGGATCTGGTAAGGCACTGCGAGCGAGGCCAGCACGTTGGCGAGCGTCGCAAAACCCGAAGTCTGCATCAACACCGCGCCGCGGCGGCCGCCCATCCAGGCGCCCGAGACAATGCCGACCGCTTCCTCCTCGCGGGCGGTGGCAAAGGTGGTGAAGAAAGGATCGGCGTGCAGGTTCCTGATCAGCGGCGTCAGCACGCGATCCGGCACGTAAGGGACGAGGCTGATCTCGTTCCGCTTCAGGGTGTGCAGGATGATGCCGTGCCAGCTTCTTTCACCGGCCGCCTGCGTCGCCTGCGGCGAGGTCTGCTGCTCCGCAATCGCCATTGCGTTCTCCCTTGAGCCGCGTCGTATGCTTATTGGTCTTCGGCCGTCGCGGCGCCCTGCTGAACTTGACGCAGCGGGCCGGATTGTCAACTGTTCGAGCCGGCACCGTGATCTGCGCCAGAAGGCCTGCCGTGGCTGGCAGCGCCATGTCATATGTGGGCAACGAAAGAGTGGGAGGAAGCACGGAGGGGCGCGCGCTGCGCTGGCCTTGCTGATCCCTGGAGAGCCGGAAGGGTCCTGATGTCGGTCAACAGCAAGCGTGTCGTCTACTCCAATTACTTGGCCAATCCGATCTATATCGACATCCTGAAGGCGCGGCCTGACGTCCGGCTCGATCGCATCGAGAACGGGAGCCCCGAACACGTCTATGCGCCGCTCCTCGGCGCTGCCCATGTCTACCAGGTTGGCGCTGCCCGCGACGAGCTCGCCCCGCATTTCCATGTCGATGCGGCTTTCCTGAAGCGCGCGCCGAATTTGCTGCTCGTCTCCAGCAACGGCGCCGGCTTCGATCCAGTCGACGTCGAGGCCTGCACGGCCGCCGGCGTCGTGGTCGTCAACCAGTCCGGCGGCAACGCCCATTCGGTTGCCGAGCATGCGCTGGCGATGATGTTGACGCTCTCCAAGCGCATCATCCAGTCGGACCGCCGGCTGCGCCGCGAGCGCGACGTCAACCGCAACGAGCTCGTCGGCAACGAGGTCGAGGGCAAGACTGTCGGCATCATCGGGCTCGGCAATGTCGGCCGCCGGATTGCCGCGCTGTGCAAGGGCCTGCTCGGCATGAAGGTGCTGGCCTATGACCCGTATTTGTCGGCCGAGGTGATGGCTGAGCGGGGCGGGGAGAAGGTCGAGCTCGACGAGCTCCTGCGCCGCGCCGATTTCGTCTCGATCTCCTGTCCGCTCAACAAGGGCAGCCGCAACATGATCAGCGTGCGCGAATTCGCGCTGATGCAGCCGCATGCCTATTTCATCACCACTGCGCGCGGCTTCATCCACGACGAGGACGCGCTGCTCCAGGCGTTGCGCGACAAGCGCATCGCCGGCGCTGGCCTCGACGTCTGGTCCAAGGAACCGCCGCCGCCGGAGCATCCGCTGCTCCAGCTCGACAACGTGCTGGCGAGCCCTCATACGGCGGGCGTGACGATCGAGGCGCGCCAGAACATGGGCCGCATCGCTGCCGAGCAGGTGCTGGAGACGCTCGACGGGAAACGTCCGCCGCGCATCATCAATCCGGAGGTCTGGCCGCATTATGCCGAGCGCTTCAAGCAGGCGTTCGGCGTGACGCCGGGATAGGACAGCTACCCTTTCTTCCCGTCATTTCCGGGGTCGGCCTTTCGAGCCGCCCCGGAAATGACGGAGCGAAGAAACCGCGTCCCGGCCTTCATCCGCGTCAAAATCTCTCTCCCGCATCCCGCGCAAATGGGATTAGAGTGCCGCCGGGGCAGGCAGGAGGTCCCATGTCAACTTATGTCGTCAGGTTCATGAAGGACGTGCTTGGCCAGTATGGCCGGCAGATCGAGGTGTGCCAGGGCACGCTCGAGATCGACGCCTCCGACGAGGACGAAGCCAGAGAGCGGGCCAAGGCGAGGTTTTGCAAGGATCAAGCCTTGCACCATTGGTCGCTGCATGCCGACCGCATCCAGGTCAGACCGGCCGATCTTCCGTCGTGAAGCCCGGGAAGAGCCGTGACAGGCGGGGCGCCGTCGCTCCTGCGCCGAGCGACAACGTGTTGAAGCAGGTTTCGTCGGCGTCGAACACAGGTGCGGCGAGGCGCTCACTCCAGTAGCTTGTCCAGCGTGATCGGGAAGCGCCGAATGCGCTTGCCGGTGGCATGATAGACGGCGTTCGCAATCGCCGCAGGCACGCCGACGATGCCGATTTCGCCGAGACCCTTGACACCCAGCTTGTTGATTCGGTCGTCGGGCTCGTCGACGAAAATGACGTCGATATCGTGAATGTCGGCATTCACCGGAATGTGGTACTCGGCGATGTTCGCGTTCATGATACGGCCGAAGCGGTGATCCATCACCGTCTCCTCATGCAGCGCCATCCCGATTCCCCAGACCACGCCGCCCATGATCTGACTGCGGCCGGTCTTGGTGTTCAGGATGCGCCCGGCCGCGACCGCGCTCACGACCCGCGTGACGCGGATGACGCCGAGCTCCTCGTCGACCTTTACCTCGGCGAAGACGGCGGAATGCGTATTGCGGGCATGCGACTTGTCCTCCGCGAACTGGTTGAGCTTCTCCTTTTCGATCCGCTCGAGCTTGCTGTGGCGCATGACATCCGCAATCGAAAGGGCGGGGCCGTTCCTGCCGTTGCTGGCGATCATGCCGTCGACCAAGGTGACGGTGGCGGCATCGACGTCGGCGAGCGGCGAGCCGGGCATCGCCTTGGCGAGCCGGGCGAGCTCCTGGCGAATGTCTTCGGCCGCTCCCAACACGGCGTGCGCACTGGACGCCGCCATCCACGAGCCGCCCTCGACGGGGGCTTGCGGCAAGGTCGAATCGGCGAGCCTGACGCTGACGTTCTCGATCGGCAGCCCGAGAGCATCGGCCGCCACCTGCGCCACAATGGTGTAGGTGCCGGTGCCGATGTCGGATGCGGCGCAGGAGACCTCCGCGTGGCCGTTCGACGTCAGAACGATGCGAACGGCGACCGGCATCTGCAGCGCCTCCCAGACGCCTGTCGCCATGCCCCAGCCGACCAGGTCCTTGCCGTCGCGCATAGAGCGCGGCGCGGGATTACGCCGGGCCCAGCCGAAGGCTTCTGCGCCCCTGGCGTAGCATGCGCGCAGCTCCTTGCTGGTGTAGGGGAGGTCCCCGCTCTGGTCGCGATCCGAGTAGCACTTCAGCCGCAGCTCGATGGGGTCGAGCTTGAGCGCGACGGCCAATTCGTCCATGGCGCATTCGAGCGCGCAGACGCCCGTTGCCGCGCCCGGCGCGCGCATGTCGCAGGGGCTGGCGACGTCGAGGTGGACCAGCTTGTGGGAGAGGTGGCTGTTGGGGCTCTTGTAGAGCTGCTCCCCCCAGCCGGTATCGTTGCGCGAGAAATCCTCAAACCGCGAGGTGACGGCGATGGCTTCGTGGGTAACGGCATCGAGTGTGCCGTCGGGCTTTGCGCCGAGCGCAACGTGCTCGATGGTCATCGGTCGGTAGCCCAGGCTGTACATCTGCTGTCGTGTCAGGACGACACGGACCGATCGTTTCAGCGCGAGCGCACCAAGTGTTGCCAGGACCACCTGGTGCTGCGGCCGCAGGCCCGAGCCGAACGCTCCGCCGACATAGGGCGAGATCACGCGGATGTCTTCCGGCTTCTTTCTGAAGACACCGCAGAGAAACTTCTGGACGTTCTGGACGCCTTGGGTCTTGTCATAGACTGTAAGCCCGCCGTTGCCCTCCCAGACGGCCGTTGTCGCGTAGAGCTCCATCGGGTTGTGATGCTCGCTCGGAATGACATAGTCCGCTTCGTGACGGACGGCCGCCCGCGTCAGCGCTGCTGCGGCGTCGCCGCGCGGCTTGTGTGGCTGATCCACTTTGGCAGCCGTGCCGCGTTCGGATTCGAGATCGGTCGCAAACGCCTCCTGCTCGTATTCAACGCGAATGCGAGTTGCGGCGAATTTGGCGGTTTCCCAGTCCTCCGCCACGACCAGCGCGATCGGCTGGCCGTTGAACCTGATCCTGTCGTCATAGAGTGGGCGGAACGGCGAGCCCTTCTCCGGCGCCACCTCGTCCTTCCAGGCTTCGTCCTTGTCGGCGAGGGGCGGGCGATGCGTGTGGGTGAGCACGTCGACCACACCCTTCACCTTCAGTGCGTCGCTGCTGTCGAGGCGAACGATGCGTCCCCGCGGAATGGTGGCCTCGACGACAAAGCCATGGAGGAGACGGTCTGCTGCGAACTCGCCGGCATATTTGGCGGCGCCAGTGACCTTGGCCCGTCCGTCGACGCGCGACGTTGGTGTTCCGACATAGGCGTTCATCGGGCCCTCATGCGATCTTCTTGTGAGCTTGTGATTGCGGCGTGGCGCTTGTCGCCTGCATCAGTGTGCGAACGACGGCTCGGCGCGCGAGCTCGATCTTGAATCCATTATGCGAACGAGCGGTTGCTCCCTGCAGCAGCAGATCGGCGGCGCGCCCAAAATGATCCGGCGTTGCCGCTTGGCCGCGCAACGCCGCCTCGGCCTCGAGGCTTCGCCAAGGCTTGTGGGCCACGCCGCCGAGCGCCAGGCGCGCTTCGATGATTGCGTTGCCCTCCAGTTCGAGCGCGGCCGCGACCGAGACCAGGGCAAAGGCGTAGGACAGCCGGTCGCGGATCTTCAGATAGCTGTAGTTCCTGGCAAAGCCGCGCGGCGGCAGCTCGATTGCGGTGATGATCTCGCCGCTGCCGAGATTTGTATCGGCATGAGGCTTGTCGTCCGGAAGCCGATGGAAATCGGTCAGGGCGAGGGTGCGCTCACCGGTCGAGCCTGCGATGTGCACGAGCGCGCCGAGCGCGGCCAGCGCCACGCTCATGTCGGATGGATTGGTCGCGATGCAGGACGAGCTGGTGCCGAGGATTGCGTGGTTGCGGTTGAGGCCATCGAGTGCCGAGCAGCCGGTGCCCGGGCTTCGCTTGTTGCAAGGCGTCGTCGTGTCATAGAAGTAGGCGCAGCGCGTTCGCTGCATCAGATTGCCGCCGACCGAGGCCATGTTGCGCAGTTGCGCGGAGGCACCGGCCAAGATGGCGCTGGCGAGCAGGGGATAGCGCTGCTCGATCAGCGGATGGTAGGCGAGATCCGAATTTGGCACCAAGGCGCCGATGCGCAGGCCGCCATCGTCGGTCTCCTCGATGTCGCGGAGCGGCAGGCGGGAAATGTCGATCAACCGGGAGGGCCGTTCGACATTCTCCTTCATCAGGTCGATAAGATTGGTGCCGCCGGCAATCAGCTTCGCGTTCGGATCGGCGGCCAGCAGGCGAATGGCGTCGGCGACATCGCTTGCGCGGGAATACTGGAAGTTGTTCATGATCGGCTCATTGCCTGCTCGATCGCAGCCACGATGTTAGGGTAGGCGCCGCAGCGGCAGAGATTTCCGCTCATCAATTCCCGGATCTCGTCGGCGCCCCTGGCGTGGCCTTCGGCCAGGAGGCCGGCCGCCGAGCAAATCTGTCCCGGCGTGCAATAGCCACATTGGAATGCGTCGTGATCGATGAAGGCTTGTTGCAGGGGATGCAGGGCGCCGTCCTTGGCAAGGCCTTCGATCGTCGTGATTTCGGCGCCATCCTTCATGACGGCGAGCGTCAGGCACGAATTGACCCGTCTTCCGTCGATTAACACGGTGCAGGCGCCGCATTGGCCGTGATCGCAGCCTTTTTTGGTGCCGGTCAATTCCAGACGGTCACGCAGGGCATCCAGAAGCGTGGTCCACGGCACGACCTCGAGTGTGCGCCTGACGCCATTGACGATAAGGTTGATCGGAATGCGTTCGGGGATCTGATCCGTGATATCGGCCATGTTCTGTTCCCTGCGGAGAGGCCGAGCTGAGCAAGTTTGGATGCCGACTCGAGGATGCGTTGCCGCCGCTGGCCAATAGCGCCCAACGGATGACGGGGTGCTTGGTTCCCGGTCGGTTAGCCCGTCGCCCGGACGAGATCAGCGCTTCGCCTCGCCGAACACCACAGTCGGTACGGCGCGATTGACGATCTCGCGCAGCGCGAAGCTCGATTGCACCCGGGCGACGCGCGGCAGGCGCGACAGCTCGGTACGGTGGATGCGCTCGAAATCCTGGATGTCGCGGGCGAGAACGATCAGGATGTAGTCGTCGGTGCCCGACATCAGGAAGCAGCGCACGACGGAGGGGCACTTCACCACCTCCGCCTCGAATGCCTTGAGCGCATCGTCGCTCTGGCTCTCCAGCGCGATCCGGACCAGCACCGTTGTCGTGAGGCCGAACTGCGCAAGATCGAGCGCCGCTTGGTAGGCCTGGATGTAACCCTCGTCCTCCAGGGCCTTCTGCCGCCGCGCCAGCGCAGTGCTCGATAGTCCGACCTTGTTGGCAAGCTCGGTGTGGCTGGCCCGCGCATTGGTCGTGAGTTCGGCGAGGATGGCGAGGTCTTTCCGGTCGAGGGCCAAGGTTTCGTTTCCAGCGTGAAAGGGCATTCCCGCGCCGGAAACCGGCGCGCTAGGCATGAACGTAGCGGATATTTGCACGAAACCAAACCGCCGCCATCGCTACGATGATGAACGGAATCAAGGCGTTGGGAAGGAGCTGAAGATGCGGGTCGGTGTGCCCAAGGAGATCAAGGTGCAGGAATATCGCGTCGGGCTCACTCCGGGCGCGGTTCGTGAATATGTCGCGGCCGGCCACCGGGTGACGGTCGAGACCGGCGCCGGCAGCGGCATCGGCGCCTCCGACGACGTGTATCGGCGGGCAGGCGCCACGATCGCCGAAAGCGCCCGTGACGTCTTCGCCAAGTCCGACATGATCGTGAAGGTGAAGGAGCCGCAGAAAAGCGAATGGGCCCAGCTCCGCGAAGGCCAGGTCCTGTTTACCTATCTCCATCTTGCACCCGACCCGGAGCAGGCCAAGGGCCTGCTTGCCTCGGGCTGCACCGCGATCGCCTATGAGACCGTCACGGACGCGAGCGGTCACCTCCCGCTGCTCGCGCCGATGAGCGAAGTCGCCGGCCGCCTCGCCATCGAGGCCGCCGGCGCCGCGCTCAGGCGGTCGGCTGGCGGCCGCGGGCTGCTGCTCGGCGGTGTTCCCGGCGTGCAGCCGGCGCGGGTGGTCGTGCTCGGCGGCGGCGTGGTGGGAACGCAGGCGGCACGGATGGCCGCAGGGCTCGGTGCGGAAGTCACGGTGATCGATCGCTCGATTCCTCGTCTGCGCCAACTCGACGATCTCTTTACCGGACGCGTGCGCACCCGCTTCTCGACGATCGAGTCGGTCGAGGAGGAGGTGTTCGCTGCCGACGTCGTGATCGGCGCGGTGCTCGTGCCGGGTGCCAGCGCGCCGAAGCTCGTCACGCGCGCGATGCTGACATCGATGCGGCCGGGCGCGGTGCTGGTCGACGTCGCGATCGACCAGGGCGGCTGTTTCGAGACATCGCATCCGACTACGCACGTGGAGCCGACCTATGAGGTCGATGGCGTGGTGCATTATTGCGTCGCCAACATGCCGGGCGCGGTGCCGGTGACATCAAGCCAGGCGCTGAACAATGCGACGCTGCCGTTCGGCCTGATGCTCGCGAACAAGGGCTTTGCCGCGGTGTTGGAAAATCCGCACTTGCGCAACGGCCTCAACGTGCATCGCGGCCGGATTACGAACAAAGCGGTGGCGGAGAGTCTGGGGCTGGAATTCGCTCCGGTGGAGTCTGGGCTGGCGGCCTGAGTGGTTTTCTGATTGCGAGCGCAGCGAAGCAAGCCAGAGTGTCTCCGAGGAGCGATTCTGGATTGCTTCGCTACGCTCGCAATGACGACGTGGGAAGTGGTTGCGCTGACGCCTAATCTGCCTCGGCAGAAGAGTCACGCTTTCGTCAGCTTGTATTGCCTCAGATCCGGATCGTGGGTCATGCGCCAGTAGTCTACGAACCGCCACGGCATCGCGGAGAATACGCGGCCGCTTGCATTCCGGTAATAGGTGCTCATGCCGGGATGGGTCCAGATCATGGCCTCGTGCTCGGCATCGACCTTGCGGAGATAGTCATCGAGCACGTCCTGGCGAACCTCGATGGCCGCGATATCTCGCTCGATCATGTCGGCGAGGCAGGCGGAGATGTAGCGGCTCTGGCACTCCGACTGGAAGATGACGCTGCCGCCGTGGGCAGGACCGGAATTGGGACCGAGCATGCAGAAGAAATTCGGGAAGCCCGGCACGGTGAGGCCGAGAAATGCCGTCGGATTGTCGTTGGCCCAGGCATCGCGCAAATCTTTGCCGTCGCGGCCGCTGATGTTGAGGCGCGCCGCCATCTCCGTGACCTTGAAGCCGGTCGCGACCACGATGATGTCGGCGTGGCGGTGTGTGCCGTCGGCGGTGACGATGCCGTCCCGGTCGAAATGGTCGATTGCGTCGGTGACGAGTTCGACATTGTCCCGCGTCAAAGTCTTGAACCAGTTGTTGTCGAGCAGAATGCGCTTGCCGTAAGGCGGATAGGTCGGCACGCATTTTTCGATCAGGTCGGGTCGATCTTTCAGCTCGGACAGGATGAAGTCGGTCAGCTCCTGGCGGTGCCGGTCATTGCCCTTGTTGACGGCGCGTTCGGGATGCGGCCAGGCCGGGTCCTTGCGCAGGAAGGGCAGGAGGCCATCGCCATAGCGCCAAAACATGTTGAAGCGGTACCACTGCACATAGAACGGCAGGTGCGCCAGCAGCCAGCGCGCGCCGTCACTGATCGGATCGGCATAGCCCTTCACCGGCCGCGCCCATTGCGCGCTGCGCTGGTAGACGGTGACTGAGGCCACACGGGTGGCGATCGACGGCACCAGCTGCATCGAGGTCGCGCCGGTGCCGATCACGGCGACATGCTTGCCGTCGATGTTGATGTCGTCGGACCATAGTGCCGAGTGCAGGATCGTGCCCTTGAACTCTTCTTCGCCTTTGAAGCGGGCGCGCGAGGGATCGTTGAGCTGGCCGATGGCCGAGACCAGCGCGGTGGATTCGAAAGTCTCCGCGCCGTTCTCGGTCTTGAGCGTCGAAATCCAGCGTTGCCTTTCTTCATCCCAGCGTGATGAGGTCAGCTCGGTGTTGACGCGCAGATGCTTGCGAATGCCGTATTCGTCCGCGACCTTCTGCAGATAGCCGAGTAGCTCCTCACGCTGGCAGAAATAGCGCGTCCATGCGTTGCGCGAGCCGAAAGAGTAGGAATAGGAGTGGTTCGGCGTGTCGACGCCGCAGCCGGGATAGCGGTTGATCCACCAGCTGCCGCCGAGCTCGGCATTCTTCTCGACGATGGTGTAGGGGATGCCGAGATGGCCGAGTGCCACGCCGAGCGCGATGGCGCAGACGCCGGCGCCGACGATCAGCACATGCTGGTCGGCAAGCTTTTCGTCGGAGGGGCGCTTCGTCCAGCACGCCTCGCGCGGCACAAAACCCATCTCCTCGCGCATCAAAGGTGCATATTCCGGCGCGACATTCTCGCCGAGGCAAGCGCGCATCATCCTCAGCAGCAGCTCCTCGCCCGGATCGGTGATCACGGGTTTTGGCGTGCCATCTGAGAAGAGCCTGACCACGGCGGTGCGGATCTCGTCCTGGATCTCCCGGGGCACGCCGGCCTCGGGATCGGGAATGAGGCGGATGTCGCGTTTGGGCAGATAGGGTGGTTCGAGCCACTTTTCGTCGCCGGTCATGTGCACCAGCACCATCAGAAGGCAGCGGATATCGCCCTCGGCGATTGCGGAGGCGAGGTCGAGCGGCTTGTGCGGAGATTCGATGTTCATGGCGTGTCCTGATCTCCGCTGGCCCTGAAGAGGCCGCGCGTCATCAGCTTGCGATAGGCGGAGAAGACGTGATCGGGCACAGCGGTGACGCCGCCTCCCGAATAGGAGTAGCGGCGGCTGAGATAGCCGCGCGCGCCCATCAGCATGTGAACGATGGCCTCGAACTCCTCGTCGGTGTAATCTTCGATCGCGCCGGCAAGCCGTGCGCGGCGCAAAATGCGCACATAAGCGGTCGAGATGTTGTCGAGGTGCTTCTGGTAACCGATGGGCGCGAAGAACTCGGCCTCGTTGAGGATGCGCAAGAATTCAGGCACCTCGCGGATGAAGTCGAAGAAGGCGGCAAAGCGCTCGATCTCCTGCCGCGCCGCGTGCGCATTGCCGGTGCGGACGCGGATGAACTCGACCATGTCGAGGCCGATTTTTGGTAGGAGCTGGTCGAGCAGTTCCTGGCGGTTATCGAAATGGTTGTAGAAGGTACCCTGCGCGACACCGGCTTCTTCGGTGATGCGCGCGACCGAGGCCTCGGCATAGCCATGCTTGCCGACGACTTTCGTGGCAGCCTCAAAGATCTTCTGCTTGGTCCAGGCGTTGCGCTCGATTCGGTTCAGCTTGGTAACCTTTGCAGTCGCTTGCGTCATTCGGAGGTCTCCAACTCGGCGCGCAGCACGCGCTTGAGGATCTTGCCTGACGGATTGCGCGGCAGGCTGCCGCGGATGACCAGCTGTTTCGGCACCTTGAAACTCGCCAGCCGCGCGCGGCAATGCTCGGTGAGGGCAGCGAGGTCGAGGCTCGCGCCCTCAGTCAGTACGACAACCGCGACCGGCCGCTCGCCCCAGCGCGCATCGCGCAGGCCGATCACCGCGACTTCGCGCACTTCGGGCAAATCGTAGATGATGCGCTCGACCTCGGAGGAGGCGATGTTCTCGCCACCGGAGATGATCATGTCCTTCTTGCGGTCGGTCAGGTAGAGGAAGCCCTCGTCGTCGAGATAGCCGACGTCGCCGCTGCGGAACCAGCCGCCGAAGAAGGCGGACGCCGTCTTCTCCGGATCTCTCCAATAGCCGCGCGTGATCTTCGGACCCCGCAGGCAGATCTCGCCATTGACGTTCGGCGGCAGCTTGTTGCCGTTCTCGTCGCGGATTTCGATCTCGACATGGGCAATGGCGCGACCGGTCGAGCCGATCTTCTCGATCTCGCGACCTTTCTCCATGAAGGTGTCGCCGCCGACGGTCTCGGTGAGTCCATAGGCGTCGATGTAGCGCGCATTGCGGAAATATTCGGCGAAGGCGCGGATGCGTGCCTCCGGCGTCTTCTCGCCGCCGCCGATTGCCCATTGCAGGCTGGAGACGTCGTAGCGGTCGCGGGTGGGGCAGGTGAGCATCGCGGTGGTCATGACGGGCGCGAACCAGGCAGCGTTGAGCTTGTCTTCTGCGATAGAAGCAAGCGCCGCCTCCGGTTCGAAATTGCGCTCGATGCGAATGAATCCGCCATGCCAGAGCACTGCGATGCCTGGCAGGTCGAGCGCGCCGACGTGATAGAGCGGACCGATGACGAGAAGACGCGTATCGGCGCTTAAGGCCAGCGCAATCGTCTGGTCGGCCGACTTCCAGTAGAAATTATCGTAAGTGAGCATCACGCCCTTGGGGCGGTCTGTCGTGCCAGATGTGTACATCAGCCGCATCAGGTCGGAGGGCTGGCGCACATGCATCGGCGCAGCGGTCGTGTTGCCTGCGAGATGGGTGACGCTCTGCTGCGCGGTCTCGTTCAGCACGACGATGTTCGCGCCCGCTGCATTCGCAGCCAATTCCTCGTCGACGATCAGAAGGCGCGCGCCGGCATTGCTGGCGATGTAGTCGACCTCGTTGCGGGACAGGCGAAAATTGATCGGCAGGAACACCGCGCCGAGATGGCTGGTGGCGAAGACGAGCTCCAGGAATGCCGCGCTGTTCTTCATCAGCACGGCGACGACATCGCCGGCACCGATGCCCTGCGCGGCGAGCCAGCCGGCGACCTGCCGGATGCGCGCGTCGAACATCGCGTAAGCGATCTCCTCACCGCGGTATTTCAGCGCGGGCCGGTCCGGCGTGCGCCGGGCATGGAAGGCGATGAAGCTCGAAAGGTTGATCATTTGCCGGGTTTTGGGCCGGTTACCGACCTCACTTCCTCCCTTGATGAATTCTGACTCGTAATTCATCTTTGGCTTGACGTCACCCCCCACCCTCTGAAATCCTTGGGATCACGGAGACGAGACGATCTCCGGCAGGGATCAGGACACGCCGACCCGAAAGAGGGAGGGAAAATGACGAGAACCCGCACGCCGGGCATCAGCCGCCGTTCCACGCTGGCGCTGATGGGCGCCGGCGCGATCACGTTTGCCGCGCCCTGGGTGGCGCGTGCGCAAGCCAAGACCATCAAGATCGGCATGCCGACGATCCTGTCGGGCCGTGTCGCGCAGCTCGGCACGTCCTCGCGCAATGCGGTGATGCTCGAGGTCGAGAAGGTCAACGCCGCCGGCGGCCTCGCCGGCCGGCACATCGAGATGGTGATCCGCGACTCCAAGGGCCAGCCGCAGGAAGCCGCCCGCGTCGCGCGCGAACTCGTCAACACCGACGGCTGCGAACTGCTGCTCGACGGCGAGGCGTCCTCCGGATCGTTCGCGGTGCATGAAGTCGCGCGCGATCTCGGCGTGCTCTGCGTCCACACCTGCTCGGAAGCATCTTCGCTGACGGCCGATCCCAAGCAGCACATCCCGAATGCGTTCCGCTGCGTGCGCCAGGGCATCCACGATTCCATCGTCGGCGGCAGCTATGCCGCTTCGATCGCGAAAGCCAAGCGCCTGAAGAAGTGGGCGACGTGTTCGCCCGACTACGCCTACGGCCGCGATACCACCGGAGAGTTCACGCTGTATCTGAAGCGCTTTGCGCCCGACGTCGAAATCGTCAGCGAGTCCTGGCCAAAGCTGTTCCAGCCCGACTACACCGAAGTGGTGACGAAGATCCTCCAGGCCAAGCCGCAGGCGCTGTATTCCTGCCTCTGGGGCGGCGATCTCACCTCCTACATCGACCAAGCCAACATCTACGCGATGTTCAGCCAGATGGAGGTGTTCGCAGTCAACATGGCCGACTACACAGCGCTCACGGTGGTGAAGAACCTGCCGAAGGGCATCCATTCCGGTAATCGCTACATCAAGACGTTCCCGGCCACGCCGGAGAACGCAGCCTGGGGGGATGCCTACAAGGCCAAGTACAACGAATATCCGACCAACTGGTCGTGGCAGAACGCCACCGCGGTGATGTTCCTCAGTGAAGCCGCGAAAAAGGCGAACTCCGCCGACGGCAAGAAGATCGCGGAGGTGCTGAAGGGCCTCACCATCAGGTGCCCGTTCGGCGCCGACGGCACTGTGACAATGCGCGGCGACGACCACACCCTGGTCGGCTACGCCATCGGCTGGGGCACCACCATCCCGCAGGAGCCTTATGTCCCGGAGGTCAAGGCCGGCGACTGGAAGACCATCTTCGAGTTGGAGGCCGAATGGAAGAAGAGCAAGGGCTACACCTGACGCCGCGGCGGAGAGGGATGACCCTCTCCGCCGTTTTCGTTTTCCGCGCCGTGTCAGGCGCGCCGCAATGAAAGTGCTCTCGTGGATCTCGACGCGCTCGCCGGCTGCCTCGCCAGCTCCGCCTGCTTGGTGACGCAAACCACCAGCGGCCTCATCATCGGCATGCTTCTGTTTCTCGTCGCGGTCGGGCTGACCCTGATCTTCGGTGTGCTCAAGGTCGTCAATTTCAGCCACGGCGCCTTCTACATGTTCGGCGCCTACTTCGCGATGACGGCCTATCAGCTCACCGGCAGTTTTGCGCTCGCCATGCTGGCGGGCGCGGCCGGCACCGCGATCCTCGGCCTGATCTTCGAGCGCGTCTTCATGAGCCGCGTCTACGGCGCCGACGTGCTGATGCAGCTGCTCGTCTGCTATGCCTTCGTGCTGATCTTCGACGATGTCGTGCGCATCATCTGGGGACCGGAGTTCAAATCGATGGGCATGCCGTCCGCGTTCCAGGTGATGCCGCTATTCATCGCCGGTGGCGTGGTGCCGCCTTATTATCTGTTGCTGATCGGTGTCGCGCTTCTTGCGGCCGTCGTGCTCGGCATCGGATTGTCGCGCAGCCGCATCGGCAAGGTGATCCGCGCGGCCGCGCACAATCCCGGCATGGTCTCGGCGCTCGGCATCAACACCGGCCTGATCTATGGCGGCGTGTTCGCGCTCGGCGGCATGCTGGCGGGTCTTGCCGGCGCGCTGGCGGCTCCTGTGCGGTCGCTGACGCCGGGCATGGGATTTTCCGTGCTGATCGAGTCCTTCATCGTCACCGTGATCGGCGGCATGGGCTCGATCCTGGGCGCGCTGATCGGCGCGCTGCTGCTCGGGCTGATCCGCTCGTTCGGCTCGCTCGGCTTTCCCCTGTTTACGGAAGGCCTGATGTATCTTTTCATGGTGATCGTGCTGGTCTCCAAACCTACCGGCCTGTTCGGCAGGGAGGCGGCATGACCGAGCTCGAGGCCGGTCGCGCCGAAACGCTGGCGCCGGTGCGCAGCGGTGCCGTACTGCGGCGCTACCGTGACGTCCTGATCGCGCTGATCGCCCTTGCCGTGCTGGCGAGCCTGCCGCTCTTCACCGGCAGCAAGGCGCTGCTCGATTTCGTCATCCGCTGCTCGGCCTACGGCCTGTTTGCGACGTCGCTCAATCTGCTGGTCGGCTATACCGGCCTGACTTCGTTCGGCCACGGCATGTTCTTCGGGCTTGGCGCCTACAGTTTTGGCCTCATCATGCAGAAGCTCGGCGTGCCGATTCCCGTCGCCTTCGTCGCGACGCTGGCGATCACCGCAATAGTCTCCGCGATCATCGGCGCCATCTGCGTGCGGCTGAAGGAGATTTACTTCGCCTTCGTGACGCTCGCATTCCAGATGCTGATCCACTCGACCATATTGTCCTGGGCCTCCTTCACCGGCGGCGACCAGGGTCTGCGCGGCGGCATTCCGCGGCCGCCGTTCCTCGGCATTGACCTTGCCAACCACGTCCATCTCTATGTCGCGAGCTGCGCGCTGCTGATCCTTGGCCTGCTCGCGATGCGCCAGATCGCGCAATCACCGTTCGGCTACACGTTGCGCATGATCCGCGACAACGCCGCGCGCGCGAGCTTCCTTGGCATCGACGTCTGGCGCGCCAAGCTCACCGTGTTCGTGCTGGCGGCTTTGTTCGCGTCGATGGGCGGCATGGTGATGGCGCTGTTCGTGTCCGGCGCCTATCCGGAATTCGCCTATTGGACGATCTCGGGCGAGGGCATTTTCATCAACATGCTCGGCGGTGTGTCGACCTTCCTCGGGCCGATGGTCGGCACCGTGCTGCTGCTTCTGCTCAACGATACCGTCACACGTTTCACCGAGTATCACGGCATCGTGCTTGGCGTCGTCATCCTGTTCTTCGCGCTGGGCCTGCGCAAAGGTCTCCTGGATTTCGCCGCCGAATGGTTTGCGCAGCGGCGCGACGCAGGCGAGGGGCGCTAGCGATGCTCGAGATCTGCAACCTCGCAAAATCGTTCGGCGGCGTGAAGGCGACCAACGACGTCTCGCTCGACTTTCCGGACGGCTCGCTGACCGCGGTAATCGGCCCGAACGGCGCCGGCAAGAGCACCTTCTTCAACCTGATCACCGGCGCCTTGAGGCCGGATTCCGGCCAGGTGCTGCTCGACGGCGTCGATCTCGCCGGCCGCTCGCCACCGGAGATCGTGCGCCACGGTATCGGCCGCGCCTTCCAGGTTGCCAGCATCTTCAAATCGCTCACGGTGCAGGAGACCATGCTTGCCGCCGTCAGTGCCGACCAGCGCACCTCGGCGGTGCTGCACAAGCGCTTTCCGCTGCCGGAGATGCGCGACCGTGCTGAGCATGTGATGGAGCTGCTGGGCCTCGCCGGCAAACGCCATCGCACCGCCGCGACGCTCTCGCACGGCGATCAGAAGCTGCTCGACATCGCGCTCGCGCTGGTGCTCGATCCAAAGGTGCTGCTGCTGGACGAGCCAACCGCCGGGATGGGCCCGGAGGAGCGCTGGCGCATGATCGACAAGGTGCGTGAGCTCTGGGAGACGCAGAAAATTACGGTCGTCTTCATCGAGCACGACATGGACATCGTGTTCAAGATCGCGCCAAAAATCGTCGTGCTTTGCTACGGCCGCATCCTGGCCACCGGCACGCCCGACGAGATCCGGAGCAACAGCGCGGTGATCGAGGCCTATCTGGGCACCGAGCATGCGGGAGCTGCGGCATGAACGCAGCCGTCATCGAAGTCGCCGATCTCGACGTCTATTACGGCACCAGCCAGATCCTGTTCGGCGTCAACCTGTCGGTGCGGCAAGGCGAGACCATGGCGCTCTTGGGCCGCAATGGCGCCGGCAAATCGACGACTATGAAGGCGATCATGGGGCTGGCGCCGCCGCGGAGGGGCAGGGTCAACCTGCGCGGCGCGGTGATCTCGGGCCTGAAGCCGCACACCATCGCGCGCGCCGGCCTCGGCTTCGTGCCGGAGGACCGCCAGATCTTTCCGGAGCACACGGTCGAGGACAATCTCGTCATCGGGAGGAAGAAGGGACCGCAGGGCCAGGACGAGTGGCCGATCAAACGCATCTACGAGGTCTTTCCGCTTCTGGAGCCGCTGCGCAATCGCATCGCCGGACGTCTCTCGGGCGGCGAGCAGCAGATGCTCGCGATCGCGCGCACGCTGATGGGCAATCCCGCGCTCCTGCTGCTCGACGAGCCGAGCGAGGGCCTCGCGCCGATCATCGTGCAGCGGATCGGTGAATTGTTGCGGCAGCTCCGTTCGCTCGGATCGACGGTGCTGATCGCCGAGCAGAACATGCATTTCTGCCTGGGGCTGGCGAGCCACGCCACGATCATCGACAAGGGCCAGATCGTCTATGCCGCCGGAATCGACGAGCTGAAGGCCAATGAGGCGATCCGGCGCAGGTATCTGGCCCTGTAGGCCGGACCGCCAGTGTCTCAATAGGTCGAAGAAGAAAACTATTGTGCCGGGGTTATCGAACGGAAGGAGTTTTTCCTCCGGAGGGCAAAAACGCCAATCGCTTCCATTGCCGTTTGGGGCCGAAAAGACGACATTCCCATCAGAATTTGATGGGTTGGCCAGAGCCATGGAACGTACCGGATTTGAACCCTTCGGCGAGCAATTGGTGTCCGCGACGGACACCCAGCCGCGGTCGCGTACGTCAAAGCTCCTGCTGCGGGCCGGCACCGGTCTGTTCTGGTCGCTGGTTGCGGGTATCGTGCTTGCCCGCGCTGCCTTCTTCGAGCCCGGCATCTATGACGGCTTCAGCCGCGTCGCTTCGCTGGCCAAGAGCCTGATCTTCTAGGGTCGATTATTTCGGGCTGAGGATAGAATATTCCGGGCTGAGGATAGAACTTCCCTCGGGCCTGATATGTCGAAAGCTTATTCCCCAACGGAAGCGCGCTGCGTATAAATCTTTCTCCTCTGGGAGAGATTTGTGTCGCAGAATCAAGCATCCAGCCCGGCCGATGCCAAACCGGCCACCGCCGCGAGCCGTATTGCGGCACTGATTCCCGGCATTCTCCTCTGCGTTCTAGTCGCCGGTGTCTCGGCCCTGCTCGAGCGGGCGGAACTCGGCGTCTTCGAGCATCCTTATGTCGAGGCGCTGGTGATGGCGATCCTGCTCGGGATGGCCTTGCGCAGCTTCTGGAAGCCCGCGCCGCGTTGGCAGGCCGGCATCGCCTTCAGCGCCAAACAGCTCCTCGAAGTCGCGGTCATGCTGTTGGGGGCCTCCATCAGTTTCGCCGCCATTGCCGCCTCGGGCATCGCGCTGCTCGCGTCAATCGCGGCCGTCGTCGTGATCGCGCTCTGCGTCTCCTTCGGGCTCAGCCGCATGCTCGGACTGTCGACACGGCTGTCGATCCTGATCGCCTGCGGCAACTCGATCTGCGGCAATTCGGCGATTGCGGCTGTGGCGCCGATCATCGGTGCCAACAACGACGAGATCGCATCCTCCATCTCCTTCACTGCCATCCTGGGCGTGATGATGGTGCTGGGCCTGCCGCTGTTGATTCCGCTTCTGCAATTATCGGCCACTCAATATGGCATTCTCGCCGGCCTGACCGTTTATGCGGTCCCGCAGGTGCTGGCGGCGACGGTGCCGGCCGGACTCGTCTCCACGCAAATCGGCACGCTCGTGAAATTGATGCGCGTATTGATGCTTGGGCCGGTCGTCGTCGGCCTCTCGCTGGTTGCCTCGCGCTGGCATAGCGATGCCAAGAAGACCAATGTCGGCTTCTTTCGGCTTGTGCCGTGGTTCATCCTCGGCTTCCTCGCGCTGGCGACCCTGCGCTCCCTGGAGATCGTGCCGGCCACGGTGGTCGGACCGGTGACGAAGATCACCGCCTTTCTCACCGTGGTCTCCATGGCGGCCCTCGGCCTCGGCGTCGACGTGCGCGTGTTGGCGAATGTCGGGGGCAGGGTGACAGCAGCCGTGACGCTGTCGCTGATGCTGTTGCTTGGCATCAGCATTGCACTGGTGCATTGGTTCAAGTGACAGCGCGTGCCGCCTCTCTGGACATCCCGCGCCAGACGTTTATTGGTCTTCGCTAATGTGACCGGC
The DNA here is from genome assembly GCF_023073795.1 of Bradyrhizobium sp. 159. Classification (NCBI taxonomy): domain Bacteria; kingdom Pseudomonadati; phylum Pseudomonadota; class Alphaproteobacteria; order Hyphomicrobiales; family Nitrobacteraceae; genus Bradyrhizobium; species Bradyrhizobium sp. 159. The sequence continues at coordinate 257,516 of NZ_JADPKE010000018.1, read as the reverse complement.
CAGCGTTCAACGCGGCCGATCCGAAAACAGCGAGGACGCGGCCATGACGACATTGACGGTTAAAGACCTTCTCCCCGAGGACGGTACGCGGGGAACGCTGGCCGGCCGCGTCTGGCTCCCGCAGGTGAATGGCCCCGCCGTCGTCGCTATACGTGATGACGGCGTCTTCGATGTTACCGCAGAGTTTCCCACCATCAGTACGCTTTGCGAAGCGGACGATCCAGCCAACGCGCTTAGGGCGGCCAAGGGTGAGAGGATCGGCGATCTCGAGGCGATCGTCACCAATACGCCGCCGGACCAGCGCGATCCTCAAAAACCGTGGCTGCTTGCCCCCGTCGACCTCCAGACTCTGAAAGCCGCCGGCGTCACCTTTGCGATCTCGATGCTGGAGCGCGTGATCGAGGAGCGCGCCAAGGGCAATCCGGCTTCGGCCGAAGCGATCCGCAAAGAAGTGACGCGCCTGATCGGCGATGATCTTTCGAAGCTCAAGCCCGGCTCCGACCAGGCGATGCATCTGAAGCAGGTGCTGATCGACCAGAACGCCTGGAGCCAGTATCTCGAGGTCGGCATCGGTCCTGATGCCGAGGTCTTCACCAAGGCGCCGACATTGTCGTCGGTCGGCACCGGCATGGATGCGGGCCTGCATCCGAAATCGACCTGGAACAACCCCGAGCCGGAGCTTGTGCTGTTCGTCTCGAGCCGCGGCAAAATCGTCGGCGGCGCGCTCGGTAACGACGTGAACCTGCGTGACTTCGAGGGCCGCTCGGCGCTGCTATTGTCGAAGGCCAAGGACAACAACGCCTCCTGCGCGATCGGCCCGCTGCTGCGCCTGTTCGACGATACGTTCTCGCTCGACGATGCGCGCAAGCTGGACATAAGTCTGAACGTCAAGGGACAGGACGGTTTCGTCCTCAACGGCCATTCCTCGATCAGCAAGATCAGCCGCGATCCGACAGATCTCGTCGAACAGACCATCGGCAAGGTGCATCAATATCCAGATGGTTTCGTGCTGTTCCTCGGCACGATGTTCGCTCCCGTCGAGGACCGGGATGCGCCGGGACAGGGCTTCACCCACAAGCGCGATGACATCGTCACGATCGCCGCGCCCCAGCTCGGCAAGCTCGTCAACCGCATGCGCACCAGCGACGAGTGCGAGCCGTGGACGTTTGGAATCGGTGCGCTGATGAAGAACCTGGCGCAGCGGAAGCTGATTTAGCGTCCCTGCGTTTTCAATTTCGCATAAGCGAATTTGCAGAAGGTCGTCATGCCCGGGCTTGTCCCGGGCATCCACGTCCTTTGTCCCGCTGGGTCAGGCGTGGATGGTCCGCACCAGCCCGGCGGCGGCAGCCGAGCCGTATAATTTCCTTCATCTTCCCGTTGTATCGCCGGAACAAAATCCCGCTGAGCGTGTCGTCTGCGCGAAGCCCGCATCCCTCCTCCTTTCACCTCAATAGTAAAATAATATGACTATACGGCGCTGGGTTTCCGTGAAATAGTGCCTGTCGCCGGCTCGAAGGCTGGCCTGCGGGTGCCATGCTACCAATCGGCGCCCCCAAATAAACATCTTAGGAGACACGCCTGATGACCCTCAAAGCCCTCTTTGCGGCCAGCGCCACGACCGCGTTGCTGCTCGCCCTGCCGGCGAATGCCGCCGAGCTCACCATCGGCTTCTCGCAGATCGGGTCGGAATCCGGCTGGCGCGCGGCCGAGACCTCGGTCTCCAAGCAGGAAGCCGCCAAGCGAAAGGTCAATCTCAAGATCGCCGACGCGCAGCAGAAGCAGGAGAACCAGATCAAGGCGATCCGCTCCTTCATCGCGCAGAATGTCGATGCGATCTTCCTTGCGCCTGTCGTCTCGACGGGCTGGGATTCGGTGTTGAAGGAAGCCAAGGAGGCCAAGATCCCGGTCGTGCTGCTCGACCGTGACATCGATCCCTCGGGCAAGGATCTTTATCTCACCGCTGTCACCTCCGACAGCGTGCACGAAGGCGAGGTGGCCGGCGACTGGCTGGCCAAGACTGTGGGGACGAAAGCCTGCAACATCGTCGAATTGCAGGGCACGGTCGGCGCGAGCGTCGCCGCCAACCGCAAGAAGGGTTTCGACACCGCCATCGCCAAGCATGCGAACCTGAAGGTGGTGCGCAGCCAGACCGGCGACTTCACCCGCGCCAAGGGCAAGGAGGTGATGGAGAGCTTCATCAAGGCCGAAGGCGGCGGCAAGTCGATCTGCGCGGTCTACGCGCATAATGATGACATGATGGTCGGCGCGATCCAGGCGATGAAGGAAGCCGGGCTCAAGCCCGGCAAGGAGATCCTCACCGTCTCCATCGATGCGGTCCCCGACATCTTCAAGGCGATGGCCGCCGGCGAGGCCAATGCGACTGTCGAGCTGACGCCGAACATGGCCGGCCCCGCGCTCGATGCGATTGCGGCGTTCAAGGACAAGGGCACGGTTCCGCCGAAGTGGATCCAGACCGAATCCAAGCTCTATACCGCCGCCGACGATCCGCAGAAGATCTACGACAGCAAGAAGGGCCTCGGTTACTGAGGCGGATGCCGGTCGGACCGCGTCTTGCGGTCCGACCGCGCCCTTCGAATCTGCTGCGCGAACGAATAGGCTGGGTGACCGCATTGTTAGCGGGCATTGCCGGGAGTGACGTTGTCATGGAAAACAGCCCCGATCCTGCTCCGGCCCTTGTGGAGGTGCGCGGGATCAGCAAAAGCTTCGGTGCTGTGCGAGCGTTGCAGGAGGTCGACTTCACGCTTCGCGCCGGCGAGATCCATGCGCTGCTCGGCGAGAACGGCGCCGGCAAATCCACGCTGATCAAGGCGGTGACCGGCGTGTTCCCGCGCGATACCGGCATCGTCAGGCTCGGCGGTGAAGAGGTCGCGCCGCGCTCGGCCAAGGCGGCGCTTCAGGCCGGCATCGCCACCGTCTACCAGGAAGTCAACCTGCTGCCGAACCTCTCGGTGGCGCAAAATCTGTTTCTCGACCGCCAGCCGATGCGTTTCGGCATTGTCCGCGAGGGCGAGATGCGTCGCCGCGCCAACGCCTTGCTGGCGGACTTTGGCCTCGACATCGATGTCGCCGCGCCGCTCGGCAGCTATTCTGTCGCCGTGCAACACGTCACCGCGATCGCGCGGGCCGTCGATCTCTCCGCGCGCGTGCTGATCCTGGACGAGCCGACCGCGAGCCTGGACCGCCACGAGGTCGACATCCTTTTCGGCATCATGCGCCAGCTCGCCAAACGTGGCATCGGTATCGTCTTTGTCAGCCACTTCCTGGACCAGGTCTACGAGATTTCTGACCGCGTCACCGTCTTGCGCAACGGTCGCCTGGTCGGCGAGCGCGAAACCGCTTCGCTGCCGCGGCTGGAATTGATCCGGATGATGCTCGGCCGCGAGCTGGCCGAGACCACCAGCGCGCGGGCGTCTGCCACTGAGCACAGAGCGCGCGAGATCTGCGCGAGCTTCGAGAATTACGGCAAAGCCGGCTACGTCGCGCCGTTCAATCTCGAGCTGCGCCATGGTGAGGTCGTTGGTCTCGCCGGCCTGCTCGGCTCGGGCCGGACCGAGACGGCGCGGCTGGTGTTCGGTGCCGAACGCGCCGATCGCGGCCAGGCGAAGGTGGAGGGCGCACCGGTGCGGCTCCAGTCGCCGCGCGACGGTGTCCGCCACGGCTTTGGCTATTGCCCGGAGGAGCGCAAGACCGACGGTATCGTCGCCGAGCTCAGCGTGCGCGAGAACATCGTGCTCGCGCTCCAGGCCAAGCGCGGGCTGCATCGGCCGCTGTCGCGCCGCGAGCAGGACGAGATCGCACGTCGTTACGTCAAGATGCTCGACATCCGCCCGGCAGATGCCGAACGCCCGGTCGGCCTGCTCTCCGGCGGCAATCAGCAGAAAGTGCTGCTGGCGCGCTGGCTTGCGACCTCGCCGCGCCTGCTGGTGCTGGACGAGCCGACCCGCGGCATCGATGTCGGCGCGCATGCCGAGATCATCCGCCTGATCCGTGAACTCTGCGACGACGGGCTGGCACTGCTCGTGATCTCCTCTGAGCTCGATGAGATCGTGACCTATTCCGACCGCGTCGTGGTGCTGCGCGACCGCACCCATGTCGAGGAGCTCGCGGGCGAGGCGATCGACGTCGGCAACATTCTCGCGGCCATCGCCGCCGATGGCGCCGCGATCGCGCATGAGGGGCGGGCATGACAGCGCTGTTGCCGCGCCGCGGCCTTGCCCAGATCCTCGCGTTGATTGTTATCCTGGCGGTCGATCGCGTGGTGTCGCCGCAATTCTTCGACCTGCGTCTTCAGGACGGCCGGCTGTTCGGCAGCCTGATCGACGTGCTCAACCGCGGCACGCCGGTGGCGCTGCTCTCGCTCGGTATGGTGCTGGTGATCGCCACGCGCGGCATCGATTTGTCGGTTGGCGCGGTCATGGCGATCTCGGGCGCGATTGCGGCGAGCCTCGCCGACAGCCATGGTCTGCCCATCGTGCTGGGGGCTGCGCTTGGTGCCGGACTCGTCTGCGGCCTCTGGAACGGCTTCCTCGTCGCCGTGCTCGGCATGCAGCCGATCGTGGCGACGCTGATCCTGATGGTGGCGGGCCGCGGCATCGCCCAGCTGATTACCGAGGGGCGCATCGTAACTTTCTCCTCGCCCGATTTGGTGTGGCTCGGCAATGGCGCTGTGCTCGGCCTGCCGGTGCCGGTCGCGATCGCCTTGGGCATGCTGATCCTCACCGGCGCGGTGGTGCGCGGCTCGGCGCTGGGGCTGCTGATCGAGGCGACCGGTGGCAATGCGCGGGCGAGCGAGCTCGCCGGCGTCGGCACGCGCGCCATGATATTGTCGGTCTATGTCTGGTGCGGCGTCTGTGCCGCGCTCGCCGGCGTGATTGCAGCCGCTGATATCATGGGTGCGGATGCCAACAATGCCGGCCTCTGGCTCGAGCTCGACGCCATCCTCGCGGTCGTGATCGGCGGCACCTCGCTGTTCGGCGGCCGCTTCAGCCTGGTACTGGCCGTGTTGGGTGCGCTGATCATCCAAACCATGAACACCGGCATCTTATTGTCCGGCTATCCGCCGGAGTTCAATTTGCTGGTCAAGGCGGTGGTGGTGCTCGCGGTGCTCTTGCTGCAATCGCCGAAATTCGCCGGCATTGCCGGGACAGCCGCGCGACTGCGGAGGTCCAAAGCATGAAAGGCCTGCCGCCCGTCCTCATCACCGCCATCGTGCTGGTCGCCGGCTTTGCGCTCTGCGCGATGCAATTCCCCAACATTGCCTCAACCCGCGTGGTCGGCAATCTCCTCACCGACAACGCCTTTCTCGGCATCGTCGCGACCGGCATGACCTTCGTCATCATCTCCGGCGGCATCGATCTTTCGGTCGGCTCGGTGATCGGTTTCACGACCGTGTTCGTGGCGCTGGCTATCGAGCGCTGGGGCGTGCCGCCGCTGGTCGCTTTCACCGCCATCCTCCTGCTTTCGGCAGGGTTCGGGGCTGCAATGGGTGCCGTGATCCATGTCTTCGACCTGCCGCCCTTCATCGTCACGCTCGCCGGCATGTTCCTCGCGCGCGGTGCGAGCTTCCTGCTCTCGACGGAATCGGTGCCGATCACAGCGCCGGTCTACTCGACCGTGTCGGACTTCGCGCTGCGGATGCCCGGCGGCGGACGGCTGACGGCCATCGCGATCATCATGCTGGTGATCGTGATCGGCGGCGCCCTGCTGCTGCATCTCACCCGGTTCGGCGCCAATGTCTATGCGCTCGGCGGCAGCCGGGCCACCGCGAGCCTGATGGGCGTTGCGGTCGGCAAGATGACGGTGAAGATCTACATGCTGTCGAGCCTGCTCGCTGGCATCGCCGGCATTGTCTTCTCCTTCTACACCAGCGCCGGCTATTCGCTCTCCGCGGTCGGCGTCGAGCTGGATACCATCGCGGCCGTCGTGATCGGCGGCACGCTGCTCACGGGCGGCCAGGGATCGGTGATCGGCACCTTCCTCGGCGTGCTGATCCAGGGCTTGATTCAGACCTACATCAATTTCGACGGCACGCTGTCGAGCTGGTGGACCAAGATCGCGACCGGCATTCTGCTGTTCGCCTTCATCGCCTTGCAGCAGGGACTGGTCGCGCTGGCACGACGGCCGGTGAGGAAGAGTGCAGGAGCAACCTCATGACCTCGCGCATCGTCGTCATCCCGACGCGGCGGGCCCACTCCAATCATGCGGAGGTGGCCCGCTCGATCGGCGTCGATATCATCGCTGGCCGCTATGCGGAGGGGACGCGGCTGCCCGGTGACGCCGAGATGATCGCGATGTTCGGCGTGTCGCGGCCGGTCCTGCGCGAGAGCGTCAAGACGCTGGTAGCCAAGGGGCTGCTCACCACCAAGGCGCGCGTCGGCACCGTCGTGCGCGAGCGCGGCGCCTGGAACATGTTCGACGCCGACGTGCTGGCCTGGCATCTGGACGCCGGCATCGACAAGCGCTTCCTCAACGACCTCGCCGAGATCCGTCTCGCCGTCGAGCCGCGCGCCGCCGTTCTCGCAGCTATGCACCGGTCCGAAGACGACGTCGCTGAGCTCCGTCGCTGCATGGATCGCATGCGGCTTGAAGCGTCGGACTCCGTCGGCTTTGCCGATGCCGACCTCGCGCTCCATGTTGGGGTGGCGCGCGCCTCCGGCAATCTGTTCATGCGCTCGATCGGGCATGTCATCGAGGCAGCGCTGCGCGCCTCGTTCCTGCTGAGCGCCCCGGTCGCGCCGGAGGACCGCGACACCGTGCTGCTCTGGCATCAAAAGATCGTCGATGCCATTGCGGCAGGCGATGCTGACGGCGCCTCGGAGGCGATGGTCTACGTCATTCACAACGGCATGAGCCGGCACGAACACACTGTGATCGAGGCCGCGCCGGCGGATCCGCTGCCATCTGCGAATACTGGAGAGCAAGCGTGACCGAACTTCGCATCGCCATTGTTGGCTTCGGCAAGATCGCGCGCGACCAGCACCTCGATGCAATCGCCGCGACACCGGATGCGACGCTCGCGGCTGTCGCCAGCCGCAACGCCTCGCTACCGGGGCTGCCGCATTTCGCCACCATCGAGGATTTGCTGGAGAAGGGGCCGCCGATCGACGCAGTGTCGCTCTGCACGCCGCCGCAGGTGCGCCGCGCCCAGGCGGCCGCGGCGCTCGCCGCCGGCAAGCATGTCATGCTGGAGAAGCCGCCCGGCACCGGCGTCGCCGAGCTCGATCCGCTGATCGCGATGGCAGCGGAGGCGAAGCGGACGTTGTTTGCAACCTGGCATTCGCGCTACGCGCCGGCCGTCGAGCCGGCGCGGCAATGGCTCGCCGAGCGCCGCATCGCCTCCGTGCACATCAGCTGGAAGGAAGACGTCCGCGTCTGGCATCCCGGGCAGGGCTGGATCTGGGAGCCGGGCGGCCTCGGCGTGTTCGATCCCGGCATCAATGCGCTGTCGATCCTGACCAAAATCCTCCCGCAACCCGTGTTCGTCACCGCGGCCGAGTTGGCCTTTCCGGCCAACTGCCAGGCACCGATCGCGGCGAACCTGACGCTGACCGATATCGACGGCCTGGCCGTCAGTGCCGAATTCGACTTCCGCCAGACCGGGCCGCAGAGCTGGGATATCCTCGTGGAAACCGATCAGGGCCGGTTGACGCTGTCCGGTGGCGGCAGGCGGATGGCGATCGACGGCAAGACCATTGCCGAGGCGCCCGATGAGGAATATCGGGAGCTGTACCGGCGCTTCGTCAATCTCGCTGCGACCGGCGCGAGCGATGTCGACCTGGCGCCATTGCGTCTCGTCGCCGATGCCTTCCTGCTCGGCAAGCGGTCGATCGTCGAACCATTTGTGGACTGACAATGGCTGGCTCGCGAATCACAAGAGACGTTTTCGGAGCACTGCCGGATGGTCGCGCGGTCGAACGCGTCGTGCTGCGCGGGGAGGGCGGCTTCGAAGCGCGCATCATCACCCACGGCGCGGTGATCCAGGCGTTGATCGCGCCGGACGCTAAGGGCGGCTATGACGATGTCGTGCTCGGCCACGATGCCTTCGCCGGTTATCTCGCCGAACGAAAGTTCCTCGGCGCCACGGTCGGCCGCTACGCCAACCGCATCGCCAACGGGCAGTTCCCGCTTGACGGCGAGACTGTGCAGCTCGCCGTCAACAACTGCCCTAATGCGCTGCACGGTGGCGTCGATGGCTTCGACCGCAAGCTCTGGGAGATCGCGGAGATCAACGAGAGCGCCGAGCCCGCGGTGACGCTCACCTATGTCAGCCCGCATGGCGAAGAAAATTATCCGGGCCGGCTCGATGTGCGTCTGACCTATCGCATCACCGGTCCGACCGAGCTATCGCTGAGCATGGAGGCCCGCACGGATCGGCCGACGATCGTCAACCTCACCAACCATAGCTTCTTCAATCTGGAGGGTGCGACGTCGGGTACGCCCGTCCTTGATCATGAGCTGACGGTCGCCGCCGAGCATTTTCTTGCGATTGATCCCACCGCCATTCCGCTGCCGGAGCCGCCGCGTCGCGTTGCCGGCACGCCGTTCGACTTCCGCGAAGCACGGCCGGTCGGCGAGCGCATCCGCGAGAGCAATCAGCAATTGCGCAACGGCAGAGGCTACGATCACACGTACTGTCTCGCGCGTGACGGCAAGCTTGCTTTCGCGGCCCGGCTGGAGGCGCCGGACTCGGGGCGCATCATGGAGTTGTTCACCGATCAGCCCGGCCTGCAGGTCTATTCCGGCAATTATCTCGATGGCACGATCTCCGGGAAGGGTGGCAAGCTCGTCCGGCAGTCGGACGCGATGTGCCTGGAGCCGCACATCTGGCCTGACGCGCCGAACCGGCCGGATTTCCCGAGCCCGCGGCTCTCACCTGGCGAGGTCTATCGCCATCACACGCTCTATCGCTTTTCGGTGAGGACGCCATGATGGAAGAGGTGCCGACGTCTGTGCTCTCGGATCACCCTTGCCATCTCGGCGAGGGGCCAACCTATGACGCGACCACCGACACGGCCTGGTGGTTCGACATCCGCGAAGGGCTGCTGTTTGAGGCGCAGCTCGGCGGAGGTGGCGTCCGCGTCCATGCGCTCGGCCGGATGGCGAGTGCGCTCGGCAGGATCGACGCCGAGCGTCAGTTGATCATCGCGGAAGACGGCCTCTACGTCCGCGAGCTCGCTCACGGCACGATGACGCTGCTCTGCCCGCTCGAAGCCCACAATCCGACGACGCGCTCCAATGACGCGCGGGTGCATCAGTCCGGCACGTTCTGGATCGGCACCATGGGCCGCAAGGCGGAGCCGGAGGCGGGCGCGATCTACGCGTTTCATCGCGGCAAGATCTCGCTGCTGTTCCCCCGCATCAGCATTCCCAACTCGATCTGCTTCTCGCCGGACGGCGCTATTGGCTATTTCGCCGACAGCGCGCGGGCCGTGCTCTACGCCGTGCCGCTCAATCCCGGGACCGGCCTGCCGCGCGGCGAGCCGGAGGTGCTGCTGCGCCACACCGGCATCGGCGGCCTCGACGGCTCGGTGTGCGACGCCGACGGGCAGATCTGGAACGCCTGCTGGGGCGCGGGCCGCATCGATGTTTACTCTCCGCAGGGCGAGCGCCTGCGCTCACTCAGCGTGCCGGCAAGGCAGGCGAGTTGCCCGGCTTTCGTCGGCCCCGATCTGTCGCGTCTCCTCGTCACCTCCGCCTGGCAGGACATGGACACGGCGACGCGTGCTGCCGATCCGCAAGCAGGCCACACCTTTCTGCTGAAGGCGTCCGCGCGCGGTCGCGCGGAGCCCGACGTCAAGCTCGCATAGGAGACCCAAAGCAACCGACATCTGTCCTCGAAACGAAAGAACAGTCTGACACCCAAAGGGAGTGAAACATGCTGAAACTGAAGACGACATTCCTCGCGCTCGCGCTGGCCGGCGCTGCCACGATGGCCACAGGCGTCGCCGCCTTTGCTCAGAAGGCGACAGTCGGCATCGCCATGCCGACCAAATCCTCGGCGCGTTGGATCGACGACGGCAACAACATGGTCAAGGTGCTGAAGGAGCGCGGCTACAGCACCGACCTGCAATATGCCGAGGATGACATTCCGAACCAGCTCTCGCAGGTCGAGAACATGGTGACCAAGGGCGCGAAGGCGCTGGTGATCGCCGCGATCGACGGCACCACGCTGTCCGACGTGCTCAAGCAGGCCAAAGCCAAGGGCATCACCGTGATCGCCTATGACCGCCTGATCCGCGGCACGCCGGATGTCGACTACTACGCGACCTTCGACAATTTCCAGGTGGGCGTGCTCCAGGCGCAGTCGATCGAGCAGGGGCTCGGCCTCAAGGAAGGCAAGGGACCCTTCAACATCGAGCTGTTCGGCGGCTCGCCCGACGATAACAACGCCTACTTCTTCTACAACGGCGCCATGAGCGTTCTGAAGCCCTATATCGATAGCGGCAAGCTCGTCGTCGTCTCCGGCCAGATGGGCATGGACAAGGTGGCGACGCTGCGCTGGGATGGCGCCACCGCGCAGGCCCGCATGGACAATCTGCTCAGCGCCTATTACGGCAACAAGAAGATCAATGCCGTGCTGTCGCCCTATGATGGCATCTCGATCGGCATCATCTCCTCGCTGAAGGGCGTCGGGTACGGCAGCGCGGACCAGCCGATGCCCATCATCTCCGGCCAGGACGCCGAGGTGCCCTCGATCAAGGCGATGCTGCGCGGCGACCAGTATTCGACCATCTTCAAGGACACCCGCGACCTCGCCAAGGTGACGGCCGACATGGTCGACGCGGCGCTCGCCGGCAAGCAGGTCACCGTCAATGACACCAAGACCTACGAGAACGGCGTCAAGACGGTGCCGTCCTATCTGCTTAAGCCGGTCGTGGTCTACAAGGACAATTGGGAGAAGGTGCTGGTCGACAGCGGCTACTACAAGAAGTCGCAGTTCCAGTAGGCTTGTCTTGCTCAGTCATTCCGGGGCGATGCGAAGCATCGAACCCGGAATCTCGAGGTTCCGGGTTCGCCCTTTGGGCGCCCCGGAACGACGGTGAACTTTCCAAGGACACTATCCGATGACCGCCATGCTGGAGATGCGCAACGTCAGCAAGAGCTTTGCCGGTGTTCAGGCGCTGCGCGACGTCAATTTCTCGGTTCACGCCGGGCAGATCCACGCGCTCGTGGGCGAGAACGGCGCCGGCAAGTCGACGCTGATGAAAGTGCTGAGCGGGGTCTATCCGCACGGCAGCTACGAGGGCACCATCGTCTTCGAGGGCGAGGAGCGGCGCTTCCGCGACATCAACGATTCCGAGGCGCTTGGCATCATCATCATCCATCAGGAGCTGGCGCTGATTCCGCTGATGTCGATCGCCGAGAACATCTTCCTGTCGCATCCGCCGTCGAAGTTGGGGGTGATCGATCGCGACGAGGTCTACCGGCGCACGCGGGAACTGCTTGCGCAGGTTGGCTTGAAGGAATCGCCGGATACGCTGATCACCGATCTCGGCGTTGGCAAGCAGCAGCTGGTCGAGATCGCGAAGGCGCTGTCCAAACGGGTGCGGATGCTGATCCTGGACGAGCCGACCGCGAGCCTCAATGAGGCCGACAGCGCCGCGCTGCTCGAACGGCTGATGACATTTCGCGAGCAGGGTATCGGCTCGATCCTGATCTCGCACAAGCTGAACGAGGTCGCAAGGGTCGCCGACCACATCACTGTGCTGCGCGACGGCCGCACGGTCGACAGCATCGATTGCCATGCCGAGGCGATCCAGGAGGATCGCATCATCCGCAGCATGGTCAACCGCGATCTTGCCCATCGCTTTCCGGAGCGCAGCGCGAAGATCGGCGAACCCGTGCTCACCGTCGAGAACTGGTCGGTCTATCATCCCGTCCATCCCGAGCGGAAGGTGATCAAGAACGTCAATTTCAGTGTCAAGCGAGGCGAGGTCGTGGGCATCGCCGGCCTGATGGGAGCCGGCCGCACTGAATTCGCCATGAGCCTGTTCGGCCGCTCCTGGGGCACCACCATCAGCGGCAGCCTCCGGCTCGAGGGCAGGGAGATGACGCTGCCGAGCGTCGCGGCCGCGATCGATGCCGGCCTTGCCTATGTCACCGAGGATCGCAAGCAGCTCGGCCTCATCCTCGCCGACGACGTTCGCAAGAACATCACGCTGGCGAGCCTCGACCAGGTCGCGCCCGGCCGTGTGATCGACGACATCGCCGAGCTCAAGGTCGCCAGCGACTACCGCAGCCGGATGCGGATCCGCTGCTCCGACGTCTACCAGGAGACAGGCCAGCTCTCCGGCGGCAATCAGCAGAAAGTGGTGCTGTCGAAATGGCTGATGACCGATCCGAAGGTGCTGATCCTGGACGAACCGACGCGGGGCATCGACGTCGGTGCCAAGTACGAGATTTACTGTATCATCAACGAACTGGCGGAAGCCGGTCGCGGCGTCGTCGTGATCTCCTCGGAAATGCCCGAGCTGCTCGGCATCTGCGATCGCATCTGCGTCATGAACGACGGCGCCTTTGTCGGGGAATTCCAGGGATCCGAGGCGACGCAGGAAAAGATCATGCGCGCCATCATGCGCAATAAGAGAAGCAACGGGAGCGGCGCTCGTGCGGCCGCGGAGATTGGAGGATCGCAGCCATGACCGACAAGACGGTGTCGCTGCCCGAGGAGCGCCGGCACGGCAGCTTCATCAAGAACAACTTGCGCAGCTACGGCATGCTGATCTCGCTGGTCGCCATCATGCTGTTCTTCCAGGTCGTCACTGGCGGCACGCTGCTCCAGCCGCTCAACCTGACCAATCTGGTGCTCCAGAACAGCTACATCGTCATCATGGCGCTGGGCATGCTGCTGGTGATCGTCACCGGCCATATCGACCTTTCGGTCGGCTCGGTCGCGGGCTTCATCGGCGCGGTGGCCGCCGTGCTCATGGTGACCTACAAGATCGACTACACGCTCGCCTTCATTGCCTGCCTCCTGATTGGCGCCGCCATCGGCGCGGCGCAGGGCTATTGGGTGGCCTATTTCAAGATCCCGTCCTTCATCGTCACCTTGGCGGGCATGCTGGTGTTCAAGGGCCTCGCGCTCGCGGTCTTGCAGGGCCAGTCGCTTGGACCGTTCCCGGCGACCTTCCAGAAATTGTCGTCGGGGTTCATTCCTGAACTGCTTCCGGAGGCCGGCACGCTGCATCCGACCTCCATGCTGATCGGTGCGGTGCTCGCGCTCGGCCTGGTCTATGCCAGCGCCAAGGGACGGTCGCGCGAGCAATTGCATGGCATTGAGGTCGAACCTTATGCGTTCTTCCTGGGCAAGAGCGTTCTCTTGGCCTGCGCCGTGCTCTATTTCACCTATCTGATCGCCTCGCATCGCGGCCTGCCGAATGTGCTGGTCATCATGACGGCGTTGATCGCGCTCTACGGCTTCGTGACCCGGCGCACCGTGATCGGCCGGCAGATCTATGCCGTCGGCGGCAACGCCAAGGCGGCGAGCCTGTCGGGCATCAAGACCGAGCGGCTGACCTTCCTCACCTTCGTCAACATGGGCGTGCTCGCCGCGCTCGCCGGCCTCGTCTTCGCCGCGCGCCTCAACACCGCGACCCCGAAGGCCGGCCTCGGCTTCGAGCTCGACGTCATTGCCGCCTGCTTCATCGGCGGCGCCTCAGCCTATGGCGGGGTGGGCCGCGTCGGCGGTGCCGTGGTCGGCGCCATGATCATGGGTGTGATGAACAACGGCATGTCGATCCTCGGCATCGGTATCGACTACCAGCAGGTCATCAAGGGCCTGGTGCTGCTCGGGGCGGTGTGCATCGACGTGTACAATCAGCGGCGGTAAGCTCGCGGCGAAGAACGTAGAGTGGGCAAATGGCGCCAAAGCGCCCATGCCCACCAATTCTCGCGGTCGGTCAGGACTGCAGCACCGGTACCAATCCGTAGCGCAGCATCGTCTCCTTCATCTTTGCCGGATCGGGTGTACCGGCGGTGAGCAGGGCCGCCATTTCCTTGAAGTATTGCGGGCCAAGCACGCCGGGGGTGAGTGTGCACAGGCAGGTCGCCGGCCGGGGTGAACGGTTGGTGAAGCTGTGCACGACGCCGCGCTTGATGAACGCGGTCTCGCCCGGCGCCACGTCGACCTCCGTTCCGTCGATCCGCCAGGTCGAGATGCCGCTGAGTCCATAGATCGTTTCGTCCCAGCGATCGTGATAGTGAGGGATCGGCATGCGCGCGTTCGGTTGGAGGGTCATTTCGAACAGATCGAGGCTGCCGTCGGTGTCGTCCTTGCTCCGCAGAAAGATTAGCTGCAGCGCACCAAGATTGATGATCTCAGGCATGGCAAACTCATTGGGTCGTGTGCGGTCGCGAACCTTACCGCGTTCGGGCAGTGAGCCAAAGCGCTCTGGTGATACCATGATCTGGGTGGCGCAATTGGCGCAATCCTACTTGCCGACGCTGTTCCGCCGCGGCGGCTGCGTATCCTCGGCAACATCAAGCGTTGCCGGCGATCGACCGGCAGGTGGCGCATTGAGGCGCAGACCGCGCCGCGAGGGCTTGCCCCAGCTGAGCTATTGCTCGTCAGTTGGGTATATGATCGAATGGCTGGATGCACCAGGGCCGGCTGAAACCCGATCTGATCATCTTCGACTGCGACGGCGTGCTCGTCGACAGCGAGCTGTTGAGCTGCCGCTGCCTGTCCGAAGTGCTGGCCGAATCCGGCTTCGCGCTCAGTGAGGCGCAGGCGCTCGAACTCTTTCTCGGGCGGAGCACCAAGGCGATCGAGCAGCATTATCACGATCTCGGGCAAACCGTGCCGCACGGCTTCCTGCCGCGATTGAAGTCGCGCGTGCTCGAGACGTTTGCCGCCTCGCTCGAACCGATCCCCGGGGTTGGGGCGGTGCTGTCGGACCTGACGGTGCCGTTCTGCGTGGCCTCGTCGAGCGATATCGACCGCGTATCGCTCTCGCTCGACGTCACCGGCCTCAAGCCGCTGTTCGACGATCGCATCTACACGGCGCAGATGGTCAAGCGCGGCAAACCGGCGCCCGACCTTTTCCTCCACGCGGCCGAGAAGATGCGCATACCGCCCGCGCGCACATTGGTGATAGAGGACAGCGTCAGCGGCGTGCAGGCGGGCAAGGCGGCGGGCATGACTGTCTGGGGATTTGTTGGCGGAGGCCATTACAGCACCCGGGACGGGCAGGCTATATTGTCGGGCGCCGGGGCCGATCGGGTCTTCGAGCGCATGAGCGATTTCTGGAAGGACGTCTGACGCCTGCCATGGCCGCCGAGAATGAGAAATCGAGGCTCGACGACGCCGCGCGCGCCGGCTGGCTCTATTTCATTGCCGGTCATACCCAGGACGAGATCGCAAAGATGCTCCAGGTCTCGCGTGCCTCGGCGCAGCGGCTGGTCTCGCTCTGCCTCGCCGAGCGGCTGATCACGTTTCGGCTCGAGCATCCCATCGCCGCCTGCATGGAACTGGCGGCGCGCCTGAAGCAGCGCTTTGATCTGGTTCATTGCGAGGTGGTGCCGGCCGACCCTGCGGCGCCGCAGGCTACCGCGGGCATCGCCGAGCGTTGCGCCAACCTGCTCGATTCCACGCTGCGCTCGGAGACGCCGGTCATCGTCGCACTCGGCACCGGACGGGCGGTGCGCGCCGCGGTCGAGCGCGTTACGCCGATTGACCGGCCCAATCATCAGATCGTCTCGCTGGTCGGCAACATCTCCGCCGACGGCTCGGCGAGCTTCTACGACACCGTCGGCCGGCTCGCCGACCGCACCGGCGCGCGGCATTATCCGATGCCGTTGCCGTTCCTGATGTCGTCCGAGGACGAGCGCAACAAGATGGTCCGCATCGAGCCGATCGCCAAGGTGAAGGCGGTCGCGGCCAAGGCGGACCTTCGCCTCGTCGGCATCGGCCAGATGGACCAGAAGGCGCAGGTCCATGTCGATGGCTTCGTCACCCGCGATGAATTGTTCGAGATGATGCGGTTAGGTGCCATCGGCGAGATCACCGGCTGGGCCTATGATTCCAACGGTCGCCTGCTCAAATCCGGCACCAACAAGCGCCTGACCAGCATCCCGCCGGAAGTCCCGGCCAAGACCACGACGATCGGCGCCGCGATCGGCGCCGCCAAGGTGCCGGCGATCGCGGCCGCGATGAACGGGCGATTGATCAACGGCCTGATCACGGACGAGGCGACGGCAAGGGCGATCTTGGAGCGGTAGGGCGTTTGCGCTTTCGGCGTGCGCACGAGGCGGGAAGTCTCTCAACCACACCGCTGTCATTGTCCGCGAAGGCGGACGATCCAGCACGCCGCGGCCCCGCTTGGGCCAACCAACCGCACCGAGTACTGGATGCCCCGCTTTCGCGGGGCATGACAGCGTGGGTGCTCCCGCATCGCAGCACTCATAAGTTGCGGGAAGGGCCGCACGCCCTGCTTGACAACTGCGCCTGCTTGCGCTGAACATATGCCCAACGCGTGGGCATGTACTCAAAAGCGCGACTCTAGGGAGGTCTCCGTGAAACACGTCCTCGGCGCCGTCTGCGGCGCGTCTTGCCTGCTGCTGGCCATCCCCGCGATGGCCGAAACGACCCTGACCATCGCCACCGTCAACAATGGCGACATGATCCGCATGCAGGGGCTGACGGGTGAGTTCACCAAGAAGAACCCTGACATCACCGTGAAATGGGTGACGCTAGAGGAGAACGTACTGCGCCAGCGCGTCACCACCGACATCGCCACCAAGGGCGGTCAGTTCGACGTGCTGACCATCGGCACCTATGAGGTGCCGATCTGGGCCAAGAAGGGCTGGCTGGTGCCGTTGGCCAATCTCGGCGCCGATTACGACGTCGCCGACCTGCTGCCGAAGATCAAGGATGCGGTCTCCTCCGACGGCAAGCTTTACGCCGCGCCGTTCTACGGTGAGAGCTCGATGGTGATGTATCGCACCGATCTGGTCGAGAAGGCCGGCCTGAAGATGCCGGAAAAGCCGAGCTGGGATTTCGTGATTGATGCCGCCAAGAAGCTCACCGACAAGAGCGCCGGCGTCTACGGCATCTGCCTGCGCGGCAAGGCCGGCTG
The DNA here is from genome assembly GCF_023073795.1 of Bradyrhizobium sp. 159. Classification (NCBI taxonomy): domain Bacteria; kingdom Pseudomonadati; phylum Pseudomonadota; class Alphaproteobacteria; order Hyphomicrobiales; family Nitrobacteraceae; genus Bradyrhizobium; species Bradyrhizobium sp. 159. Next base: position 240,420 of record NZ_JADPKE010000018.1, on the reverse strand, counting down.
GGGCGAGAACATGGCGTTCCTCTCGGCCATGGCTAATTCCTATGGCGCGCGCTGGTTCGACGAGGAGTGGCAGCCGCAGTTCAACACGCCGGAATGGAAGGCGACGCTGACGACCTACGTCAATCTCATGAAGGAGGCCGGTCCTCCCGGCGCGAGCTCCAACGGCTTCAACGAGAACCTGGCGCTGTTCAACGCCGGCAAGTGCGCGATGTGGATCGACGCCACGGTCGCGGCATCTTTCGTCACCAATCCGAAGGAGTCCAACGTCGCCGACAAGGTCGGCTTCGCGCTCGCGCCCAACACCGGGCTCGGCAAGAACGCCAACTGGTTATGGGCCTGGAATCTCGCGATCCCCGCCGGCTCCAAGAAGACGGAAGCGGCCGAGAAGTTCATCGCCTGGGCCACGAGCAAGGACTACACCAAGCTCGTCGCGTCGAAGGAGGGCTGGGCCAACGTGCCGCCGGGCACGCGGACCTCGCTCTACCAGAACGAGGATTATCTGAAAGTCGCCCCCTTCGCCAAGTTGACGCTGGCCTCGATCGACGCGGCCGATCCGAACAAGCCGACGGTGAAACCAGTGCCATACGTCGGCGTGCAATACGCCGCGATCCCCGAATTCCAGGGCATCGGCACGCAGGTGGGCCAGCAGTTCTCGGCCGCGCTTTCGGGATCAATGACGGTCGACGCCGCGCTAACCGCCGCGCAATCCGCGACCGAGCGCGAGATGAAGCGCGCCGGCTACATCAAGTGAACCCGAGCTCTCCCTCCTGAGCTCAAACTGGCGGCCATCCGCCCATCCCCGGATGGATGGCCGCCTTTCTTCCCCGAAAGGAGAAGTCAGGGATGGCAACCCGGCAGACGCAATTTCTTGCGCGCTCGCTCCTGACGCCAGCGGTTGGGCTGCTGTTCATCTGGATGATCGTCCCGCTCGCGCTGACGATCTATTTCGCGACGCTGCATTACAGTCTGCTCGATCCCGGCTCGGAATCGTTCGTCGGCCTGGAAAATTTTCGCTACTTCCTGACCGATCCCGCCTTCCTTGCCTCGCTCCAGAACACCTTGGTGCTGGTCGGCTCCGTGCTGGCACTCACGATCCTGCTCGGCATTCCTCTGGCGCTGCTGATGGACCAGCCCGTGATCGGCCGCAATTTCGTCCGGCTGATGGTGATCGCGCCGTTCTTTGTGATGCCCACGGTGAGCGCGCTGGTCTGGAAGAATCTGCTGATGCACCCGGTATCGGGACTGTTTGCCTGGCTTGCTTCGCTGTTCGGCCTGACGCCGATCGACTGGTTCAACGATATGCCGCTGTTTGCGGTGATCCTGATCGTGACCTGGCAATGGCTGCCGTTCGCGACGCTGATCCTGCTCACCGCACTGCAATCGCTCGACGAGGAGCAGAAGGAAGCTGCCGAGATGGATGGCGCCAGCGCCGTCTCGACCTTCATCTACATCACCCTGCCGCACCTCGCGCGCCCCATCACGGTAGTGATCCTGATCGAGACCATCTTCCTGCTGACCGTGTTCGCCGAGATCTTCGTCACCACTGGCGGGGGTCCCGGTCTTCAGACCACCAATATCGCCTTCCTGATCTATTCGCAGGCGCTGATCCAGTTCGACGTCGGCAGCGCCTCCGCGGGCGGCCTCGTTGCCGTGGCGATCGCCAACATCGTCGCTTTCTTCCTGGTCCGCATCGTCGGCCGCAATTTGGAGGCCTGACATGGCACGGATGGCGACGACGCGGCGAGTGGCGATATCGACCGCAGCGGCCTGGCTGTTCGGATTTCTGATCTTCTTCCCGATTCTGTGGATGGTGCTGGCGAGCTTCAAGACCGAGCTCGAGGCCTTCGCCATCCCGCCGTCCTTCCTGTTCTTCCACTGGACCACGGAAAACTACGCGACCGTGCAGGAGCGCAGCGACTATTTCCACCACGCCATGAACTCGGTCATCATCGCCGGCGGCTCGACGCTGATTGCGCTTTTGATCGCCATCCCGGCGGCTTGGTCGATGGCATTCTCGCCGACCAAGCGCACCAAGGACATCCTGCTCTGGATGCTCTCGACCAAGATGATGCCGCCGGTCGGCGTGCTGGTGCCGATCTACCTGATCTACAAATCCTTCGGCCTGCTCGATTCCCGCATCGGCCTCGTCTTCATCCTCTGCCTCGGCAATCTGCCGATCGTCATCTGGATGCTGTTCACCTATTTCAAGGAGATCCCGCGCGATATCCTCGAGGCCGCGCGCATGGACGGCGCCACCATCGGCCGCGAACTCGTCTACGTGCTGACGCCGATGGCGATCCCGGGGCTCGCATCGACGCTGCTGCTCAACCTGATCCTCGCCTGGAACGAGGCGTTCTGGACGCTCAACCTGTCGACCTCGAACGCCGCGCCGCTCACCACGTTCATCGCGTCCTATTCGAGCCCGGAAGGGCTGTTCTGGGCAAAGCTGTCGGCGGCCTCCACGCTGGCGATCGCGCCCATTCTCGTCCTCGGTTGGTTCAGCCAGAAGCAGCTCGTGCGCGGGCTCACCTTCGGCGCGGTGAAGTAGAGGGGCTGCCGGATCATGGGTCAGATCACACTTCAGGGCGTGCAGAAATCCTTCGGCCCCGTGCACATCATCAAGGGCGCCGATCTGGACATCGCCGACGGCTCCTTCGTGGTGTTCGTCGGTCCCTCCGGCTGCGGCAAGACCACGCTCTTGCGGCTAATTGCCGGGCTCGAGGACGTCTCCGGCGGCAAGATCCTGATCGACGGCAAGAACGTGGTCGACACGCCGCCCGCCAAGCGCGGGCTCTCAATGGTGTTCCAGTCCTATGCGCTCTATCCGCATATGAGCGTGCGCGGCAATATCGGCTTCGGCCTGAAGATGGCGGGGCTGCCGAAGGAGGAGATCAACCGCAAGGTCGAGGCCGCAGCCGCGACGCTGAATCTCACGCCCTATCTCGACCGCAAGCCGCGCGAGCTCTCCGGCGGCCAGCGCCAGCGCGTCGCGATTGGCCGCGCCATCGTCCGCGAGCCCAAGGCGTTCCTGTTCGACGAGCCGCTCTCGAACCTCGATGCAGCGCTGCGTGTGCAGATGCGCATCGAGGTGACGCGGCTCCAGAAGCAGCTCGGCACCACCGCGATCTACGTCACCCACGATCAGGTCGAGGCCATGACCATGGCCGACAAGATTGTCGTGCTCAACGGCGGCAAGATCGAGCAATATGGCTCACCGCTGGAGCTCTATGAGCGGCCGGCCAATCTCTTTGTCGCCGGCTTCATCGGCTCGCCCAAGATGAATTTCGTAACCGGCGAGCTCGCCAAGCAGCAAGGCGCGGCGACCATTGGCGTGCGTCCCGAGCACCTCAAGATCGAGCGCGACGGCGCCGGCGGCTGGCAAGGAACGATCGCAGTCGCCGAGCATCTCGGCAGCGATACCTTTCTCTACGTCGACGCCGGTTCGCTCGGCATGCTGACGGCGCGCTACATCGGCGAATTGAGCCTGCACGCCGGTGATCGCGTGTCGCTGGTGCCGGACCCCGCGCGCATCCACCGCTTCGACGATGGCGGCAAGGCGCTTCGAAGCTAACAAGAAACGGCAAGAAAACGGGAAGACGATCATGTACCTGGACAAATTCAAGCTGAACGGCAAGAGCGCGTTCATCACCGGCGGCGGGCAGGGCATTGGCCTTGCTTGCGCCGAAGCGCTGGCTGAGGCCGGCGCCAGGGTCGTGATCGGTGATCGCGACAGCAAGGTCGCCGACAGCGCCAAAGCCACCCTGAAGGCCAAGGGCTACGACATCGAGACCGCGATCATGGACGTCACCGATACCAAGCGCGTCGCGGAGGTCGCAAACGACCTCGTCGCCCGCCACGGCAAGGTCGACATCCTCGTCAACAATGCCGGCATCGCGCGCAGCGAGACGCCGGCCGAGACCGTCACCGACGAGCACTGGCTCAACGTCATCGACGTCAACCTCAACGGCACCTTCTGGTGCTGCCGCGAGTTCGGCAAGCACATGTTGAAGGCTAGAAGCGGTGCCATCGTCAATGTCGGCTCGATGTCTGGCTTCATCGTCAACAAGCCGCAGGAGCAGTGCTTCTACAACGCCTCCAAGGCCGGTGTGCACCATCTCACCAAGTCGCTCGCCGCCGAATGGGGCGCACGCGGCATCCGCGTCAACGCGGTGGCGCCGACCTATATCGAAACGCCGCTGAACGCCTTCGTGAAGAGCAATCCGAAAATGTACGACGCCTGGATCGGCGGAAGCCCGATGGCGCGGATGGGGCAGGTCGAGGAGATCGCCTCCGTCGTGCTGTTCCTCTCGTCCGAGGCCGCAAGCCTGATGACCGGCAGCATCGTGCTGGTGGATGGCGGCTACACTTGCTGGTAGGCTTGCGTCAAAGCTGACGAAGCGACCGGGAGCGACAATGCCGCGAGCGTATATCGGCGTCGATGTAGGGACCACAAGCACGCGGGCAGGGGTGTTTGACGAAGCGGGCACGCTGCTCGCTCTGGCGCGACATCCGATCCGGACCTGGCACGAGGCCGGCGATATCGTTGAGCAGTCGTCCCAGGACATCTGGGACGCCTGCGCGACATCGGTACGCGCGGCGATGACGGAAGCTGGCATCACGCCCGATAGCGTCCGTGGCATCGGTTTCGATGCCACCTGTTCCCTAGTCGTCCTCGATAGGCAAGGCGAGCCACTCACGGTCAGTGGCTCCGGGGATAAGCAGCGCAACGTCATCGTCTGGATGGACCACCGCGCCACCGCCGAGGCGAGGCTGATCAACGAGACCGAGGATGCCGTGCTGCGCTATGTCGGCGGCTCGATCTCGCCCGAGATGCAGATGCCGAAGCTGCTTTGGCTGAAGCGGCATCTTCGGGCGAGTTTCGACGCCGCTGGTTACTTCTTCGATCTGGCTGATTATCTGGCCTGGCGCGCGACCGGCTCGCTCCAGCGCTCGACTTGCACCGTCACCTGCAAGTGGAACTACCTCGCACATGATGGCGGCTGGAGCGCGCCATTCTTCAAGCGCATTGGCCTGTCGGACTTCGTCAGCGAGACATGCGCGCGCATTGGCACCGAGATGGTCGCCCCCGGCACGCGGCTCGGTGCCGGTCTCACGCCCGCCGCGGCGGCCGAACTGGGCCTGTCGCCGGGCACGCCGGTCGGGGCGTCGCTGATCGACGCGCATGCGGGCGGCATCGGTGCGATCGGCGGCCGCGACGGCTCGGGCGGAGCAGCAGACGCATGCGATCGCCTCGCCTACATCATGGGGACATCGGCCTGCATCATGGCGACCACGAAGGAACCCTGTTTCGTGCCCGGCGTATGGGGACCTTACTACTCCGGCATGGTGCCGGACTTATGGCTCAACGAGGGTGGCCAGTCGGCCGCGGGCGCCGCGATCGATCACCTCCTCAAGTCGCATCCGGGTTTTGGCGAGGCGAGCGCGGCGGCGCGTAACGAGCGCCTCGACCTCATCGACTTCCTCGAGCGCCGCATCATCGCGCGCGCAGGCGATGCCAGCCGCGCCGCGCTGCTCGCGCGTGACGTGCATGTGCTTCCCGAATTCATCGGCAACCGTTCGCCCTACGCTGATCCTGACACGCGCGCGGTGATCGCCGGTCTCGATCTCGACACCGACATCGCTTCGATGGAGCGGCTATTCGTCGCCGGCCTCTGCGGGCTCGCCTATGGGCTCGCCGAGGTGATCGAGGCCTTTGCCGCGCATGGCGTTCGCTCCAGCATCATGATCATGGGCGGTGGGGCCAGCCGTAGCCCGCTGGTGCGCCAGATCATGGCCGATACGACCGGCCTCACGGTCGCGCTGCCGCAGACCAAGGAGCCGGTGCTGCTGGGTGCCGCGATGCTCGGCGCAGTGGCCGGCGGCGCCTATGCCTCGATCGGCGAGACCATGGCAAAAATGTCGGCGTTGGGACGCAAGAGCGAGCCGACCGCTCCCGATATGGCGGCGTTTCACGCCCGCAAGCGCGAGGTCTACAAGCTGCTACGCAACGTCGACCGCGGCAGCCGCGCGGCGATGAGCGACATCGCGAGGGGTTGAAACGGATGCTGATTGCCTGTGGCGATGCGCTGATCGATTTCGTGCCGACGCGAAGCACTGAGGGACGTGAAGCGGTAATGCCCGCGGTCGGCGGCGCCTGCCTCAACGTGGCCATCGGCATGGCGCGGCTGGGGGCGCCGACAAGTTTCGTCGGAGGCATCTCGACCGACTTATTCGGCCGCATGATCGCAGATCATGCCACCGTCTCCAACGTCGGCCTCGATCTCGCTACCCGCAGTGATCACCAGACCACGCTGGCTTTCGTCCGCATCGTCGCCGGCGAGTCGCATTACGCCTTCTACGATGCCGAGACCGCGACGCGGAACTGGACCTACCGGCGAGGTACGATTCCGTTCGATGCGGTGGACGCCCTCCATGTCGGTTCGACCACGCTGGTCAATGATCAGGGCGCAGCGGAGACGACGGCATTGGTCGCGGACGCGCGGGCGTCAGCAACCATCTCCTTCGATCCGAACTGCCGCCCCAATCTGGTCAAGGACAAGCCGGCCTATCTCGCGCGCATGGCCGGCTTCGCTGCCAGCGCCGATCTCATCAAGATGTCCGACGTCGATTTCGCCTATCTCTTCGGGGACGAGCCATATCAACAACGCGCGAGCGCGTTGCTGGGGCAGGGTACGAGCCTTGTCGTCATCACCCGCGGCAACGACGGCGCGGTCGCCTGGCACCCGGGCGCAGGACGGATCGAGGTCGCCGCGCCCAAGGTCGAGGTGGCCGACACGATCGGGGCCGGCGACAGCTTTCAGGCGGCGCTGCTGTTCGCTCTGCACAAGCAGGGTCGCATTGCCCGGCAAACCTTGAAGGACATCAGTGCCGACGAGCTCCGCCGCGCGCTATCCTTCGCCGCCAATTGCGCCGGCCTCACTTGCACCCGTCCGGGCGCCGATCCGCCCTGGAGCCACGAGGTGAGTTGGAGCTTGTAGCGATTGCCACCCCTGCGGTTGCCGCGATTCGGTGGACAATGGTTATGCGCCCGCGGAAATGGACAGGATAGACCCGAGCTGGCAAGGTCCGAGCGTCCATGACGCGGGGCTTCGATATGAGCAATGATCCTTGTTTTTTGTCTGCCACTGAACTGCGCGGCCTCTTTGCCGGGAAGCGGATCTCGCCGGTCGAGATCGTCCGCGCCGTGCTTGCGCGCGCCGAGGCGCTCCAGGTCGAATTGAACTGCTTCATCACCTTATGCGGCGACCAGGCGATCGCAGCGGCGCGCGAAGCCGAGCGCAAGATGATGACCGGCGAGCCCCTCGGCCTGCTGCACGGCATCCCCGTCACCGTCAAGGATATCGTCAACACCAAGGGTGTGAAGACCACCTTCGGCGCCGTTCCCTACAAGGACAATGTGCCGAACGAGGATGCCGTCGCGGTGGCGCGGCTGCGCAGCGAAGGCGCGATCCTGATCGGCAAGACCACGACGCCGGAATTCGGCAGCAAGTGCCTGACGGACTCGCCCTTGTTCGGCCGCACCCGCAATGCGTGGGATGCGCGCCGTTCCTCCGGCGGCTCCAGCGGCGGCGCGGCGGTTGCCGTTGCGAGCGGCATCGCGCCGCTTGCAATCGCGACGGACGGTGGCGGCTCGACGCGGATTCCGGCCGCCTGCAACGGCGTGGTTGGGCTGAAGCAGAGCAACGGCGTCGTCCCGCACAGCCAGGCGCTCGATGTGTTCGGCAACCAAACCTATGTCACGCCGACCACCCGCACCGTGGCCGACACCGCGCTGATGATGCAGGCGATGGCCGGCGAGGATCCTTGCGATCCCTGGTCGATCGGCGTCCCCGTGCCTGATTTCATCGGCACCGCCGCTCCGCACGGCGATCTGCGCGGGCAGAAGATCCTGTTCTGTGCTTCGCCGCCCGGACGTCCAGTGTCGCTAGACGTCGCGGCCAGCTTCAAGGCGAGCCTTGATCGGCTGGCGGAGCTCGGTGCCGAGCTTGAAGAGTTCTCCGGCGACGGCTTCGACATAGAGCCAATCTGGCGCGCGATCAACCACACGGTCTGGCGCACGCGCTTTGCAAAGCTCGCCGCAGAGCACGGGGACGAGCTGAGCGAGGCCTTTCTCAAGCAGCTCGCGCTCGCAAGCGAGGTCAGCGGCGTCGAATACCAGGACGCGATGTTCGCGCGCACCGCGCTGTTCCGCCGGGTGCAATCGTTGCTTGCGCACGGGCACCTGCTGGCGATGCCGACACTCACGCGCACGGCGCTGCCGATCGAGCAGGATTTGTTCGGCACCATCGAGATCGACGGCAAGCAGTTCGACAGCGTCCGGCCGCATTGGTTCCCCTGGACCATGCTATTCAACATGACCGGGCATCCCGCCGTCAGCCTGCCCTGCGGCTTCGGCCGTGACGGCCTGCCGATCGGGCTGCAGCTCGTCGGCCGCTTCCGCGGCGAGGCCGAATTGCTGCGCGTGAGCGCGCTGTTCGAGGCTTCAAGTGACCTTCTGTCCCGCTGGCCGGCCTGAGGCGACGGGCATGCGGCAAAGGGCTTACCTCCGGCACCCGGACATGTTGATCGTGCCTGCTAGCCCTGAAGCCGAGCGCGCATGAGCGTCTTTGTCCTCCGACGTCTGTTGACCTTGCTGGCGACCCTGGTCGGCGCATCGCTGATCATCTTCCTGGTGCTCGACGCGCTTCCCGGCAACGCCGCGCAGATGCTGATGGGGGCCGACGCCTCGCCGGACGCAGTCCGCGCGCTCACCGTCAAGCTCGGGCTCGACCAGCCGCTGGCGGTTCGCTACCTGCAATGGATCAAGGGCCTCCTCGTCGGAGATCTCGGCAACTCCTATGTCTACGGCACGCCGGTCGCGAGCCTGATCGCGGAGCGGCTGGTGCTGACCATTCCGCTCGCGATCATGGCCATGACGATCACGGTGACGCTGGCGCTCTCCGCCGGCATCTACACCGCCGCCAACCACAACAAGCTTGGCGACGTCGGCGTGATGTCACTGACGCAGGTGGGCATCGCGCTGCCGAATTTCTGGTTCGCGATCCTCTTGGTCCTGTTGTTCTCGGTGCGGCTGCAATGGCTCTCGGCGGGCGGCTTTGGCGGCTGGGACGATGGCCTCTGGTCGGGCATCAAGTCGCTGCTGCTGCCGGCGATCTCGCTCGCGGTGGTGCAGGCCGCGATTCTCGCGCGGGTCACCCGCTCGGCCGTGCTCGAGGTGCTGCGTGAGGACTTCGTCCGCACAGCCCGTGCGAAGGGCCTCGGCAAGCGCGAGGTGCTGTGGCGCCATGTGCTGCGTAACGCCATGATCCCCGTGATGACCGTGATGGGGTTGCAATTCGCCAATCTGCTCGCCGGCACCATCGTGATCGAGAACGTGTTCTACCTGCCGGGCCTCGGCCGCCTGATCTTCCAGTCGATCGCCAACCGCGACCTGATCGTGGTGCGCAACTGCGTGATGCTGCTCGCGGCCATGGTCGTCATCGTCAATTTCGTGGTCGATGTGCTCTATGCCTTCATCGATCCCCGCATCAAGGTCCACGACCTGTGAGCGAGCCCCTCACCATCGACGCGCCGATTGCGACGCGGCCGCTGCCGGCTCGGACGTTCTGGCGCCGCGCGCTGCGCCATCGCAGTTTCGTGCTTGGCGGCGCGCTGAGCCTGCTGGTGCTCGCCTCAGCGCTGTTGTCGCTGGTGTGGACGCCGTGGTCGCCCTATGAGATCGACATCGCCTCGAAACTCCGGCCGCCGTCGGCATCGCACTGGCTCGGCACCGATTCCTTCGGCCGAGACATCGTCTCGCTGCTGCTCGCTGGCGCGCGTTCGACCATCATGGTCGGCATCATCGCGGTGAGCATCGGTCTCAGCTTCGGCGTCTGCCTTGGCTTGATCGCCTCGGCCAGGCGCGGCTGGACCGAAGAGATCATCATGCGCTTTGCCGATTTCAGCTTCGCCTTTCCGGCCGTGCTCTCGGCGATCATGCTCGCCGCCGTGTTGGGACCGGGCATGGTGACCTCGATCGTCGCGATCGGTATCTTCCAGATCCCGACGCTGACGCGGCTGACGCGCGGTTCGGCCAACGCGATCTGGGCGCGCGAATTCGTGCTGGCCGCGCGCGCGGCAGGCAAGGGGCGCTTCCGCATCACGATCGAGCACGTGCTGCCCAACATCCTGTCGATCCTGATCGTGCAGGTCACCATCCAGTTCGCGCTTGCCATTCTCGCCGAAGCCGCACTGTCCTATCTCGGCCTCGGCACGCAGCCGCCGCAGCCGTCATGGGGCCGCATGTTGAACGATGCGCAGACGCTGCTGTTCCAGTCGCCGATGCTCGCGGTCTATCCCGGCGCTGCGATCGCGATCGCGGTGCTCGGCCTCAATCTGCTTGGTGACGGATTGCGCGACCTGCTCGATCCCAGACTGGCGCGGGAGCGGTAATAATGGCTGATTCCGCAACCATGCCATTGATCGAGGTCGCTAATCTCGGCGCGCGCCTCAACACCAGCCGCGGGCCGGCGCAGGCCGTGCGTGGCGTCAGCTTTGCCCTTAAGCGCGGCGAGACGCTCGGGCTCGTCGGCGAATCCGGCTGCGGCAAGTCGGTCACGGCGTTATCGCTGATGGGGCTGCTGCCAGACAGCGCGGTGGTCGGCGGCAGCATCAAGCTGGATGGCAACGAGCTCGTCGGGCTTTCGGATGCGGATTATTGTCGCCTGCGCGGCAACCGCATCAGCATGATCTTCCAGGAGCCGATGACCGCGCTCAATCCGATGCACACGATCGGCCACCAGGTCGCCGAGCCGCTGCGGCGTCACAAGAAATATTCGGCGTCACAGGCGCGGCGCGAGACCATCGCCTTGCTCGACCGGGTCGGGCTGCCCGATGCTATCAGGCGCGTCGACGCCTATCCGCACCAGTTTTCCGGCGGCCAGCGCCAGCGTGTCACCATTGCGATGGCGCTCGCCTGCGAGCCGGACCTCTTGATCGCGGACGAGCCGACCACCGCGCTCGACGTCACCATCCAGGGCCAGATCCTCGACCTCATCGCTGATCTCGTCGAGGAGCGCGGCATGTCGATGATCCTGATCTCGCACGATCTCGGTGTCATCGCCGAGAACGTGCAGCGCATGATGGTGATGTACGGCGGCACCGTCGTCGAGAGCGGACCGACCGACGAGGTGTTCCGGCGCATGGGGCATCCCTATACGCAGGGCCTGTTCCGCGCCCGGCCGAAGCTCGGTGCGCGCAAGGGGACGCGGCTGAAGACGATCTTGGGCACAGTGCCGGAGCTCGCCGATTTGCCGTCCGGCTGCACCTTCTCTGATCGCTGTCCCCTGGTGATCGATCAGTGTCGTGCCGCGTTGCCGCCGATGGTGGACGTCGGACCTGGCCATGGCGTGCGTTGCATCAGGACCGACGTATCGATGGCCGAACGCGTCGGAGCGCTGATCGCATGACCGCCGCCGGATTGCTTCTCGAGGTGAAGGATCTCGAGCAGCGCTATACGCTGCCGCGCGAAAGCCTGTTTCGCCCGCCGGGGCAGGTGCGCGCGCTGAACGGCGTGAGCGTGCAGGTCGCCGCGGGCAAGAGCCTCGGCGTCGTCGGCGAATCCGGTTCCGGCAAGTCGACCTTCGCGCGGCTGGTGATGGCGCTGGAGCGGCCGACGTCAGGGCAGGTCGCGCTGCTCGGCTGCGATCTCAACCGCATCTCTGCCGATGAACTGCGCCGTGCCAGGCGTGATTTCCAGATGGTGTTCCAGGACCCTTACGGCTCGCTGGATCCGCGCCAAACCATCGCCCGCATCGTCGCCGAGCCCCTCACCGTGCTGGAGGAGGCGGATCGCACCAAATTCCGCGAACGCGTCGCCGCAGTGCTGCGCCAGGTCGGCTTGCGCGACGCCGACATGGACAAATATCCGCACGAATTCTCCGGCGGGCAGCGCCAGCGCATCGCCATTGCGCGTGCGCTGATCACCCAGCCGAAGCTGATCGTCGCCGACGAGCCGGTCTCCGCGCTCGACGTCTCCGTGCAAGCGCAAGTGTTGAACCTGATGCAGGACCTCCAGGAGCAGTTCGGTCTCAGCTACATCCTGATCAGCCACGATCTCGCCGTCGTCGACTATCTCTGCGACGAGGTTGCGGTGATGTATCTCGGCCGGATCGTCGAACAGGGCCGGCCGCAGGACCTGTTCGAGCACTGCGCCCATCCCTATACGCGCGCGCTCTTGGATGCCGTGCCGCGGGCACGCGCCGGCGGCGGCCGGCGGCGGCGCGGGGCCCAGGCGGCCGCCTCGCAATCGGCGGCGGCGACCGGATGCCCCTACGCCGCGCGCTGTGCCCTCGCTGACCAGCATTGCCGCGCGATCCTGCCTGAGTTACGCAAGGTAGGCGAGGGGCACCTTGCCGCCTGCCACAAGACGGAGGCGGTGATGGCGTTGCCCCGGCCGACCCTGGAAGGTTAGTCTCCAGAGCAGGATTGGCGTAGGCTTGAAGAACAGAGATGGCCGGGGAGTTGCGCATGTTCAGGAAATTATCGATCGTTGCATTCGCCGCCGTGCTTGCCGCAGCGCCGTTGCCGGTGCTGGCGCAGAGCAAGAAGGACAGCGTCGTCATGGCGATGGCGCTGGAGCCGCCGGGTCTCGATCCCACCAACGCCGCCGCCGCCGCGATCGCCGAGGTCACGCTCTACAACATCTATGAGACGCTGACCAAGATCAACGAGGACGGCTCCGTCTCGCCGCTGCTGGCCGAAAGCTGGAGCGCCTCGCCGGACCTGAAGACCTATACGTTCAAGCTGCGCAAGGGCGTCAAATTCCACAACGGCGAGCCGTTCGATTCCGCCGCGGTGAAGTTTTCGTTCGAGCGTAACGCCGTGCCGACCAGCACCAACAAGGACAAGAGCCTGTTCCAGAGCTTCGAGTCCGTTGCGGCGCCCGACGCCGACACGATCGTGATCACCCTGAAGAATTCCGAGCCGAACCTGCCGTTCCTGCTCGGGCAGGCCAGCGGCTCGATCGTCGAGCCGAAGAGCGCTGCCACCAACATCACACAGCCGGTCGGCACCGGGCCTTACCAGTTAGGGGCCTGGGCCAAGGGCTCCTCGATCACCCTGAGCAAATGGGCCGACTATCGCAACGCCGCGGCGATCAAGCTGTCCAAGGTGACGATCCGCTTCATCTCGGATCCGGCGGCGCAGATCGCCGCGCTGCTCTCGGGCGACGTCGATGCGTTCCCGCGCGTGTCGGCCCAGCGCAGCATCGCTCAGTTCAAGGCCGATCCACGGTTCACGGTGCTGGTCGGCGGCTCCAGGGCCAAGACCATCGTCGCGATCAACCACCGCAAGAAACCGCTGGACGACGTCCGCGTCCGCCGCGCCATCCTCGCCGCGATCGACCGCAAAGCGATGATCGACGGCGCCGTCGACGGTTTCGGCACGCCGATCGGCAGCTTCTACGTGCCGGGCGCGCTCGGCTATGTCGACACCACCGGCATCAATCCCTACGATCCCGAGAAGGCCAAGAAGCTGCTCGCCGAGGCCGGCGTCACCACGCCGCTGGAGCTTTCGCTGAAGCTGCCGCCGCCGTCCTATGCGCGGCAGGGCGGCGAGATCGTCGCGGCCCAGCTCGCCAAGGTCGGCATCGTCGCCAAAATCGAGAACGTCGAATGGGCGCAATGGCTGTCGCAGGTGTTCGCCGGCAATGGTCCGCACAATTTCGAGCTCACCATCGTCAGCCATGTCGAGCCGTTCGACCTCGTCAAGATTACCGAGCCGGACTACTATCTCGGCTACAACAACGAAGCCTTCAACGCGCTCTACAAGCAGATCGTGTCCACGCCGGATGAGGCGGCTCGCGCAAAACTTCTCGGTGACGCCCAGCGCATGCTGGCCACCGACGCCGTCTCCGCCTACCTGTACCAGCCGCAGCTGATCACCATCACCAACAAGAAGCTGAAGGGCGTCTGGAAGGACGTCCCGCAATACGAGAATGATTTCTCGACCTGGTATTGGGAGTAAGGGCCGGCTCAAGTCGAGCCTGTCGCTTCCAATTTGACCTCTTCCCATCGGGAAGAGGTCAATCGTTTGGCGTGTCCAAAACAAAAACCTGAAAAACAACCCCATGCACAGTAGGCGTGGATAGTCATTTCAATGGTTTACGCGTTGCGCGGTTCGGTGGTCTGCGCGATGCGCTCGGACGTTGACCCGTCGGGCAAAACACTGGCAATATATCATCATCGCGGCCTCATGGTTCGGGACGCACCGTCAGGCGAGGCACGCCGTGAAGAAGCCATCCTGCCGCGACGCTGGCATGGTCGCGGCTGCCCCTAGCGGCGAGGCGACGACCCCTCTGAAGCTCGACGATGCGCCACTGAGCAATATCGCTCAGGCGCTGGCCAGTGGGCAGGTCACCGCGACGGCGCTGACCAAAGCCTACCTCGCGCGCATCGAGGCCTACGATCGCGGCGGACCCGCGCTCAACGCCGTGCGCGCGCTCAATCCCGACGCGCTCGCGATCGCGGGCAAGCTCGACACCAGCAGACCGTCGGCCAGGCGGCCGCTGGCGGGCATCCCGATCCTGGTGAAGGACAACATCGCGACCGGAGACAAACAGCCGACGACGGCGGGCTCGCTGGCGCTGGAAGGCGCGCGCGCCCGGGACGATGCCACGATCGTCAAGCTGCTGCGGGACGCGGGCGCAGTGATCCTCGGCAAGGCGAACCTGACCGAGTTCTCCAACATGCTCGCGGTCGACATGCCCGGCGGCTACTCGTCGCTGGGTGGTCAAGTGAAGAATCCTTATGGGCCGGCGCTGATGGGCGAGCATGGCATCCCGATCCTGACTCCCGGAGGCTCGAGCGCGGGTTCGGCGGTGGCGGTGGCGGCAGGCCTGTGCGCAGCTTCGATCGGCACCGAGACCTCGGGCTCGCTGCTGTTCCCCGCCAGCCTGAACGGCCTCGTCACCGTCAAGCCGACCGTCGGGCTGATCAGCCGTGCCGGTATCGTGCCGATCGCGCACAGCCAGGACACTGCAGGGCCGATGACGCGCACCGTGCGCGACGCGGCGATGCTGCTGAACGTGCTGGCGGCCAAGGACCCGCTCGACCCGGCCACGCAAAAGCAGCGGCGGCCTGCCGATTATACTGCGGGCCTCGCGCGGGATACGATGAACGGTGCGCGCATTGGCGTGCCGAGCGACCCGGCCGACCCGCTGAACGATTGCTTCTACGGCAAGCTGCTGCCCGACAGGATCAAGGTCATGACCGAGACGATCAAGGTGCTGGAGGATCTTGGCGCCGTCATCGTGCGCGCCAATATGCCGACGCTCGGCTGGATCGGCGGACCGGGCACCACCATGGCCGTGCTCAACCGCAATCCGTTGAGCGAGCAAAAAGGTACTGTCGCAAGGCCGCCGGTCGTCTTCCTCTATGAGCTGAAGCACGACCTCAATCTCTATTTGAACACATGGGCCACAAACACGGACATCAAGAGCATCGCCGACATCGTGGCCTTCAACGAAGCGAACGCGGAGAGGGCGCTGCGTTTCGGCCAAGATCATTTCCTCGCCGCCGACATGACCAGGGGCGATCTCAGCGAGCGCGAGTACAAATCCGCGCGCGCCATGGATCTGCTCTCGGCCAAGACGCGCGGCATGGATGCCTACATGAACGAGCACAAGCTCGATGCGGTGCTGTTCGCAGGCGCCACCGGCGCCGCGATCGCCGCGAGGGCAGGCTATCCCAGCGTCATGGTGCCCGGAGGCTTCATCTCGGGAACGATCGACGGCAAGGACACGCCAGACTATCCGCTCGGCGTCACCTTCGCAGGCCGTGCCTGGAGCGAGCACAAGCTGCTGCGTCTGGCCTACGCCTATGAGCAGGCCTCCAACAAGCGCAAGCCGCCGCCCGGCTTGCTGGCGCCTTGGACCTCACCGGCAGACACCCGATCAGCCTTGCATTGATGAATTGGATCGCTGCTTTCGATCGTAACGCGGACACCCGGGCCCGTCCGCTGGTGCCGCCTTTGTGACCCAACTGAGACATTGGCGCAGAGCTTCTGTCTCGCATCTTGCGTTTAGGAGCACGGCGGCTCTTCGCTCGCCCCGGCTGCCTCATCGTGGATGGCGACACCCTCCAAAATCGTCCGCCTATCGGTGCAGACCGGAAGCGACTAGCGGGCAGCCAGAACAACGCTTTTGACCCGATGCAGACAGGACCGTCTCGCTGCGAGCCTATCCTTCCGGCACACCTGCCAAGCTTAGGCCCTCGTAAATGCGCTCGCGCTGGGCCAGGAAGGTCGGGTTTTCACTGCGCCGCTCGTTGCGAAATCTAGCGACGGTAAAGTTCGGGTCCAACCGAAGCCCGGCATTCCGCGCCTCCCGCGCCTCCGTAGCGCGACCGCTGAGCGCTGAGGCCGCGGCCAGGAAAAAATGCGGCATGGCAACATTAGGATTTATTTCGACTGATCTGCGCAGCCGGTCTAGGGCTGAATCGAGCCGGCCGAGGAAGAGGTCGGCGATCCCAAGCAGGGCAAGCCAGCGATCCAGTCCGGGATCGCGGGGGCTCAGCCGGATTGCGTTCATGAGATCGGCTTCTGCCTCTTCCGCGCGTCCGAGTAGCACCTTCATGAAGCCTGCGTCGGCATGGGCCCAGGCCAGATTGCGATCCAGCGCGATTGCGAACTCAAGCTCGCGCAGCGACCGCTCCGTCGCGCCCGAGACATGCAGGACATTGGCGTGTACGAAATGGGCCAGCGCGTTGCCCGGAGCAAGCGTCAATGCCTGAGTGATCGCGGTATGGGCGATACGTAGCTGTTCCTCGCGATTGGTCGAGGCAAAGGTGCGAAGTTCGTTGCCATGATAGAAGGCGAGACCGACCAACGCCTCGACATTGCGAGGGTCCAACCTGAGCGCCGCGTCGAACAGGTCGCACGCCGCGCGGTCGCGGCGCAGCGACAAGGGTTGGTTGAGGATTGCCCAGCCGCGCATCGCCAAGTCTACGGCATCCATGTTGTTCGGCCGTTCGCGCTCGGCCCGGCGGCCTTCCGCGGCAACGAGCTGGATGCCCACGGTCCGGGCGAGGCGCGTGGTGATCTCATCTTGCATGTCGAAGATATCGGCGCGCGGCTTGTCGAAGCGTTCGGCCCAAAGGTGCGCGCCGGTTTCGGTGTCGATGAGCTGCGCGTTGACGCGTACGCGGTCGCCGCCGCCCTGCACGCTGCCTTCCATCACGTAGCGCACACCAAGCTCGCGGCCGATTACGCGGACGTCGACTGGCTTGCTTTTGAAGGTGAAGGCGGTGTTGCGAGCTATGACGAAGGCTCCAGGAATGCGCGACAGGTCGGTTGTGAGACTTTCAGTGATACCGTCGACGAAGTAGTCCTGCTCGCTGTTGCCATCGAGGTTGACGAAGGGCAGGACCACGATGGAGAGCCGCGGTGCGATGGCCGTGTGCGGCGCCGTTGCTGCGGCGCGCATCGGTGAAAGCGAATAGACCTGCACCGGCTCGGCGATGTTCTTCAGTTGCTGCTGGCCGCGATCTTGTGCGGCGATGTCCATTTTGCCACGTACTTGGTGATAGGCCGCACTAGACAGGCAGATACCACCAGGCTCGGCAATCTGCTCCAATCGCGCCGCCACATTGACCCCATCGCCCATGAGGTCGCCATCGTCCTCCACGACCACGTCGCCAAGGTTGATGCCAATGCGGAACTCGATACGCCTATCCGGTGCTAAGCCGGCGTTGCTCTCGACCATAGCCCGTTGCACATCGACCGCCGAGCGAACTGCATCCACCACCGAGGCGAACTCGGCCAGCAAGCCATCTCCGGTGGTCTTGACGATGCGTCCGCGATGGGCCGCGATAACAGGATCGATCAAGCTCTTGCGGATGACTCGGAGGCGATCGAGCGTACCTTCCTCGTCAGTTGCCACCAGCCGACTATAGCCGACTGCATCGGCCGCGAGGATCGTGGTCAACCGTCGGTTTGGCCGCTCGATCGCCAAGTTTCCCTCCTGGATCGATCGAGGCCAGTCTACGCATTTAGTTGCAGGTGCCAAGGGATTTGACATGAGGGAGCGGTCGAGGTGTCTGATCCTGCTCCATAGCGTCGCCGGGCTGGTTCGCTAGCGTCGGCTCATGAAGACGGACCGGATTCAGCCGGCCAAGCGGCTAAACGGCGCGGATGACTCGAAGCAGACAGGCGGGCCCCTTAGGTGAGTGATTGCCGCGGCCGACGCGATCCTTCGCCTCCGTCAGCCGTCGCGCAATTCCGATGCTCTGCAAGCGCTAAATAGAGGGGCCGCGCCGACGCCGACTCCGCTTTCGGGCAAAGCCTTATGTCCGGTTGTGGCCAGGAAGCGGACGTAAGGTCACCCATCGCTAGGCTGCTGTGGATAGTGGTTGGCGCGTGAGTCGATTCATTTGGAAGAATAACCTTTTTCGCAACTACCAAAGCGTGTGTGGCAAAGTGAGGGAGTAACCGGGAAGCCGAACTGTCCAGAGTGAGGCCCGCGACGAGGGAGCTGCGCCGCAAGGGCATTGAACGTTTGGAACCCTCATGCGTTAGCCGCACGGATGAAGGCCGGATGGACCATCCGGCATGACGACGCGGCCACGGAGTTCGGTTCTTGCTTAAGCTTTACAGGTGGCCGTCGGACGACTGGCACGGCATCGGTGCGGAAATGCCCTCGGAGATCATCTGGGCCGATCTCTTGAACGCGAGTGACGAGGAAAAGCAGTTCGTCGAACGACTGCTCGGGATCCGCATTCCCTCGGAAGAGTCCCTCAGCGAGATCGAGGCGTCGAGCCGCCTGATCCTCGACCACGGGGCGCTCTATCTCAGCTCGCCCGCGCTCCGGCCCAGCGAAAACAAGGAGGCCGAGATCACGCCGGTGGGGTTCGTCATTGGCCCGCATGTTCTGGTGACGGTGCGCTTTGCGGAGCTGCCGATCTTCGACGACGTCGGCAAGCGCATCGGCTCCGACGACAGCCTGGAGAACGGCATGTGCGTGTTCACCAGCCTGCTCGAGGCCATGGTTGACCGTGGCGCCGATGTCCTGGAGCATCTCGGCGCCAAGGTGGACCGGCTCTCGCGGGGCGTCTTTAGGGGCGGGCTGGTTCGCACCCAACGTCCGGTGCGCTCCAGCCGCAGGATGCGCGAGGCGCTGGAGAATATCGGCGAGCTGGCCGACCGGCTGGCCAAGGCGCGCGATGTCCTGCTCGGGGTCGGCCGCGTTGCCTCGTTTGCCGGCGATGTCGGCAGTGAATGGATCAGGGCCGCGTCGAAGAAACGTCTCGAGGCGGTGTCGAAGGACGTCGTTTCACTCAGCGACTACGAGACACGACTGTCCGACAAGATCCAGCTGCTGCTCGATGCGGTGCTCGGCTTCGTCAACATCCAGCAGAACGAGCTGTTCAAGATCCTGACGATCGTCTCCGTTGTCGGCGTGCCGCCGACCATCCTGGTCGGCATCTGGGGCATGAACTTCAAGCACATACCAGAGCTGGACTGGACCTTCGGCTATCCGTTGGCCTGGCTTGCGGTGATTGCCAGCGGCGTGCTTCCGCTGATCTGGTTCAAGCGGCGCGGCTGGTTCGATTGAAGCGGCGGCGCACCGTTCGAAAGCGATGCGCCGCTGCTTTGATCATGCTGCCCTGGCGTCGACATTGCCGATCCAGTCGCGGGCCAGCGTGACGTCGGCTTGCGACAATGGGTGCCCTGCCGGCAGGACCCTGTGGGTGACGCTCGCGCCTGCTTGCGAGAGCAGAGCCGCGAGGTGGGCTGAATTGCCAGCCGGCACGATCGGGTCGCCTTGCCCGGACAACAGCAGGACTGGCTTGCCTGCAAGATCGGTTTTTGGCGGATCCGACAGCGGTACCATGGCGCGCAACAGGATCGCGCCTGCAAGCACGTCCGGCTCCAGCAGCAACAGCGCGGCAGCGATGTTGGCACCGTTAGAGAAGCCGACCGCGACCGGCGCGGCGAGGCCGTAACGTTGTCGCGCCTCCGTGACGAAGTCGGCGAGTTCGTGTGCGCGCCGGCGCAAATCGTCCTCGTCGAACACGCCTTCGGCCAGGCGGCGGAAGAAGCGCGGCTTGCCGTGCTCGAGCACGCGGCCGCGCGGCGAGAGCAGGGCGGCGCCGGGCGATATCATTCGGCCGAGGCCGAGCAGGTCGTTCTCGTCACCGCCGGTGCCGTGCAGCAGCAGGAGTGGGGCCGAGCCCGCGTTGGCCGCGGGCTCGAAACGATGGATGAATGAACTCTCGGTCATGACACACTCTCTTCAAGGTTCGGCAACACTTCCTCGATCTGCTTGCGGTGCGCTTCGAGGAAGCCGGGCAGCTTCAGGTCGCGGCCCAGGGTCGCGACGGGTTCGTCGACGGCGAAGCCGGGGATGTCGGTCGCGATCTCGAACAGCACGCCGCCGGGTTCGCGGAAGTAGATCGAGCGGAAGTAGTTGCGATCCCTCTGCTCGGTCGGGTGCAGGCCGTGATTGCTCACGAGCTTTTGCGCCATCTGGCCCTGCTCGGCGTCGTCGGCCGCGCGGAAGGCAATGTGATGCACCGAGCCGCCGCCCTGATGTCCCCGCAAGAAGCCCTGGGCTTCGTAGATGTCGACGACGCTGCCTTCGGCATCGCCCGCTGCCTTGAAGCGGATCACCGAGCCTTCGCGCGCGGTCTCCTTGAAGCCGAACACGTCGGTGAGGACGGCCGCCGTCTTCACTGCGCTGTCGAGCAGCAGGGTCACGCCGTGCAAGCCGCGGATCGCATGCTCGGCCGGCACGTCGCCATTGCTCCAGCCCGGCTCGTTCTCGGCGCCGGGAATGCCGACCAGCGCGAGCGCCATCCCGTCGGGGTCGCTGAACGGCAGCACGGACTCACCGAAGCGCTTCTCCAGCGCCTCGTGAGCAATGCCCTTCTCGATGAAGCGCTGCGTCCAGTAGGCGAGCGAGCGCTGCGGCACGCGGAAGGCGGTCTGATGGGTTTCGCCGACACCGCGGCGGCCGGCCGAAACGCCCGCCCACGGGAAGAAGGTCAGGATGGTGCCGGGGCGGCCGGTCTCGTCGCCGTAATAAAAGTGATAGGTGGCAGGGTCGTCGAAATTGACCGTCTTCTTGACGAAGCGCAGGCCGAGGTCCCGGGTGTAAAAGCCGAAGTTCCTCATGGGATCGCCCGCGATCGCGGTGACATGGTGCAGTCCAGACATTGTCGTCCTCCAAAATTCGGGGAGCATCGTGCTCTGGTTGGAAATATCGTTCCGCTTTGGATTGGAGACAATCCATGCAAATATGACGGCTATGTCTATGAATTGGAAACAATAGGCGCGCCCGATTGGACAAGGTGGCCAGCCTCCGGGCTTTCGTAAAAGTGGTCGAAAGCGGCAGCTTTGCGGAAGCCGGCCGCCAGCTGCGGCTGTCGCGCTCGGCGATCAGCAAATACATCGCGGACCTCGAGGAGAGTCTCGGCGTCCAACTCCTGAACCGCACCACGCGGCACGCGAGCCCGACCGAGAACGGCCAGCGCTATTTCGAGCGTGCGGTGGTGATCCTCTTGGAGATCGAGGCTGCGGACCAGGCGGTGACGCAGGCCCAGTCGGCGCCGCGGGGCCTGTTGCGCGTCAACGCGCCGATGTCGTTCGGCACGATGCGGCTGGGGCCGGTGCTCGCCGATTTCATGGCACGCTATCCCGAGTTGCAGTTCCAGATCGTGCTCAGCGACGATTTGCTCGATCCGGTCCAGGACGGATTTGACGTGACGTTGCGGATCGCGGAGCTGGAATCCTCCAGCCTGATCGCGCGCAAGATCATGCCGGTGGCGCGCATGATCTGCGCTTCGCCGGATTATCTGGCGCGTCACGGCACCCCAAATCATCCGCAGGATCTGCGCGAGCACGCCGCGCTGACCTACGGCTTCCTACTCACCGGCAATCAGTGGAAGCTGACCGGCACTGATGGCGATCACTGGATCCAGCCGGCCTGGTCGCTCTGCGTCAACAACGCCGAGGTGCTGCGCGACGTCGCGATCAACGGCAGGGGGCTGGCGCTGCTGCCCGAGTTCATCGCCGCGGATGCGTTGAAGAAGGGCGAGCTGCGGACGGTGCTGAACGACTATTTCGCGCCGCCGCTCGCGCTTTATGCGGTGTATCCGCCGACGCGGCATTTGTCGGTCAAGGTGCGTCTGTTCATCGACTTCCTGGTCGAGCGTTTTGGCCGCGAGCGGGACGAAGCCGGCGGACGCAGACGTGCGGAGGCTAGGGATACTATTATACCGTAACGGAGACTGAACTTTCTTCCGATCGCTCAGGACTCATACTTGCGTCCCGACTTCGCGCTTAGGACCAGAGAGCTTCAGCCGCTGCCGGGGCGTCGCCGAGGGCTCTCTTTCGTGCCGCTGCGAAAAGCGGCGGCGTGATGTGTGGCTCGCCGACACTTCTCGACTTGATTCCAACAAGCGCAGGAGGAGCCTATGCGGAAGTCTCTCAGCTTTTTCCTTTCTGGCGTAGCATTGATCGTCGCGGCGTCAACCGCTGTAGCGGGCGAGCGGGTGCTTGAGTTCAAGCTGGTTACAAAGCCGATCGATCTCAAGGTCATCGAGGCCGCAAACGTCGAAGGACAGACGGTTGTGTCAGGCAAATTCTTTGGAGTCGCCGTTTTCAACGACGGCCGTATCGGAGTGAAAGAGTTCGTCAATACTTCGGACTTGCTCAAAGGGTCGGGCCCGTTCTTCGGCTACAGCACTTACACGTTCGAGGAAGGCTCGATTACGGCGCGCTACACCGGTTCGGCCAAAGACGGCAAATCAACGGGCGAATACACGATCCTATCGGGCACAGGTGCCTATGCGAACGCCACGGGTACGGGCACAATCGAAAGCGCGCCGAACCCATTCAAGGGCGTCAACCTGCTAAACATAAAGCTCGTCGTTAAAACGTCCGGTTCATGACAGCGCAATGTTCACAGGTCCCACACCAAGGAAGTTGATCCCTTGTGTGGCGTGTTGGCCGGCCGGCGGCACATTGCCGGCCGGGCGACCTGCTGAAGAACCGGGCGGGCGCGGTCGCCCCACTGGTCTTGATCGTAGGCCTGCAGGATGCGGACAAAATCGGCCATGCTGGATTGATCTCGGTTTTCGGCCATAGCCTCAACCTGAGTATCGGATGCGGGCTGGCTCGCTTGCCAAAACCGCCCGAGGACATCGGCGATGTTTCTCATGACGTACTCTCTGCAGCCAACTGTGACAGTAGACACCAAGTACTGGAGCGGCATCGCACCGTTCGCTAGGAGAAAAGCCGGCGGACGCTACACGGCCGGACTTGTCCTGCAACTGCCGGCTCGCGCGGCCGGTTCCGTTGCTTATCACTCCGCGTTCATAGTTAGCACTGAGCACTTGGTTGTCGCCATTGTGCGCGGGTATGGCGAGACCATACTGAGGTAGGCTCAGATTGATGAATCGGGAAAAGTTCGATTCGCTCTGCCGCGAATTTCACACGCCGCGAAGAGTCGCGATTTCGGGCCTGGTCTTCACCTTCAGGCATCGAGGGCGTTTCGATACGCTGGTCTCCGCTAGCGCCTCAGCGTGAACTCGTCCGCACTGCGCCGGTGCTCCCATTTCGCCTGCTCCAGTTCGGGCCGGTCGCATTGGACTTCCGGATAGCCGATGCAGAGATAGGCGATGAACTTCCATGATTCCGGCACGTCGAGAATGGCGTGAATGCGCGCAGGATTCAGGATCGAGATCCAGCCGAGCCCGATGCCTTCCGCGCGCGCGGCGAGCCACATCGCGGTGATCGCCGCGACGACCGAATATTCCGTCGTCTCCGGCATGGTGGCACGGCCGAGGCCGTGACCGATGTCGCTGGCCTTGTCGGCAAACACGGCGAGGTGGCCAGGAGCCTGTTCGAGACCCGACAGTTTCAGCGTGGCATAGCGGGTCGCGCGCTCGCCGGTATAGGCGTTCAACGCATCGGCATTGCACGATTTGAAGTCGTCGATCACGGCTTGGCGCCGTGCGGCGTCGTCGACCGTGACGAAGCGCCAGGGCTGGCTGAGACCGACCGATGGCGAGAGACAGGCGGTCTCGATCAGGCGCTCCACCGCGCCGCGTGGTAACGGATCGCCGCGAAAACGCCGCACGTCCCGGCGCCATACGAACAGCTCGCGTAATTGTCGGCGGAAGGCGTCATCGAACTCGACCATGGGTCAGCGTCCGACCTGGAAGGCCGCGGCAACCAGCAGGATCATGATCTCGCCTGTCTGCTCGAACGCGCCGAGGATGTCGCCGGTCTGCCCGCCGATCTGGCGGATGGCGAGCCGCGCCAGCATGAACCCGGCGAGCGACAGCAGGATCAGGGCGACCAGCGCCTTGCCCGGCCCGAGCGCGAGGACGAGAGCGAGCGTCCCAAGTGCGAAGGCGATGGCGACACTGCGGCCCGGCGGCGGCCCCGCGCTCGCCGAAAGCCCATCCGGCCGCGCCAGCGGGACAAGCGACATGAAGGCCGGCACGCCTGCGCGGGCTGCGATGTGCGCCGCGCACAGCGCCAGCGTGACCGTCCATGGATTGGCGATCGCCGCGAGCGCACTCCAGCGCAGGCCGAACGACAGGATCAGCGCGCAGACGCCATAGGTCCCAATCCGGCTGTCGCGCATGATCTCGAGCTTGCGCTCGCGCGTTCGGCCGCCGCCGAGGCCATCGACGGTGTCGGCAAGCCCATCCTCGTGTAGCGCGCCGGTGATGAGGGCGGTAGCGGCCAGCGCGAGCAGGGCGGCAAGGTTCGGCGTCAGTCCGAACCGGCTGCACATCTTATAGACCAGCGCGCCGGCAAGTCCGACCAGCAGTCCCGCGACGGGCAGCGCCCAGGTTGCACGCGCGATGGCGCCGTCGCCTGCGGGCTTCGACGATGCCACCGGCAGAATCGTGACGAACGATGCCGCCATCCTGAGATCGGCGATGACGTCTCGCAGAAATTCGGCGCGCGGCATCATTTCAATTTCATCGGCAGGCCGGCGACGACGAACTCGACCTCGTCGGCAGCCGCCGCGATAGTCTGATTCATGAGGCCGGCGGCGTCGCGAAAGCTGCGTGCCAGGGCGTTGTCAGGAACGATGCCGAGACCGACCTCGTTAGTGACGAGAACAACTGGGCTTTTCAGCCGGGGCAGGGCGCCGGCAAGATCTTTCACCTCGCTCTCCCAGTCGCGTTCCGCATGCATCAGATTCGAGAGCCACAGCGTCAGGCAATCCACCAGCCTTGCGCCGCCGCCATCGGTTGCGACCAGCACCTGCACGAGATCAAGCGGCACCTCGCGCTCGATCCAGTCGGTTTCGCGCCGCGCGCGATGCGTGGCGATGCGCGCCTCCATTTCGGCATCGAGCGCCTCGGCCGTCGCGACATAGACGGGCTGCCCGGGAAAGGCCTTCGCTCGCGCTTCCGCACGCGTGCTCTTGCCCGATCGCGCTCCGCCCGTGATCAAGATGACGGCCATGAAGGTCTCCTATCAGCCCTGACTAATCACCAAACACGGCCAAAGACAAAGCCGAAATCGGGCCTGTAGGGGCTTGCGCTCTGCCTTCGCTTTGCGCAACAGGGGCGGAACAGGAGGCGCGTGTGGGCTTTGCGGCGGGGATGGTGGTGGCGATGGCGGCGGATGCCCTGCTGGGCTGGCCGTCGTGGCTGTTCGCGCGGATCGGCCATCCCGTGACCTGGCTCGGCCGCCTGATCGCGACTATCGACACCGCCTGGAATCGCGCGTCTGACCCGCCGGCGTTTCGCCGCGCCGCCGGCGTTGCCGGAGCGCTCGCGGTGATCGCGGTCTCAATCGCGCTCGGCTGGATGCTTCAGTCCGTGCTTCCCTGGGGCTGGATTCAGATCGCGCTGGTCGGCGTCCTGGCCTGGCCCCTGGTCGCGCTGCGCTCGCTGCATGACCATGTCGCGGCTGTCGCGACGCCCTTGCAGGCCGGCGACATCGCCGCCGCGCGCGACGCGGTCTCGCGGATCGTCGGCCGCGATCCCGCGGCGCTCGATGAGGCCGGTATCGCGCGCGCGGCAATCGAGAGCCTCGCCGAGAACGCCTCCGACGCCGTCGTGGCGCCGGTGTTCTGGGGCGCGCTGTTCGGCCTGCCCGGCATCTTCGGCTACAAGGCGATCAACACACTCGACTCCATGATCGGACATCGCAGCGAGCGGCACGAAGCGTTCGGCTGGGCCGCAGCGCGCATCGACGATGTCGCCAATTTCGTTCCGGCGCGCGTGACCGGCTTCCTCTTCGTGCTGCTGGCGTCGCGGCGATCGGAGGCGCTGTCGTGCATGACCCGCGATGCCCGCCGCCACCGCTCGCCTAACGCTGGCTGGCCGGAAGCGGCCATGGCTGGCGCGCTCGGTGTGCGGCTCAGCGGCCCACGCATCTATCACGGTAGCGTCACGAACGAGCCCTGGCTCAACGAGGGCGCGCGCGATCCGCTCGCTGCGGACATCAATCATGGATTGACGGTCTATCGCAGGTCCATGCTGCTTCTCGCCGCGGTGCTTGCGGTCCTGGCCTTCGCGTGAAAGAACGGGGCATGCGCGAGCACGGTGGAAATCTCGATCTGGCACAGCAGCGTTTTGGCGGACGCGCAGAGGATTGGATCGACCTCTCGACAGGGATCAACCGGCTGCCTTATCCGGTAGGCGAGGTGAGCGCGCGCGCCTGGAGCGCGTTGCCGTCGCGCGCCGAAATCGATGCCTTGCATCAAGCCGCGCAGCACGCCTATCGCACGAGCGCACCTGTTGTTGCGATGGGCGGTGCACAGGCCGCCATTCAACTGCTGCCGCAGCTCGCGGCGCCTGGCCGCGCGCGCATCCTCGCGCCGACCTACAATGAATATGCCGGGGTCCTGTCGGCCGCGGGCTGGGATGTCCTGGAGGTCGGCGAATTTGACGCGTTGGCCGGCGCAGACCTCGCGATCGTCGTCAATCCCAACAATCCCGATGGCCGCCGCCATTCGCCCAAGGACTTGCTGGCACTGCTGCCGCGCGTCGGCCATCTCGTGATCGACGAGAGCTTTGCCGACGCCGTCCCGCAGCTGTCGCTTGCTTCGGAAGTCGATCGGCCGCGGCTGTTGATCCTGCGCTCGTTCGGAAAGTTTTATGGCCTTGCCGGCCTTCGGCTTGGCTTCGCAATTGGCAATGCGGCGGATATCGGCAAGCTTGCGTCGATGTCGGGTCCATGGCCGGTCTCGGGAGCGGCGATCGCGATCGGTTGCCGCGCCTTGCGCGACGATGCCTGGGCTGAGGCTACCTCAGCGCGGCTCGCACGCGACTGTGTTCGGCTCGACGCCATGGCGCAGTCGCAAGGCTGGACGCTTATCGGCGGCACGCCGTTGTTTCGTCTTTACCAGACACCTAACGCGCTGGCCGCGCAGGAAAAGCTCGCGCGCGCCCAGATCTGGTCGCGCGTTTTCGCGCGAGAGCCGGCATGGCTGCGCCTCGGGCTTCCCGGCAGCGAATCCGAATGGACGCGCCTTGCCGAGGTGCTAGCGGGCTAACGCGAGCAGGCCTTCGACGTCGAGATGCCTTTCGATGTGATCGGCGAGGGCATCGAGCGCGCTCTCGATCCTGGCATGATAGGGCTCGTTACCCGCGGGAATATCGAGCTTTGCCAGATATGCCTTGCGGAAATCATCCGACGTGAACAGGCCGTGCAGATAGCTGCCCTGGACGCGGCCATCGCGCGAGATCGCGCCTTCCGGCTTGCCGTTCAGTTTCGCAAATGGCCGCGCGCGATCGGGCCCGTCGGTGTGGCCGATGTGGATCTCGTAGGCCTCGATCGCCTGGTCGGTGGCGGCGTGCAAGGCGGAGACGCGTGTCAGCGTCTTCTGCGGCCTCATCACCGTTGTCACGTCGAGCAGCCCGAGACCCGGCGTGTCGCCCGCAGGTCCCTCGATGCCGTCAGGGTCGGCAACGCTGTGTCCGAGCATTTGATAGCCGCCGCAGAGCCCGAGCACATGGCCGCCCCGGCGGTGATGCGCCACGAGATCAATGTCCCAGCCCTGTGCTCGCAGGAAGGCGAGATCGCCACGAGTGGATTTTGAACCGGGGATGATGACCAGCCTCACATCGCCGGGGATTGCTTCGCCCGGACGCACCATGACGAGATCGACGCCGGGTTCGAGCTTGAGCGGATCGAGATCGTCGAAATTGGCGATCCGCGACAGGGCGAGGCAGGCGATCTTGCATTGGCCCGGCTTGCGCGCGTCGCGCAGGCCCAGCGCGTCCTCGGCCGGCAGCTCGCCGGCGCGCGCGAACCAGGGCAGCACGCCAAAGCCGCGCCATGCGGTTTTCGCTTCGATCAGCCGGTAGCCGTCATCGAACAGCGTGGGGTCGCCGCGGAACTTGTTGATGACGAAGCCCTGGATCATCGCGGCATCGTCAGGGTCGATGACCGTCCTGATGCCGACAAGCTGGGCGATGACGCCGCCGCGGTCGATGTCGCCGACCAGCACGACCGGCACGTTGGCCTTGCGCGCAAAGCCCATATTGGCGATGTCGGCCTTTCGCAAATTCACCTCGGCCGGGCTGCCCGCGCCTTCGACCAGCACCAGATCGGCGCGCGTCTTCAAGCGCGCGAAACTCTCCAGCACGGCGCCCATCAGCGAGGGCTTCATCGCCGCATAATCGCGCGCACGCACCGTTGCGATGCGCTTGCCATGGACGATGACCTGCGCGCCGACATCGGTCTCCGGCTTGAGCAGCACCGGGTTCATGTCGGTGTGCGGCTCGACGCGAGCGGCGAGCGCCTGAAGCGCCTGGGCGCGGCCGATCTCGCCGCCGTCGACGGTGACGGCGGCATTGTTCGACATGTTCTGCGGCTTAAAAGGGAGCACGCGCAGGCCGCGCCGCATGAAGGCGCGCGCAAGGCCCGCGACGATGAGCGACTTGCCCACGTCCGAGCCGGCCCCCTGGATCATCAGCGCGCGCGCCATGGCGAGATCGTATCAGAACTCGACGCCGGCTTGCGCCTTGATGCCGGACCGGAAGGGATGCTTGACCAGCGTCATCTCGGTAACGAGATCGGCGATCTCGATCAATTCGTCCTTTGCGTTGCGCCCGGTGAGCACGACATGCGTCATCGGCGGCTTTTGCGTCGTCAGGAATTCGACCACCTCGGCGATGTCGAGATAGTCATAGCGCAGCGCGATGTTGATCTCGTCGAGCACGACCATGCGCAAGGCAGGATCGCGAATCAGCTCCTTGGCCTTGTCCCAGCCGGCGCGCGCGGCGGCGATGTCGCGGGCGCGGTCCTGCGTCTCCCAGGTGAAACCTTCGCCCATGGCGTGGAATTGGCAGAGGTCGCCGAAATGGCCAGTGAGCAGGCGGCGCTCGCCGGTGTCCCAGGCGCCCTTGATGAACTGCACCACCGCGCAGGGCAAGCCATGGGCGACGCAGCGGACGATCATGCCGAAGGCCGAGGACGACTTGCCTTTGCCGGCGCCGGTGTGGACGATAACGAGGCCTTTTTCGCCGCTCTTGGTCGCCATGATCTCGTCGCGGGCGGCCTTCTTCTTTGCCATTTTCGCGGCGTGGCGGGCGTCGGTTTCCTCGCCCGTTTGGATATCCGGTTCAGGCGTCATCGTATCCGGTCCTTCGGCTTGACAAGTGGCGGCCACCGGCAAATGGTGGGTCTGCGCTGGTTCCTGTCCTATGACAGGCGAAGAGGGAATGCGATAGGGTCCGAATTGGCAAGATTTGGGTCCAAAATGCAGCCGCCCCCGCGACCGTGACCGGAGAGATGCCCGAAGCCACTGACCCCTAACGGGATCGGGAAGGCGGGGATCGAAGGGCAAAAGCCCTGCTCCGCAAGCCGGGAGACCTGCCAGCGCGGACGATTTTGGACCGGCGGACGGGGTGTTCCGCGACGGGGAAACGGGCCTCTCACAATGGTCCGTGCGCCTCTTCGCCTCCCGCTGTTATTCTGGAAGAGGCGATGACGGTCACACTTCACGTCTGCATTACCTGCCGTGCCGGCGAGACGCTTGGCGAAGGCGACGTCACGCCGGGCAAGCGGTTGCATGGCGCGATCCTGGACGCCGGCGTGCCCGACGGCGTCAATGTGGTTCCGGTCGAATGCCTCTCTGCCTGTAGCCAGGGCTGCTCGGTCGCGCTGAGTGCGCCGGGTCGCTGGTCCTATGTCTATGGCCGCCTGTCGGAGACGAATGCGCGCGACGTGGTCGCGGGCGCTGCGGCGTATGCGGCCGCGCCCGACGGCCTCGTGCCCTGGCGCAGCCGTCCCGAAATCTTCCGCAAGCAGTCGCTTGCCCGCATTCCCCCCCTTGCCGTCGTGCCGGAGGCCGCCGAATGAATTCGCTCGCAAAAGTCCCGGTCACTGTGATCACCGGTTTTCTCGGCTCCGGCAAGACGACGCTGATCCAGCATCTGCTCGCCAATGCCGGCGGCAAGAAGCTCGCCGTGCTCGTCAACGAGTTCGGCAGCGAGGGCGTCGACGGCGAGATTTTGAAGTCGTGCGCTGCTGCCAATTGCCCGGAGGAGAACATCATCGAGCTCGCCAATGGCTGCATCTGCTGCACCGTCGCTGACGATTTCATTCCGGCCATGGAGCAATTGCTGGCACGCCCCGTGAAGCCCGATCACATCCTGATCGAGACCTCGGGCCTGGCGTTGCCAAAACCGCTGCTGAAGGCCTTTGACTGGCCGGAGATCCGCTCGCGCATCACTGTCGATGGCGTGATTGCGCTGGCCGATGCAGAGGCTGTCGCTGCTGGCCGCTTCGCGCCGGACCCGATTGCAGTCGAAGCGCAGCGCGCGGCGGACGACAATCTCGACCACGAGACGCCGCTGTCGGAAGTGTTCGAGGACCAGATCGCCTGCGCCGACATCGTGCTGCTGACCAAGGCCGATCTTGCCGGCAGCTCAGGGATAGAAGCCGCCAAGGCGGCGATCACCGCCGAGATGCCGCGCCGCGTGCCGATGCTTCCCATCACCGACGGCGCGATCGATGCGCGCGTCATCCTCGGTCTCGGCGCCGCCGCCGAGAGCGATCTTGCCGCGCGTCCCTCGCATCACGACGGCGAGGAGGAGCATGAGCATGACGATTTTGCCTCCGTCGTGATCGACCTGCCGGAAGTTGCCGATATCGATGCGCTGGTCGCCTCCGTTCAGCGCCTAGCGCGCGAGCAGAACGTGCTGCGCGTCAAAGGCTATATCGCAATCGCGGGCAAGCCGATGCGCCTCTTGCTGCAGGCGGTCGGCGAGCGTGTGCGCCACCAGTTCGACAAGCCCTGGGGCGCAGGTGTCAGGCAATCGAAACTCGTCGTGATTGGCGAGCACGGCGATATTGACGAGGCCGCGATCAGGTCAGGGCTAGCAACCTGATGCACGTCGTTTTCCGCGAGAGCCGCGGTCTTGAGGAGACCGCGACGCCAAGGGACATCGGCCAGGACCCGGCCGATCTCGTGGTGCTCTCATATTCGGATTCCGATCTTGCCGCGTTTGCGGCCGGCTGGCGGCGCGGCCGTACCAGCCTGCCGTCGCTGCGGCTCGCAAATCTTGCGGAACTGCGTCATCCGCTCTCGGTCGACACCTATATCGAGCGCACGCTCTCCCATGCGCGTGGCATTCTGGTACGTCTGATCGGCGGTGAATCCTATTGGCCGTATGGTCTCGCGACGCTCCAGCAACTTGCTAAGGACCGCAACATCGTGCTGGCCGTGCTGCCGGCCGACGGCCGTGACGATACGCGGCTCGACGCGTATTCGACCTTGCCGGTCTCGACCCTGCGCCGGCTCAAGGTGCTCTGTGACACCGGCGGCCCGGTCGCGGCCCAAGCCGCGATCGCGCAGCTCGCGCTGGCCTCGGGCCTCTATGCCGGGCCAGTCGTCGGCGAAATGAATGTGCCCGAGACGGGATTTTATGATCCCGCGCGCGGCGTCATTGCTGCGCCGACGGGCGGCGAGGGGAAGCCGCACGCGCTGGTGACGTTCTATCGCTCCTATCTCACCGCTGCGGACACCGGGCCGGTCGATGCCTTGATCGCCGCGCTGCGCGAGAAGGGTTTTGGTGCCTATGGTGTCTTCGTCACCTCGCTGAAAGCCGCGGCCGTCGCCGATTGGCTGCGCGCGCATCTCGCGCGAGATCCTCCTACGGCGATCGTCAATGCGACGGCGTTCTCGGCCGTAGGCGACGATGGCACGACGCCGTTTGACGTAGCCCCGTGTCCGGTGTTCCAGGTTGCGCTCTCGACGGCACGGCGCGAGGATTGGGCTACCTCGCTGCGCGGCCTCTCGCCGGGCGACCTCGCGATGCATGTGGTGCTGCCCGAGGTCGATGGCCGCTTGTTCGCGGGCGTGGTGAGCTTCAAATCCGCTGCGGAGCGCGATCCCGATCTGCAGTTCTCCCATCTTGCGCATCGCGCTGACGAGGAGCGGGTGAAGGCCGTCGCCGCACGGGTTGCGGCCTGGCGGCGGCTCGCCGAGACGCCGGCCGCCAAGAAGCGTCTGGCGATCGTGCTTTCGAACTACCCGGGCCGTCCACACCAGATCGCGCATGCGGTTGGCCTCGATGCGCTGGCGTCCGTCGAGGTCTTGCTGTCCGACCTCGCGGAGACGGGCTTCGATGCCGCGCCAGTTCATGCGCTCGGCGAAACGCTGCTGAGGCAGCAGCTGACCTGGAGCGTCGCTGAGTACCGCACGGCGCTCTCGCGTCTGCCGCAAGCATTGCAGGATGATCTCGCACAAGCTTGGGGTGCGCCGGAGGATGATCCGAGCTGTCGCGACGGTGCGCTCCACTTCGCCGCGATTCGGTGCGGCCAGTCGATCATCGCGGTTCAGCCCGAGCGTGGCGATGCAACCACGCGCGATGTCGACTATCACGATCTCGCCCGCACGCCGCGCCATGCCTATGTTGCGTTCTATCTGTGGCTTCGAGAGCAGGGCTGTGACGCCGTCGTGCATATGGGCGCGCACGGCACGCTGGAATGGCTGCCCGGCAAATCCTTGGCGCTGTCATCGAGCTGTTGGCCGGAAGCCCTGATCGGCGATCTGCCGGTCATCTATCCCTTCATCGTCAATGATCCTGGCGAGGCCGCGCAGGCCAAGCGGCGCATCGGCGCCGTCACGATCGGCCATCTGCCGCCGCCCCTTGCCGCATCCGTCGTCCCGGAGGGCTTGCGCCGGCTCGAACGGCTTCTGGACGAATATTCCACTGCCGATGGTCTTGACCCCGCCCGCCGCCAGCGGTTGATCGCGGCGATCCGCGACGAAGCCCGTGCCGCGGGCCTCGAAGACGATCTTGGCCTCGATGCATCGGCCGCACCAGCCGAAGCGATTCCACGGATCGATCGTTTCGTCTGCGACATCAAGGAAAGCCAGTTCGGTGACGGCCTGCACGTGTTCGGCCGCGGCGCCTGCGGCGACGCGGAGCGGGACGCCCTGCGCGCCGCGCTTGCGGGGCAGCGCATTGCGCCGGGGCCATCGGGCTCGCCCTATCGCGGGCGCCAGGACGTGCTGCCGACCGGGCGCAATCTCTTCGCCGTCGATCCACGCGCGGTGCCGACGCCGTCGGCGCATGCGCAAGGCATCAAGCTCGCGGAAGAGCTGCTGCGCCGTCACTTGCAGGATCATGGCGACTGGCCGAAGGGGCTCGTGGTCGATCTCTGGGGCTCGGCGACGATGCGCACCGCAGGCGAGGAGTTCGCGATGGCGCTGCATCTGGCCGGTCTTGCGCCGCACTGGGACCACGCCTCCGGGCGCGTCACCGGCTACGACATCATCGCGCCGGCCGAGCTCGGCCGCCCCCGCATCGACGTGACGCTGCGCGTATCGGGCCTGTTCCGCGACGTCTTTTCGGGTCTGGCGCAATTGTTCGAGGCTGCGTCCGAGGCGCTCGCAAACCGCGACGAAGAGGGTGAGGAGAATCCCTATCGCCACCGTGCGCCACGCGTCTTTGCGCCGCGGCCCGGACAATACGGCGTCGGCTTGTCAGCGATCCCTGATACCTTCACGCCCGAGACGCGTGATGCCGCCGGGGAAGCGTGGCTGTCGGCATCGTCCTGGGCGTTCTCGGCGGATGGCGCGATCAAGCCTGATCGCGCCGGCATCGAGGCGCGGCTTGCGTCCGCCGATGCCTTCGTCCATGTCCAGGATCTGCCAGAGACCGATCTTCTGCTCGCCGCGGACTATGCTGCGCATGAAGCGGGGGTCGCCGCAGCTGCGGCACATCTCGGCGCGGCAGGACCATCGCTCTATCACATTGACACGACGCGTCCCGAGCAACCGCACGCGCGCTCGCTGGCCGAGGAAATCTCCCGGGTCGTCCGTGCGCGCGCGGCCAATCCCGCCTGGATCGACGGCATGATGCGCCACGGTTTTCGCGGCGCGGCCGAGATCGCCGCGACGCTCGAGCACATGGCCGCCTTCGCGCATCTTGCCGGCGCCGTGCCGCCGCATCTGTTCGATCTCTATTATGACGCGACGCTTGGCAACGCCGACGTCCGCGCTTTCATGGCGCGCGAAAATCCGGCGGCGGTCGCAGCAATGGAGACGTGCTTCACGCGATTGCATGACGCCTCGCTCTGGCGGACGCGCCGCAATTCGATCGCCGCTGCGTTGAAGGAGGCCTCATGAGCGCTTCCGCGGTCAAGGGCTGGTGTCCCGGCGCGCTGCGGCCGATGCAATCGGGCGACGGGCTCGTGGTCCGCGTGCGCCCGTTCGGCGGTCGCCTTGAAGCGGCACAGGCTTCCGGCCTTGCTGATCTGGCCGAACGCTTCGGCAATGGTCTCCTCGACGTGACGAGCCGCGCCAACCTCCAGATCAGAGGTGTCAGGGACGAAGGCCACGGTCCGCTGCTCGACGGCCTTGCGCGACTGGCGCTGCTCGATCCCGATGCCGATATCGAATCCCGGCGCAACATCCTGGTGACGCCGTTCTGGAACGAGGGCGACGACACGCAGGCGCTCGCCGCCGAGCTCGAAGAGGCGCTTGCCGACAGCGCGCTCAAATTGCCCACAAAATTCGGCTTCGCCATCGATGACGGGACCTCGCGCGTGCTCGCCGGCGACTCCGCCGACGTGCGCATCGAGCGCGATCGTGCGGGCCGGCTTCTCGTGCGCGCCGATGGTGCGAGCTTCGGTCGTTCCGTCGGACGCGGAGACGTCGTGAGCACGGCGCTCGCGCTCGCAGACTGGTTCATTACCTCCGGCGGGGTCCGCAGCGGGCGAGGGCGCATGGCGGCCCACATCGCTTCCGGTGCGGCATTGCCGGGGACCTTGCGCGGCGAGACCGAACCTGCCTCCGTGATGGCTGCGCTGCAGCCCGGACATTATCCGCAGGGCGCCATGGTCGGGGTCGCATTCGGGCAGATGCTGCATACGACGCTGCATGAATTCGCCGGTTGCGGACATGCTCTGCGCATGACGCCATGGCGGATGGTCTTGAGCGAGGGCAAGCGTGCGATGCCGAACGGGGCGGGTCTCATCACCGAACCCTACGATCCCGCGCTGCGCGTCATCGCCTGCAGCGGCGCCCCACGCTGCCGCGAGGCGCATGCCGACACCCGCGCGCTCGCCGCCGCGCTCGCGCCGCGCATTGCACCCGATACGCGGCTTCATGTCTCTGGCTGCGCCAAGGGCTGTGCGCATTCCGGCGCCACCGCGGTGACGCTGGTTGCGACCGGTGCCGGATTCGATCTCGTGCGCGGTGGATCGGCCCGCGATGAGCCCGCTCTGCGCGGCCTGAACCGCGATGACATCGTCAGCGATCCCTCCATTCTGGTGGGAGGGCACTGATGCCGCACAGTTACGAGACCGACGGCGCGGCGATCTACCGGCAGTCCTTTGCGACCATCCGCGCCGAGGCTGATCTTGCGCGCTTCTCGCCGGACGAGGAGCAGGTCGTGGTGCGGATGATCCACGCCGCCGGCATGGTCGGCCTTGAGGCGCATATCCGCTTCACGCCCGGCATGGTGGCCGCTGCGCGCGCGGCCTTGCAGAATGGCGCGTCGATCCTGTGCGACGCGCGCATGGTCTCGGAAGGAATCACGCGCGCAAGACTTCCTGCGGCCAACCCGATCATCTGCACACTCGGTGATGCCACCGTGCCGGCGCTGGCGCAGTCCATGCGCAACACGCGCTCGGCTGCGGCGCTGGAGCTGTGGAGGCCACATCTGGGCGGCGCGATCATCGCGATCGGCAATGCGCCGACTGCGTTGTTTCATCTCCTCAACATGCTGGAGGACCGCGACTGCCCGCGGCCCGCGGCGATCATCGGCTGTCCGGTCGGCTTCGTCGGTGCCGCCGAATCCAAGGCCGCGCTGATGGCCGATCCGCCGGCACCTGCGCTGACGGTCGAAGGCCGCCTCGGCGGTTCCGCGATCACGGTTGCCGCCGTGAACGCGCTGGCGAGCGGGAGCGAATAGTCATGGGACGCATCATCTGCTGCGGTCTCGGCCCCGGCGATCCCGATTTGATGAGCGTGCGCGCCGACCGCATGGTGCGCGGTGCCAGGCACGTCGCCTATTTCCGCAAGAAGGGAAGGCCGGGTCAGGCGCGCCGCATCGTCGAGGGCATGCTTGCTGCCGACATCACCGAATACCCCATGGAATATCCCGTTACGACCGAGATCGCCTTCGACAGCCCCGGCTATGTCCATCTGCTCGCCGGCTTCTATGACGAATGGGCCGAGCGCCTGGCGCGGCTTTCGCGCGCGGTCGACGTCGTCGTGCTCTGCGAGGGTGATCCCTACTTCTACGGCTCTTTCATGCATCTGCATACGCGCCTGCAAGGCCGCGTCGAGATCGAGGTGATCGCGGGCATTCCCGGCATGGTCGGCTGCTGGAACGGCGTGGGACAGCCGATTGCGCTCGGCGACGATGTGACGACGGTGCTGATGGGGACGCTTGGCGAAGACGAACTCGAGCGGCGCATGCGCGATTCCGATGCACTCATCATCATGAAGACCGGCCGCAATCTTGCAAAGGTGCGCCGCGCGCTTGCATCCGCCGGACGGCTGGACGATGCCTGGCTGGTCGAGCGCGGCACCATGCCCGGCGAGCGCATCGCGCGGCTCGCCGAGGTCGATGCCGCCGATTGTCCCTATTTCGCGATCGTGCTGGTGCACGGCAAGGGCCGGCACCTGGACGCCGCCGAATGACGGGCACGCTGACTATCGCAGGGCTCGGCCCTGGCAGCGACGCGCTGGTGACGCCGGAAGTCTCCGCCGCGCTCGCGGCCGCGACCGACATTCTCGGCTATGCGCCTTATGTCGCCCGCGTCCCGCCGCGACCGGGGCTTGCACTGCACCCGTCGGACAATCGCGAAGAGCTGCAGCGCGCAAGCGAAGCCTTGCGGCTTGCCTCGGAAGGCGGCCAGGTGGTCGTCGTCTCCTCCGGTGATCCCGGTGTGTTCGCGATGGCCTCTGCCGTGTTCGAGGCGCTCGAGCAGGCACCGCAATGGCGGGAGCTGCCTATTCGCGTGCTGCCCGGCATCACCGCCATGCTGGCGGCGGCTGCCCGCGCCGGCGCGCCGCTCGGCCATGATTTCTGTGCGATCAATCTCTCCGACAATCTGAAGCCCTGGGCGGTGATCGAGAAGCGCCTGCGGCTTGCGGCGGAGGCCGATTTTGCCATTGCGATGTACAATCCGCGTTCGGCGAGCCGCGCGGAGGGATTTGGCCGCGCGCTTGCGGTGCTGAAGGAGTCCGGTTGCGGCGAGCGCCTGATGATCTTTGCCCGCTCGATCAGCGCGCCCGATGAAAAGATCGAGACCGTCGCTCTGAACGAAGCGACACCCGAGATGGCCGACATGCGCACGCTGGTGATCGTGGGCAATTCGCAGACCCGCCGCGTCGGCCGCTGGGTCTATGCGCCGAGGCAGGTCCGATGACCGAGCCACTGCATGACCTCGGAAACGCTCTCCACCCGCAACCGCTCGGGCAGGTTTGGTCGCGAGATCATGATCACGGGCAGGCCGAGCATGCGGGCCGCATCGATCTTGGCGCGCGCACCGTCTCCGCCGGAATTACGGGCAACGATCCAAGTGATCCCGCGCTCCCGCATCATCTCCAGCTCGCTATGAAGCGTGAACGGCCCGCGCGACACGATCACGTGGGCCGGAAAGGGCAGGGTTGTTTCGGGGGGATCGACGAAACGCAGCGTGTAGCGATGCTGCGGCGTCATCGCAAATGGCGCGATGTGTTGGCGGCCGATGGCGAGGAACACTTTGGCCGGCCTTTCGGGCAGCGTTGCGACGGCGGCGTTGACGTCGACGACCTCGATCCAGTTGTCGCCAGGCGCTTTGGTCCAGGGCGCTCGCTCCAGCGCAATCAATGGCGTGCCCGTCTCCGCGCAGGCTTCGACCGCATTGCGGCTCATCTCCGCCGCGAATGGGTGGGTCGCGTCGACCACATGCGTGATGCCTTCATGACGAAGGTATTCGGCAAGCCTGCCCACGCCGCCGAAGCCGCCGATGCGGGTCGGCAGCGGCTGATCGGCAGGCGCGCGGGTGCGACCGCCATAGGAAT
Source organism: Bradyrhizobium sp. 159 (assembly GCF_023073795.1). Taxonomy (NCBI): domain Bacteria; kingdom Pseudomonadati; phylum Pseudomonadota; class Alphaproteobacteria; order Hyphomicrobiales; family Nitrobacteraceae; genus Bradyrhizobium; species Bradyrhizobium sp. 159. Next base: position 201,908 of record NZ_JADPKE010000018.1, on the reverse strand, counting down.
AGACGGCCTTGATGCCCGCGCGCGCGATCGCCGCAGCCAGCAGGCTCGCATCGGCTGTTCCGCCCAGAACGAGGGCGCGCATCATGGCTGATCCCTGGCTGACCATCATCGGTATCGGCGAAGATGGCCTTGCCGGGCTGTCCGAAGCAAGCCGAAAGGCGCTTGCCAAGGCAGAAACCGTCTTCGGCGGCGAGCGCCATCTCGCGCTTGCGCAAGTTGGCAGCCGCGGCCGTCCGTGGCCGGTGCCGTTCGATGCAGATATCGTGCTGAGCTGCCGCGGCCGGCCGACGGTGGTGCTCGCCTCAGGCGATCCGTTCTGGCATGGCGCCGGCGCAAGTCTTGCCGACAAGCTGCAGGCTGGCGAGTGGATTGCGCACTCCGCGCCGTCGACGTTCTCGCTCGTCGCTGCGCGGCTCGGCTGGCGTCTGGAATCCGTGATCTGTCTTGGACTTCACGCTGCGCCATTCGAACGTCTCGTGCAGCATCTGGCGCGCGGGGCGCGGATCATCTGTCTCGTGCGTAATGGCAAAGCGGCCGGCGATCTCGCGAACTGGCTGACCGAGCGCGGCTGGGGCCCTTCCGCATTCTGGACTCTCGCCGCGCTTGGCGGGCCGAATGAAAGCGTCAGAGAGTATCGCGCTGAGAGCTTTACGCGCGCTTCGTCCGGAAATCTCACTGCGGTTGCGCTGGAGACGAAGGGAGGGCAGGGGCTGTCTCGCGGTTCGGGCCTGCCGGACGATCTCTTCGCTCACGACGGCCAGATCACCAAGCGGCCGATGCGCGCCTTTGCGCTCTCGGCGCTGGCGCCGTGTCCCGGCAGGACGCTGTGGGACATCGGCGCCGGTTCGGGCTCGATCTCGATCGAGTGGGCGCTGTGCGGCGGAACGGCGGTGGCCATTGAGGCGCGTGATGATCGGGCTGCCAACATCCGCAGCAACGCGGCCGCGTTCGGACTGGAGCATCGGATCAAGGTCATCGCGGGCGAAGCACCCGATGCTGTGACAGCGCTGGACGCGCCGGACGCTGTCTTCGTCGGCGGCGGCCTCGATGGCGCGATGTTTGACGCCATCTGGTCGCGGCTGGCGCCTGGGGCGCGGCTCGTCGCGCATGCGGTGACGCTGGAGACAGAGGCGCTGCTCGGCGAGCTGCATCAGCGCCACGGCGGCGAGCTGATGCGCGTCGAGATCGCGCATGCAAGTCCACTCGGTCGCTACCGCTCCTGGGAAGCGGCGCGGCCGGTGGTGCAATGGAGTGTGGTCCGATGAAAGTTGCCGGGCTCGGATTCAAGAACGACGTGACGCTGGCTTCACTGCGCGAGGCGCTGCTGGCGGCCGGCGGTCCCGAAGGCCTTGCGGCAGTGGCGACCGTCAGCGACAAGGCCGAGGCCGAAGCGCTGAAGCAGCTCGCGCGTGAATGCGGCGTGCCGATCAAGGCGGTTCCGGTGCACATGCTCGCGGGCATCGACACGCCGACGCAATCGGAGTTCATCGCGGAAAAGTTCGGCACGGGATCGGTTGCCGAAGCCGCGGCGCTCGCAGTGGCCGGCCCTCGCGCGCGGCTGATTGCGACACGCGTTGTCTCGCAGGATCGCACCGCGACCGCCGCGATTGCGGAAGGAGACGGCTTATGACCGTGCATTTCATCGGGGCCGGCCCGGGCGCGCCCGATTTGCTGACGTTGCGCGGCCGCGACCTGATCGCCGCCTCTCCGCTGTGTCTCTATGCCGGCTCGCTTGTGCCGGAGGGTGTGCTGGCGCATTGCCCGCCGGGCGCGCGGATCGTCAACACCGCGCCGCTGTCGCTCGACGAGATCATCGCCGAGATCGCCGCCGCGCATGCGGGCGGCAAAGACGTCGCCCGTCTGCATTCCGGCGATCTCTCGATCTGGTCGGCGATGGGCGAGCAGCTCCGCCGCCTGCGCGCGCTCGGCATCCCCTATTCGGTCACGCCGGGCGTGCCGTCCTTCTCGGCTGCTGCCGCTGCGCTGGAGGCCGAGCTGACGCTACCGGGCCTTGCCCAGACCGTGGTGCTGACGCGCACGCCGGGCCGGGCCAGCGCCATGCCCGAGGGCGAGAAGCTTGCCGCATTCGCCGCGACCGGCGCGGTGCTCGCGATCCACCTGTCGATCCACCTGCTCGACAAGCTCATCGCCGAGCTGACGCCGCATTACGGCGCAGACTGCCCGGTCGCGATCGTCTGGCGCGCGAGCTGGCCGGACCAGCGCATCGTGCGCGCCACACTGGCAACGCTCGATGCGGCTGTAGGCAGCGAGATGGAGCGCACCGGGCTGGTCCTGGTCGGCAGGACGCTGAATGCCACGGATTTTGACGAGAGCCGCCTCTATGCCGCCGACTATGATCGCCGCTATCGGCCGGTTGGCGCCGAGCCCCGCTTCCCGGAGGCGCCCTGATGGCGGCAGGTCTCGTCATCTCCGCACCGGCCTCAGGCGTCGGCAAGACCACGCTGACGCTGGCGCTCGCCCGCGCTTGGCGCAATCGCGGCTTGAACGTGCAGTGCTTCAAGAGCGGGCCCGACTATATCGATCCCGCCTTTCACGCTGCGGCGACGGGACGGGCCTCCGTCAATATCGATAGCTGGGCAATGGATCGCGGGGCGATCGCGCATCTCGTCAGCCGCGGCGCGGATGCCGACGTCGTGCTCGCGGAGGGCTCGATGGGCCTGTTCGACGGCGTCGCCGCGCGCGGCGTCTCCGGCACCGGCGCCACCGCAGACATCGCCGAGATGCTGGGCTGGCCCGTGCTGCTGGTGATCGATCCCTCTGGCCAAGCGCAGACCGCGGCAGCGATTGCCGCGGGCCTTCGCGACTACCGCCCTGGCGTGCGCCTTGCCGGCGTCGTGCTCAATCGTGTCGCCAGCCCACGCCACGAAGATCTCGTGCGTCGCGCGCTGAGAGACGCCGGCATCGCCGTGTTCGGCGTATTGCCACGCCATGCCGAGATTAGCCTGCCAAAGCGGCATCTCGGCCTGGTGCAGGCCGAGGAGCAGACCGGGATCGGCAAGCTGATCGACGAGGCCGCGCGCTTCGTTGCCGAGCATGTCGATCTCGATGCGGTGCTGCGGGCGGCCGCCAATTGGTCGCCGCAGGCAGCGAGCAATGATTTGAACGTCACGCCGCCCGGGCAGCGCATTGCGCTCGCCCGCGATGCGGCGTTCTCCTTCGTCTATCCGCACATGCTGGAGGCCTGGCGCGCGGCCGGCGCCGAGATCGTGCCGTTCTCGCCGCTGGCCGACGAATCGCCCGACGCGAGCGCCGATGTCTGCTGGCTGCCCGGCGGCTATCCCGAGCTTCATGCCGGCAAGATCGCGGCCAACGCACGCTTTCGCAGCGGCGTGCGGTCCTTCGCCGAGACACGGCCGGTCCACGGCGAATGCGGAGGCTATATGGTGCTAGGAACTGCTTTGACCGATGCCGATGGCGTGCGCCATGAGATGGCGGGGCTGCTCGGCCTGGAGACCAGCTTTGCCAAGCGCCGCATGCATCTGGGCTATCGTCTCGCCGAACTGGACACGCCGATGCCGGGGCACCGGGCAGGCGCACGCCTGCGCGGCCACGAGTTCCATTATTCGACGATCATCGCCCAGCCCGACACGCCGCTGGCCGTGGTCCACGATGCAACCGGCGCGGTCATTGCCGAGACCGGCTCGCGGCGGGGCCAAGCCACCGGCACGTTCTTCCATCTGATTGCGGAGGACCGGTGAGCGGTTTTGTCAGTTTCGTCTCCGCCGGCCCCGGCGACCCAGAACTCCTCACGGTGAAGGGGACTGCACGGCTGCGCGAGGCCGACGTCGTGCTCTATGATGATCTTGCCTCCGGCGCGATCCTCGATCTCGCCCGTCCCGGCGCCAATCTCGTCGCGGTGGGCAAACGGGCAGGGCGGCCCTCCACCAAGCAGCACCACGTCAACCGCCTTTTGGTTGACTACGCCGCAACTGGCGCGCGCGTGGTGCGGCTGAAGTCTGGCGACGCCGGCATTTTCGGCCGGCTCGAGGAGGAGCTCGAGACGCTGCGCGAGGCCGGCATCGGCTACGAGATCATTCCCGGCGTCACATCCGCCTGCGTCGCCGCCGCGCAAGCCGGCATCCCCCTGACCCGGCGCCACACCTCGCGGCGGGTGCAGTTCGTGACCGGGGCTGACGTCACCGGCGAACTGCCGCAAAACCTGAATTGGGTGGCGCTGGCAGATCCGGAGGCAACCACCGTGGTTTATATGGGCCGGCGCACCTTTCCGGCCCTTGCCGCAAAATTGATCGAGCATGGCCTGGCCGCAAATACGCCGGCGCTGTTTGCGGAATCTCTTGGCCGTTCCGACGAGCGGCTGGTCCGCACCACCATTGTCGAGCTTGCCGAGCAGCTTGCGCGCGGCGGCGCCGCTTCCACCGCCGCCGTCATCCTGTTCGGGGCGCTGGCAGGAGACGATCTGTCATGATGGCCGCGGCCGCCGTTCGCCCCTTGACGCCCGGCTCGCGAAAGGGGCACACAGGAGAGGCATGGTGCTCGACGCGGCGCAAAGCGCCGGAGCATAATCGGGAATGGGGGCGGGCGGACCCAGTTGCGGCGCCCAAATCCCCAGCCGCCCCCGCGACTGTAAGCGGTGAGGGGCTCCGATCAGCCACTGGGCCGCAAGGCTCGGGAAGGCCGGAGAACCCCAGTGAACCGCGAGCCAGGAGACCGGCCCTGCACGTTTTGAGGCCAAGGCCGTCGGGTGTGACGGCAGGAAGGATCTGAGCCATGCATATCGAACCCGGAATCGTGACGGGCGCCAAGCTCGTGTTGAGTTACGCAACCGGCATCGCCGCAGGCGGCGTTGCCTTGAAGCTCGCGGTCGACACCGTGCGCGAGCAGGGCATCGGCTCGTTCGCGACGCGCACGCTCGCCACCACCGGCCTCGTCTTCAGCTTCTTCCAGGTGCTGCCGCACTTCCCCGTCGGCGTCTCCGAGGTGCACTTCATCCTCGGCTCGACGCTGTTCCTGCTGTTCGGTGCTGCGCCCGCCGCCTTCGGCCTTGCGTTCGGCCTGCTGCTCCAGGGCGTCTTCTTCGTGCCGACCGACCTGCCGCAATACGGCATGAACATCACCACGCTCCTGGTGCCGCTGTTCGCGATTCAGGCGTTGGCCACGCGGATCATTCCGCGCAACACGGCTTACGTCGATCTGCAATACCGTCAGGCGCTGGCGCTCTCGACCGCCTATCAGTCCGGCATCGTCGCCTGGGTGGCGTTCTGGGCGCTCTATGGCTCCGGCTTCGGCGCGACCAACCTCGCCAACATCGCGGCGTTTGCGGCATCCTATGCGCTGGTCATCGTGATCGAGCCGCTCGCCGATCTCGCGGTGCTGGCGCTGGCGAAGTCGCTGCGCGGTGTCACTGCGCCCGGCCTCGTCACGCCGCGCCTGCATAACGGCGCTTGAGAGACAAGCGAAGGGCGGCCGGTGCGGCCGCCCTTCGCGCTCGCGATGCTCACGCTTTCCCTGATAGGCATCGGTTGCGGCGATCCCGGGCAGCTCACGCGCGCCGCGGCCCGTGCCATCAACGCTGCCGACATCGTCCTGATCCCGCGCAAGGGGCCGGCGAAATCCGATCTGGCGGATCTCAGGCGGACGATCTGCGCGGACGTGCTCACCAGCGCGAGCACGCGCATCGCCGAGTTCGACTTGCCAGTGCGGGACACGACTGAGGCGGACTACCAAAAGGGCGTGGACGATTGGCACGATGCGGTGGCGGCAACCTGGTCGCAAACCATCGCAAATCATCTCGACGGCGAGGGCAAGGTCGCGCTGCTGATCTGGGGCGATCCTTCGCTGTACGATTCCTCGCTCCGCATTGCGCGGCGGCTCGATCCGTTACCGACGATCGAGGTCGTGCCCGGCATTACTTCGATCCAGGCGCTGTGCGCCGCGCATGCGCTGCCGCTCAACGACATCGGTGAGCCATTCCTGGTCACGACGGGGCGGCGCTTGCGCGAAGGCGGCTGGCCACAAGGAGTCGATACCATCGCGGTGATGCTCGACGGCGGCACGGCGTTCGAGTCGCTCGCTCCGGAAAGTCTGCAGATCTGGTGGGGTGCCTATCTCGGCATGCCCAACCAGATCGTCATGTCCGGCGCGTTGGCCGAAGTCGGCCCGCGCATCGTCGCACTTCGGCAGGAAGCGCGCGAGCGGCATGGCTGGATCATGGACAGCTACATTCTCAAGCGCACGCGTTAAGCGAGGCTGCATGCTCCCCGAATGGGTCTACCAAGAGTGTCCCGAAATCTCCGCGATGCACCGCGAGGCAGCGATCGCGCGGCAGACGCAGTTGACAAAACCGACCGGCGCGCTCGGCCGGCTTGAGCAACTGGCGATCGAGCTTGCGGGCCTGCAAGCGACGGAATCTCCTCGCGCCGCGCGCGTGCCGATCATCGTCTTCGCCGGCGATCACGGCATCGTTGCGCAGGGTGTGTCGGCCTATCCTCAAGCTGTGACCATCGCAATGATGGCGAATTTTGCGTCCGGTGGCGCCGCGATCTCAGTGCTGGCGCGTGAGCTTGGCTCCAGCCTGGAGGTGGTCGACGCCGGCACGCTGGCGCAGGAACAGATGGCGGGCGTCGTCACCGACAAGCCGCGGAGCGGCACGCGCGATTTCAGCGAGGAAGCTGCACTTGAGCCGGCGGAACTGGCATTCGCCTTCGCGGCCGGCCAGCGCGCGGTTGCGCGCGCGGAAGTCGGCCGGCCTGATCTGGTGATCTTCGGCGAGATGGGCATTGGCAACACCACGGTCTCGGCGGCCATTGCGGCGAGTCTGCTCGGCATCAGCGCCGAGGAAATCGCGGGCAGCGGCACCGGAATCGACGCGGCCGGCCGCGCGCACAAGGCGCGGGTGATCGATGCCGCGATTGCGCGCCACGGTATTGCGGGGGCTTCGCCCGAACACATCTTGTGTGCCGTCGGCGGTCTCGAGATCGCGGCGATCTGCGGCGCTATCATCGCGGCGGCGCAACGCCGCCTTCCCGTATTGATCGACGGATTCATCGTGTCGGTCGCGGCGCTGGTGGCGGTGCAGATCAACCCATCGTGCCGGCCGTTCCTGCTGCCGTCGCATCAATCGGCGGAGCAGGGGCATCGGCTGGTGCTGCGTGCGCTGAACGTGCAGCCGCTGATCAGCCTCGATCTCCGGCTCGGTGAGGGCTCCGGCGCTGCGATCGCGTTGCCGCTGGTGCGGTCGGCTTGCGCGCTCCACAACGGGATGGCGACTTTTGCGCAAGCCAATGTGCCGGATCGCCCGGCCTGATCGGGCTCAGGCCATCCGCTGATTGACGGAGACGACGCGCCACCCAGTGGCGAGCCGGTCGATCCGGGTGAGCGACAGCGGATCGATCACGAAGCGCAAGGCGGCGTGCGGCGTCAGATCCAGCGCGATGCACAGCGCGGCGCGGATCGTGCCGGAATGCACGACGAGCGTTGCGGAGACCGCGCCGATCCGCGAGAGCCCAAGCCGGACGCGCGCGACCTGATCCGCAAAGCTCTCGCCGCCCGGCGGACGTCCGCGCGCCGGATCGCTCCAGAATTGCGCATAGGCCTCGTCCCCGGCCGCGCCGATCTCGTCATGCCGACGGCCGGTCCATGCGCCGAAATCCTGTTCCCCGAATTCGGGGATCAGCTCGGGCGCGAGTCCCAGCGCATGCGCGGTCTCGATCGTGCGCCGCGCTGGGCTCGCATGGCTCGCCGCGCCTCTCGGCAGAGACTGCCGCAGTGCCTCTAGCTGCGCGCGATCGCGAAGATCGGCCGGGGCATCGGCGGCATGGATCGTCCCTGTGACGCCATCGACCGGCGCATGCCGTATCAGCCAGAGGAAGGTCTCGCCTTCCATGCTCGTCTCCAAGGAAGTTGGTTGCTGTGGCAATAACGCCGCAGCTTGCACATTGACTCCGTCTTGATCGTAATCCTAGATGCTGGCGACGGTTTCCCCGAGAGGGGATGAAAAGGGAATGCGGTGCGGGGAATTCGTCCCCAATGCCGCGGCTGCCCCCGCAACTGTAAGCGGTGAATCCTTCGTCAGAAGCCACTGGGTCCTCGGTCCCGGGAAGGCGACGAAGCGGTCACGACCCGCGAGCCAGGAGACCTGCCGTCAGCCGTGGTCACACGCGAAGATGTCGGTCGGGGAGTACAGACATTCGGCTTCATCGAAGGGCTGACAGGCCAAAGGTGAGACCTCGTTCGCTGTGACGTGCCACTGACGTCATACCGAGGTTTCGAAAACCGTGTCTTGTCTCCTTTTTGTACGACCGCACCGCTTCCTGCTTGCCTCCGCGGCGCTTACGTCACTGGCCGCCGTCGATGTATCTGCCGCCCGGGCGCAGCAGGTCCGCGAGTCGCTGCCGCCGGTCGAGGTGTCGCCCGCCCAATCCCGCAAGCAGGCCAAGCCGGCGGGCCGGGAGGCGCAGGGCACACGCCGTGCAACGGCGCGCAGGCCAGCGACTGCATCCGCAGCGCCCAAGCCTGTCGTGCCGGCCGCCGCGGCACCAACGCCGCTCAACAGCAATGCTGTGGCTGAAAGCGCCTCGCGGCTCGGCCTCACCGTGCGTGAAACGCCGGCGACCGCCGAAGTCATCTCGGCCGAGACGATGCGCGAGCAGAGCTATCGCACTGTCTCCGAAGTGGCGCAGGGCGCGGTCGGCGTCACCTCCGGCGACAATCCGGCTGAACCTTCAGCCTTCTCCATGCGCGGCTTCACCAACAGCCAGATCAACACGCTCTACAACGGCATCAAGATCGGTCCGCAGAACATGACCTCGCGGATCGTAGACACCGCCAATCTGGAGGCCGTTGAATTCCTGAAAGGTCCGGCCTCGCTGATTTCAGGCGAGGGCGCTGCCGGCGGCGCCATCAACTTCGTCACCAAGCAGCCGCATACAGGACCGGTCCGGAACGAGGCTGATTTCTCTTGGGATTCCCTGAACTCGTTCCGCGTCCACTATGGCTCGGGTGGCAGCACCAACGTGCAGGGCCTGGACTATCGCGTCGACATCAGCCGTTCCACCCTCAACGGCTTTGCCGACGACACCAACGTCAAGACGTTCGGCACGTCCGGCCAGCTCAATTACCGCATCTCGGACAGTCTCAAGATCTGGGGCGCAATCGAATACAGGGAGGACCGCTCCAAAGCCTATTGGGGCGCGCCGCTGGTGCCGATCGCCTTCAGCGGCTCGCACGCGACGACGGGGATCGTCTCCGGCAATTACGTCTCCAACTACAACGGAAGCAATCTCGGCGCCGTCACCATTGACGACCGCACCTTCAACACCAATTACAACGTCCTCGACAATCGCAACGCCGCCCAGGAGGTGTGGCTGCGCGGTGGCTTCGAGCTGAAGCTCGCGCCGGACCTGACGCTGAAGAGCCAGGCATATGGCTACGGTGCAGAACGGACCTGGTTCAACAACGAGATCGAGGCGTTCAATTCCACGACGAACATGGTCGATCGTGAACGCTTCTATGTCGCGCACAGCCAGCGGCTGGTGGGCAACATCACCGACCTGATCTGGGACACGAACATTGCAGGCTTCGACAACCGGCTGGTCACGACGTTGTCGTCAAGCTATCTCGACTTCGTCAGGCCGGGTGCGGCAAACTTCCCAGGCGATTCCGTTTCGCTGGTCAATCCCGACCGCGGCTTTTACGGCCCGCTCACGATCCAGCAGCAAACCGCGCGCATCGACAATGAGGCGCTGTCGTTCGAGGACCGGCTGAAGCTGACACGTACCTTCGCACTGGTCGGCGGCCTGCGCGTCGAGCATATCGGGCTCGACCGCAACTCGACCGATAAGAACGGCCTGGAGAAGGCTGGCTTTCCGTTCACGAAAGACTGGGCGCCGGTCACCGGTCGCATCGGCTACACCTGGGAGGCCGTGCCCGGCCTGACCTTCTTCAGCCAGTACGCCACCGGCGCTGATATCTCCGCCAACAACATCTTTCTGCTCGGGCCGACCCAGCCGCTCGAACTGACGACCGCGCGCACTTATGAGACCGGCGTCAAGCATCTGTTCTGGGACAACAGGGCGGAGTGGTCTTTTTCCGCCTACGACATTGTGCGCAAGAACGTCTACGCCGCGGCCGGCGGCATGCAGTTGAATATCGCCGGACGGCAGGAGTCGAAGGGCGTGGAACTCGCGGCGTCCGTGCGCCCGATCGAGCCCCTGCGTCTCTGGGGCAACATCGCCTTTGTCGATGCGCGCTATGCCGACTACAATTTTGCCGGCGGCTCATTCTCCGGCAACACGCCGCCGAACGTGCCGCGCATCGTGGCCAACGCCGGCGCTTCGTATCGCTTCTTCACGCCCTGGCCGGTGGAGCTCGGCATCACCGGCCGTCACGTCGGCGACCGTTACAACACCGATGCCAACGTGGTGACGATGAAGGCCTACACTGTGGCCGACGTCTATGCCTTCGTCGACATTCCCAAGACGGTGTTCAATGCGGTCGACCAGGCTCGCCTGACCTTCCGTGTGCGCAATATAACCGACAAGCGGTATGCGATCTGGGGCGATCCGTTCTACCCCGACCAAATCCTGCTCGGCGCGCCGCGGACCTACGAAATCTCCGCGGCGTTCAAATGGTGAGGTGTTAGACGGATGATGAGTGCGATCGTCCTGCTGCACCGCTGGCTCGGGATCGCCTTCTGCCTGCTGTTCGCGATGTGGTTCGCGACCGGGATCGTGATGCACTTCGTTCCGTTCCCGTCGTTGACGGAGGCGGAGCGATTTGCCGGACTCGTGCCGCTGGATCGCGAAGAGACGAGAATACCGGTTGCCGGCGCCGCTGCCGCGAGCGGGATCGCGGATGCCACGCGCGTTCGGCTGATCCAGCGAAGCGACGGCGCGGTTTACATCGTCTCGGGTCCATCGCGTCAGCGCGCAATCCGCGCGGCCGACGGGAACGACGCGTCGGTGAAATCCGCCGATCTCGCACTGGCTATTGCGCAGGCTCATGCGCGCCCGCGCGAGATCGATGCCTCGCATGCGAGGATTGTCGGCCGTGCGGATGTCGATCAGTGGAGCGTACCGAACGGATTCGATCGCCATCGACCCTTGTTGCGCGTGGCCCTCGGCGATGCCGCCGGGACGGAAGTCTACGTCTCGTCGCTCACCGGTGAGATCGTCCTGGATACGACGCGGCGCGAGCGAGGCTGGAATCTTGTCGGCAGTGTGCTGCACTGGATCTATCCGACCGTTCTGAGAAGCGACTGGGCGCTATGGGATCGGCTGGTGTGGTCGCTATCGCTGCTGGCTCTGATCGCGGCTGTACTTGGTACGGTGCTCGGGATTGTGCGGATCAGGATTGGCAAGAGGCAGATCTCGTCGCCTTACCGTGGCTGGCACGCCTTGCATCACTTGATCGGCTTGGCAGCGACAGTCTTCGTGCTGACCTGGATCTTCAGCGGCTGGCTCTCGATGGATCACGGCCGACTGTTCTCGCGCGGGCAGTTGACCACCACTGAGGCCGGCCTGGTGAACGCAGCGCCGGATTGGCGGGATGCTTCATCGCTCGATCGGTGGCCAATATCTGCCTTGGCTCGCGAGGTCGAATGGTTCGCCTTCAACGGCAATGTCTATCGGCGCGATCGGGTGGCGCTCGGCCGTCAGACGTTGATCAGGACAGGGGATGCGCCGCGCGATGGACCGCGGGGATTCCTTGACGTGCACGAGATTCAGGGGCTGACCGGGCGCTTTGCAGACGGCTGCGCTCCACCATCCGTCCTTCCTGACAACGACGGCTACCCCGCCCGATCCATGATGCCGGGTGCACCGGTCTACCGCTCGTTGTGCGGCGAGAACTGGTTCGACGTCGATGGCGCCGACGGCGCCGTGCTGCAAAGATTGGATCCGTCGCGGCGCGCCTACCGCTGGCTTTACGGCGCACTGCACACGCTCGACTTCCCGGTCCTGCTCTCGCATCCGCGGCTGCGCGACGTCGTGACCGTCGGGCTCTGTGCCCTCGGGCTGGTGTTCTCCATCACCGGCATTGTCATCGGCTGGCGGCGCTTGCGGTCCTCGCTGGCAGCCTGAATTAAGGCGCAAGGGCGGCTCGATACGGCAGGGATCAGCAGATCAGCGATACGCGGGCGGCGCACGATACGCCGTGCTGATCGCGGCGGCGCCTGCCAGGACGCGCGAAGTCCGATCCAAATCCCGCTGGCGAAGGTGGGGTTAGTGGCATACCATTTGCACGCCAATGGGCTCTGGTTTCACCTGCCCGTGGCCAATGATGGCCGGCATCACGGCAATACTGGGAGGACTTCATGGATCGCAGGACCGTATTGAAGGGACTGGCTGGTGCGGGCGGTCTGGCATTGACGGGCGGCCTTTCGGCCCCCGCCCTGTCGCAAGGTGCGGCGCGCACCCTGCGCTTCGTGCCGCAGGCAAACCTCGCCAATTTCGATCCGATCTGGGGCACTCAATATGTCGTGCGCAACGCTGCAGCGATGGTCTGGGACACGCTCTACGGCATCGATTCCTCGCTTCAGCCGCAGCGGCAAATGGTCGAGTCCGAGGAAGTGACGGACGACGGTACGACCTGGACGTTTCGCTTAAGGCCTGGCCTCAAGTTCCACGACGGCGAGCCGGTGCTGAGCAAGGACGTCGTCGCGAGCCTTTCCCGCTGGGCGGCCCGCGATCCGATGGGCCTCATGATCAAGGCGCTCCAGCAGGAACTCACCGCCGTTGACGACCGCACCTTCAAATGGGTGCTGAAGCAGCCCTATCCGAAGATGCTTTACGCGCTGGCAAAGAACAATTCGCCTTGCTCCTTCATCATGCCGGAGCGCATCGCGCAGACCGATCCGTTCAAGCAGATCACGGATTACGTCGGCTCCGGTCCGATGAAGTTCGCCAAGGGCGAGTGGGTGCCCGGCGCGAAAGCGGTGTTCGAGAAGTTCGCCGACTACGTGCCGCGGCAGGAGAAGGCATCCTGGCTTGCCGGCGGCAAGCAGATCCTGGTCGATCGCGTGGAGTGGGTGGTGATGCCGGATCCGGCCACCGCGGCCGCCGCGTTGCAGAACGGCGAGGTCGACTGGTGGGAGAGCCCGATCGCCGACCTCGTTCCGGTCCTGAAGAAAAACAAGAATATCAGCGTCGACATCGGCGATCCCCTTGGCAATATCGGCTCGTTCCGCATGAATCACCTCTTTGCGCCCTTCAACGATGTGCGGGCGCGCCGTGCCGTGCTGATGGCGCTGAGCCAGGAAGATTATATGCGCGCGATCGTCGGCGACGACACTGCGCTCTGGAAGCCGCTCCCCGGCTTCTTCACGCCGAATACGCCGCTCTACAGCGAAGCAGGTGGCGAGATCCTGAAAGGCAAGCGTGATTTCGATGCGGCCAAGAAGCTGCTCGCCGAGAGCGGCTATTCCGGCCAGCCGGTGACCTGCCTGGTCGCGCAGGATCAGCCGATCACGAAGGCGCAAGGAGACGTCACGGCGGACCTCCTGAAGAAGCTCGGCATGAATGTCGACTTCGTTGCCACCGATTGGGGCACGGTCGGCTCGCGCCGTGCGCAGAAGACGCCGCCCGGCCAGGGCGGCTGGAACATGTTCCACACCTGGCATGCGGGTGCGGATTGCATCAATCCGGCCCCCTACACCGCCATTCGCGCCAATGGCGACAAGGCCTGGTTCGGCTGGCCGAGCAGCCCCGGCACCGAAAAGGAGGTCACGGCCTGGTTCGACGCCAAGAACATCGATGAGGAGAAGGCTGCGGTCGCCCGCCTCAACAAGGCGGCGCTCGAGGACGTCGTCTATGCGCCGACAGGATTCTTCCTGAGCTACACGGCGTGGCGCAAGAACGTCTCCGGCATCACCAAGGGGCCGCTGCCGTTCTTCTGGGGCGTGTCGAAGTCCGCATGATCCTGCGTTGAGGCCAGATGCTCTCGTACATCCTCCGTCGCATCGTCGCAACACTTCCGGTGATGGCGATCGTCGCGCTGTTCGTGTTCAGCCTGCTCTACATCGCGCCCGGTGATCCCGCCGTGGTGATCGCGGGCGATCAGGCGAGCCCGGAGGATGTCGAGCGCATCCGCCAGAGCCTCGGCCTCGATCGGCCCTTCCTGGTCCAGTTCGGAAGCTGGGTCTGGCGTATCCTGCACGGCGATCTCGGCACCTCGATCTTCACCAATCTGCCCGTGTCGGCGCTGATCGGCCAGCGCCTCGGACCGACGCTGTCACTGATGATGGTCACCCTGCTGCTCACAATCGTGGTCGCGGTGCCGCTCGGCGTGGTGGCGGCGTGGAAGGCTGGCAGCCTGATCGACCGCGTGATCATGGGCTTTGCCGTGTTCGGCTTCTCGCTGCCCGTCTTCGTGGTCGGCTACATGCTCGCCTACGTCTTCGCGCTCGAGTTGGAATGGCTGCCGGTGCAGGGGTATACGCCGCTCGCGCAAGGCTTCTGGCCGTGGCTCGAGAACCTGATCCTGCCGGCGATCGCGCTCGGCTGCGTCTACATTGCGCTGATCGCGCGCATCACCCGCGCCACCATGCTCGAAGTCTTGCAGCAGGATTATATTCGCACCGCCCGCGCCAAGGGCCTCGGGCAGGGGGGCATCCTGTTCGTTCACGCGCTGAAGAACGCGGCGGTTCCGATCGTGACCGTGATCGGAATCGGCATCGCACTCCTGATCGGCGGCGCGGTGGTCACGGAGAGTGTGTTCGCGATCCCCGGTCTCGGCCGCCTCACGATCGACGCGATCTTGCGCCGCGACTATCCCGTCATCCAGGGTATCGTGCTGCTGTTCAGCTTCGTCTACGTCCTCGTCAATCTGATGATCGACGTCATCTACACGCTCGTTGACCCGAGGATCCGCTATTGACCGATACCACCGTCAATCCGCAATCGCTTCCCGCTGGCTTCGTCGTCGCGCCACAACTACCCGAGATCCTGCGACCGGTCAGGATCCGGCTCGGTTTCATCGGGTTCTTGCGCGGCCATCCGACAGTCGCGATCGGCGGCGCGCTGCTGCTGACCCTGGTCCTGATCGCGATCTTTGCGCCATATCTCGGAACAGTCGACCCGACCGCGCTCGCGCCGGCCAAGCGCACGCGGGCGCCGTCGGCCGATTTCTGGTTCGGCACCGACGTGCTCGGCCGCGACATCTATTCGCGCGTGCTGTTTGGCGCGCGGGTCTCGCTCACGGTCGGGCTTTCAGTTGCGATCTTCGCATCCGCGGCCGGCCTTGCCATCGGCATGGTTTCCGGCTTCATCCGCTGGGCCGACGGCATCCTAATGCGCTTCATGGACGGCCTGATGTCGATCCCGCCGATCCTGCTCGCGATCGCGCTGATGGCGCTGACCCGCGGCAGCGTCGGCAACGTCATCCTGGCTATCACCATCGCCGAAATCCCGCGTGTTTCGCGCCTCGTCCGCAGCGTGGTGCTGTCGTTGCGCGAGCAGCCTTATGTGGACGCAGCCGTCGCCTGCGGCACGCGCACGCCGATGATCATCTTGCGCCATATCCTGCCCAACACGGTGGCGCCGATGCTGGTGCAGGCGACCTATATCTGCGCCAGCGCCATGATCACGGAGGCGATCCTGTCCTTCATCGGCGCAGGGACGCCGCCGACTATTCCGTCCTGGGGCAACATCATGGCCGAGGGCCGCGCGCTGTGGCAGGTCAAGCCCTACATCGTGTTCTTTCCGGCTGCATTCCTGTCCGTGACCGTGCTCGCCGTGAACCTGCTTGGCGACGGTCTTCGCGACGCGCTCGATCCGCGCATGGCCAAGAGCCTTTGAAGAGGGGCTGATCGCGATGCCACTGCTCGAAGTCGAGAACCTCCAGACCCATTTCCGTACCCCCAGCGGCATCAACCGCGCGGTGGACGGCGTGTCCTTCCACGTCAACGAGGGCGAGACGCTTGCCATCGTCGGCGAGTCCGGCTGCGGCAAGTCGGTGACGTCGATGTCGGTGATGCGGCTGATCCCGGAACCGCCGGGCCGGATCGCAGGCGCCATCCGCTTTGCGGGGAGGGACCTGCTGCAACTGTCCGATCGCGAGATGCGCGCCATCCGCGGCAACGACATCTCGATGATCTTCCAGGAGCCGATGACAAGCCTGAACCCGGTCCTCACGGTCGGCCGCCAGATCCGGGAGACCTTGATGATCCATCAGGGCCTGGACAAGCAGGCCGCCGAGACGCACGCCATCGAGATGCTGACGCTGGTCGGCATTCCCGAGCCGAAGCGCCGCGTGCGCGAATATCCGCACCAGCTCTCCGGCGGCATGCGCCAGCGCGTCATGATCGCCATCGCGCTCGCCTGCAATCCGAAGCTTCTCATCGCGGATGAGCCCACGACCGCCCTAGACGTGACCATCCAGGCACAGATCCTGAAACTGATGCTGGATCTGAAGCGCCGGGTCGGCGCAGCCATCATCCTGATCACGCACGATCTCGGCGTCGTCGCCGAAATCGCCGAACGCGTCATGGTTATGTATGCCGGCTGCAAGGTCGAGGAGGCACCGGTAGCCGAACTGTTCCGTTCGCCGCGCCATCCCTATACGCAAGGCCTGCTCGGCGCGGTGCCGCGCCTCGGCTCCTCGCTGACCGGCACTGCGAGACGACTGGCCGAGATTCCCGGCCAGGTGCCTGATCTGCGCAAGCGGATCACCGGCTGCGTCTTTGCCGGACGCTGTGCGCTTGCGACCGACCTCTGCCGGCAATATGCGCCGGGGCTCGAAGAGAAGGATCCCCGTCATATCGCCGCCTGCCACTATGCGGCCAAGGGAGCCGTCGCGGCATGAGTGCTCCGCTGCTCCAGGTCAACGACCTCAAGAAGCATTTTCCGGTCAAGACCGGCTTGTTCGGCCGCAAGTCCGAACGGGTCTATGCGGTGGACGGCGTGTCGTTCGAGATCGCGCGCGGCGAGACGCTGTCGCTGGTCGGCGAGTCCGGCTGCGGCAAGTCGACGGTCGGTCGCGCCATCCTGCGGCTGTTCGACATCACCGCGGGGCAGGTGATCCTCGACGGCCAGAGGATCGACGATGCCGCGCCGAGCACGATGCGTCAGATGCGCCGCCGCGTGCAGGTGGTATTCCAGGATCCGTTCTCGAGTCTCAATCCGCGCATGCGCGTGCGCGACATCCTGGCCGAACCGATCCGCAATTTCGGCCTCGCCAAATCCGCGGAAGACCTCGAACTGCGCGTCACCGCGCTGATGGACACGGTCCGCCTGCCGCGCGAGGCGCTGAATCGCAGGCCCCACGAGTTCTCCGGCGGCCAGCGCCAGCGCATCGGTATCGCGCGGGCGCTCGCGGCCGAGCCCGAGTTGATCGTCTGCGACGAGGCAGTCTCGGCGCTCGACGTCTCGGTCAAGGCGCAGATCGTCAATCTGCTTCAGGATCTCCAGCACGAGTTCGGCCTTGCGCTCTTGTTCATCAGCCACGATCTCGCGATCGTCGAGCACATGACCCACCGCGTTGCAGTGATGTATCTCGGCAAGATCATCGAGGTGGCGCCGCGCCGCGAGATATTTGCCGCGCCAAAGCACCCCTATACCAAGGCGCTGCTTTCGGCGGTGCCGTTGCCCGAGCCGGGCGCCCGGCGCAATCCCATCATCCTCAAGGGCGACGTGCCGAGCCCGATCAATCCGCCGCGTGGATGCCGTTTCCACACCCGCTGTCCCTTCGTCTTCGACCGCTGCCGGACCGAGGAGCCGACGCTGCGCGCGACGGGCGCCGAGCAGTGGGTGGCCTGTCACCTCGAAGACGCGCCTTAACGCCTCAACCCTGGCGGCGCAGGAAGCCCGTAATCGTCACCTTCTCCCAGATGCCGGCGGCGGCAAAAGGATCGGCGCGGTTGAAGGCCTCGACCTCGGTGCGACCTGCCGCCTCGATCAGGAACAGGCTGCCGATCATGGTCGCGCCGTCGTCGGAGACGAGCGGTCCCGACATCACGATCTTGACGCCGAAGCGCGAGGTGTCGCTGAGGAAAGCCTTGTGGGCGTCGTAATTGGCGAGCCGGGTCGGCAGCGCGCCGGCGCGGTCGAGGGCGTGAATGGCGAACAGCATGGGGAGATCCGTTTCTTGGGACGGCCGCGAGGACGCGGCCGTCCGGGCCTGTCGTGAGCGGTTGGTCTACTTCGCGCTGAGCTTGCCCGCCTCCTCGAAGGTCGGGCAGGTCCGCTGCTCCAGCGGCACGTCGAACGGCTGGTAATTGTCCTTGGTGATCACCGTAGGCTTTAGCACGATCTCGCTGATGACCGGCTGATTGCGCAACGACCGGATCGCCATCATGGTGCCGAGGCAGCCTTGGGCAAATCCGTTGTAATCCCCACTTGCCAGGAGCTTGCCGGATTTGATCGCATCGATCGCCTCCTTGGTGCCGTTGATGCCGATCACCTGAGCCTTGCGGTTGGCGCCGTCCAGCGCCTCGATCGCGCCGACCGCCATGGCATCGTTGGCGGCGAGCACGCCGTCGATCTGTGAATTCGACTGCATCAGATTCTCCATCACCTGGAGCGCCTGGAGCCGCTGGTAATTGCCCGGCTGCGAGGCCAGCAGCTTGGCCCCCGGGCTTTCCTTCAGCGCGTCGTTGAAGCCGCGGACCCGGTCGACATTGGTCAGTGAGCCCTTGACGCCTTCGATGATGACGATATTGCCCTTGCCGCCGAGCGTCTTGAGCAGGAAGCGCGCAGTGTCGAGCCCGAGGCTGTAATCGTCGGCGCCGACGAAGGAGAGGAACTTGCCGCCCGCGGAACGATCGGTGATGTTGACGACGGGGATCTTTGCCTCGTTGATCTTCTCGACACCGGGCACCATCGCCTTGTAATCGACCGGCGTGAAGACGATCGCGCTCGGCTTCTTCACCACGACGTCCTCGATCTGGCTGAGCTGCTCGGGGATCGAATCCGGCTTGGTCGGGATGTACTGAAGCGTCTTCGCGTTCAGCGTCTTCGCCATATTGTCGGCACCGACCCGAACCGTCTGGAAGAACGGATTGGTCTGGTTCTTGGTGAAGATGGCGATGGTCTCGCCGTCGGCGCGTGCTTGCGTGCTGAACGCGGCCGCCATCAGCAGCGGTAGCGCCAGATAGCCCAGTTTCTGTTTCATATTGCCTCCATCCCTCATTTTGCTTGTTTGAACCTCAAAAGCTCATTGCGTGCGGCGGCGGGTCTTCATGTCGAGCCAGACCGCGAGAATGACGATGATGCCGGTCACGAGCGGCTGCCAGTTGGCGCTGACCGAGAGCAGGTTCATGCCGTTCAGCACCAGCGTCAGGATCAGTGCGCCGATGAACGTGCCGAACACCGTGCCGACGCCGCCGAACAGCGAGGTGCCGCCGATCAGCACGGCCGCGATCGCGGGCAAGGTCAGGCTCTCGCCAATGTCGGCCTCGGCCGAGTTCAGCCGCGACAGGAAGATAATCGAGGCAAGTCCCGCCATGGTGCCGGAGACGGTGTAGACCAGCAGCAGGCGGCGCGCGACCGGGATGCCGGAGAGGCGGGCGGCGACCGGATTGGCGCCGATCGCATAGATCTCCTGGCCCCAGATCGTGCGCTGCGCGAACAGCGTTCCGATCCCGAGGAACACCAGCAGCAGATAGACCGGGATCGGCAGGCCGAACAGGTAGCCGCTGCCGATCTGGCGGAAGCCTGCGGGGAAGCCGTGAAGGGTCTCGCCCGCCATGTACCAATAGGTGAGGCCGTTCAGCACCCAGAGCATGCCGTAGGTGGCGATGAAGGAGGGGATGCGCAGCGCGGTGACCATGATGCCGTTGAGGAGGCCAACGATGCCGCCGCAGGCAAGCCCGGTGAGGATGCCAAGCGCCGGCGAGCCGGTCTTGTGGATCACGGTCCCGGCGATGCAGGCAGACAGTGCGACATTGGCGCCGACGGAGAGATCAAGGCCGGCGGTCAGCACCACCAGAGTCAGGCCGGAGGCGATAAAGAAGGTCAGGCTCGCCTGCCTCAGCACGTTGAGGATGTTGCCGAGGCTCAGGAAGGAATCGCTCAGCACGGCGAGCACGGCGCAGATCAGCAGCGCCGCGAGCAGGCGATAGAACAGCTGGATCGCATCCTGCGACAGGAACGAGCGGGGCGGCGCGATGGCGTCCTTGGTGATGTCGGTCATGCGCGGCTCCTGAGGCCATCGAGGAACAGGGCGACGATGACGAGCACGCCGACGCTTGCCACCTGCACCGAGGACGGCAACGAGATCAGGTTCAGCCCGTTGCGCAACACGCCGACGGAAAGAACGCCGAGCAAGGTGCCGAGCAGCCAGCCATTGCCGCGCTCAAACGAGGTGCCCCCGACGGCAACGGCCGCGATGGCATCGAATTCAAGCCCGAGGCCGGCGGTGGGGTGGCCGGAATTCATCCGCGCGGTCATCAAGAGGCCGGCGATGCCAGCCATGGCGCCGCCGATCGCATAGACCGCGATCAAGAGCCGGTTCGGCGAGAGACCCGCATAGCGCAGCGCCTCGCGGTTGCCACCGAGGGCGAAGATGTAGGTGCCGAAGCGGGTATGATAGAGCAGGCCGTGAAACGCCGCGTAGGTCACGAGCGCCATCACGATTGGCACGGGGATGCCCAAAAGCGTCGCCGAGTAGATGTCGCGCACGCTGTGGGGAATGCCGACCACGCTCTGGCCGTCACTGACGATCAGCGACAGGCCCTGCGCCATGCCGAGCGTGCCGAGCGTCGCGACGAAGGGCGGAATGCCGAGGATGGCGACCAGCCAGCCGTTGGCGATACCGAAGGCGGTGCCGACCAGCAGGCCGGCACCTAAGCCCAGCAACATCGATTTCGTGGCGAGCGATACGATCGCGACGCAGAGCGAGGTCAGCGTCAGCACCGCGCCCATCGACAGGTCCAGCCCCTCGGTCATGATGATCAGCGTCATCGGCAGCGCGAGCATGGTGAGAATGGTCGATTGCACCAGCACGTTGGAGAGGTTGGCGACCGACAGGAAGCCGGGCGCGATCACGCTGAACAGCGCGATCAGCAGCACCAGCACCATGGCGACGCCGGGAATGCGTTGCAGCGGATTGGGCTCTGAGACGATCGCGGCTTCACGCATGATGCATCCCCAGTCGCACGATGTTCTCCTCGGTCAGTTCGTTGCGTGTCAGATGACCGGCGATACGCCCCTCGCGCATCACATAGGCGCGGTCGCAGACATGGCAGATCTCGACCTGTTCGGACGAGATCATCAGGGCGGCCGCGCCCTCCGCCACGAGGCGGTCGATCAGGGCAAATATCTCCGACTTGGCGCCGATATCGATGCCGCGCGTCGGCTCGTCAAAGATGAATAGCTTCGAGCCGGCCGCTAGCCATTTGCCGATCACGACCTTCTGCTGGTTGCCGCCCGAGAGCAGGCCAACGGTCTGCCGCGCACTCGGTGTCGCGATCCTCAATTGCCGGATCAGGCCGTCGGAGGTGCGCTGCGCACGCCGCTGGTCGAACAGGCCGCTGGGAAACAATTTTCGCAGCGCCGACACCACCAGATTGTCGCTCACTGATCGCAGCAAGGCCAAGCCTTCGCTCTTGCGGCTCTCCGGGATCAGCGCGATGCCGCGACGGGTCGCGAGGTCGGGCTCGCCGGAAATGGTCTTGCCGTCGAAGACGATCTCGCCCGACGTTACGGGATCGGCGCCGAAGATGGCGCGCGCAACCTCGCTGCGGCCCGAGCCGACCAGGCCGCAAAGGCCGACGATCTCGCCCCGGCGCACCTCGATGTTGATGTCGGAGATGCCGGTCGGCGCGGTCAGGCCCTTGACCTCCAGCAGCACCTCGCCGGGCTTGGCGGCAAAATGGCGCGGATAGGTCATGTCGACATTGCGGCCGACCATCATCCGGACGAGCTGGTCCGGCGTGACGTCGGCGGGACGGACACCGTCGATGCGGCGGCCGTCGCGCAGCACGGTGATGCGATCGCCGAGTGCGAACACTTCGGCCATGCGGTGGGAGATGTAGACGATCGAGACCCCGTCGGCCTTCAGCCGCGCAATCAGCGCGAACAGCAGCTCGGTCTCGCGGTCCGACAGCGCCGCGGTCGGCTCGTCCATCACAAGGATGCGGGCGTTCTGGCTGATTGCTTTCGCGATCTCGACCATCTGCTGCTGCGCTACGCCGAGCTTGTCGACGGTGGTGGAGGGATCGATGTCGAAACCGATGGTGCCGAGCACGCGCCTGGCGTCAACCAGGATCTGGCGGCGGTCGATGGTACCGGGAATGCGGCCCTTCGGCTCGCGGCCGAGGAAGATGTTCTGAGCGATGTCGAGATAGGGGACCAGGGAGAATTCCTGGAAGATCACGGCAATGCCGAGCTTTTGCGCATCGGCAGTCGAGTTGACTGCAACCTTCTCGCCTTTGTGGTAAAACTCGCCGGAGTCTGCGCGGTAGGCGCCGCACAGCACCTTCATCAGGCTCGACTTGCCGGCGCCGTTCTCGCCCAGCAGCATATGCACCTCGCCGGGGTAGATGGCGAAGGAAACGTCATCGAGCGCCTTGACGCCGGGAAATTCCTTGCTGATGCCGCGCAGCTCGAGCAGCGGCGTGGGCGAGGTGACCTCGATCGGAAGCGCGTCGCTCATACCATGGCTCCGCTCGCAAAGATCTTGCCGGGGTTCATCAGTCCATCAGGGTCGAGCGCGGACTTGATCGACCGCATCACGTCGACGGCCTCGCCGAGCTCATCGGTGAGATAGTCGATCTTGCCGAGCCCGATGCCGTGCTCGCCAGTGCAGGTGCCGTCCATGGCGATGGCCCGGGCGACCATGCGCGCCTGAAGCGCCTTGGCGCCTTCGGCTTCGTCGGGCTTTGCCGGGTCGATCAGGATCAGCATGTGGAAATTGCCGTCTCCGACATGGCCGACAATCGGTGCCGTGAAGCCGTGCGCGTCCGCATCCCGCCGCGTCTCGGTCAAGCATTCCGCCAGCCGCGAGATCGGCACGCAGACATCGGTGATCACCGCCCGCGCACCGGGCCGCAAGCCGAGGCCGGCATAGAGCGTGTTGTCCCGAGCGTGCCAGAGCCGGCTGCGGTCTTCCGGCGCCTTGGCCCAGGCAAAGCCATGGCCGCCATGGTCGGCGGCGATCGCCTGCGCGGCCTCGGCCTGCTCGGCGACGGAAGCCGCGGAGCCATGGAATTCGAAGAACAAGGTCGGGGCCTCGCGATAGCCGAGCTTTGCATAGGCATTGATGCCGTGCATCATGACGTCGTCGAGCAACTCGATGCGCGCAACGGGGATCGCCGACTGGATCACGGAGATCGCGGTATCGACGGCATTGTGCAGGCTATCGAAGCTGCACACTGCGGCCGAGATCGCCTGCGGCACGGGATGGACCTTCAGCGTGATCTCCGTGATGACACCAAGCGTGCCCTCCGCGCCGACGAACATGCGCGTCAAATCATAACCGGCCGCCGATTTGCGCGCGCGCCTAGCCGTCCGAATCACCCGCCCGTCCGCGAGCACCACCTCCAGCGCCATGACGTTGTCTTTCATGGTGCCGTAGCGCACCGCCATGGTGCCTGAGGCGCGCGTCGACGTCATGCCGCCGATCGAGGCGTCCGCGCCGGGATCGATCGGGAAGAACAGGCCGGTCGTCCGTAGCTCCGCATTGAGCTGCTTTCGCGTGATGCCGGGCTGCACCACGACATCCATGTCGCTGTCGTGGACGGCAAGCACCTTGTTCATGCGCGCGAAGTCGAAGCAGACGCCGCCGGCGACCGCGGCCGCATTGCCTTCGAGCGAAGTGCCGGCGCCGAACGGGACGATCGGCATGCCCGCGCTCGCGCAGAGTTTCACGATCTCGGCGACCTCCTGCGTGCTTTCAGGGAAGACGACGATGTCGGGCGGCAAGTTGCGGTAATGCGACTCGCTCTGCCCGTGCTGGTCGAGCACGCCGCGCGCAACGCTCGCGCGCGGGCCGATCATGCCGGTAAGGCGATCGGCCAATATGCTCGTGCTGACCCGCGGTCCCATCCTCAGCTCTCCGTCCGCCCCCTGTTGCCGGACTCTTGTTGGTCCGCTGCCGCTTCAGCTTAAGCGGCCTTTGCGTTGCTCGCGACCTGCTTCAGGCCGAAATCGTAATTGAGGTGAAAATACTCGCGCTGCACCATGCGACCATCCGGCGCACGGCCGGCGGGATGCCGGACGAATTCGCGGATCAGGCTGTCCTTGACGCCGAACACCACATCACTGTCGAGATACTGGTCGCCCGCGACGAATACGTGCGTCACGAGCTGCTCGAAACCCGGCGCTGAGATCATGAAATGCACATGGGCGGGGCGCCAGGGGTGGCGGCCCTGGGCTTCCAGCATCTCGCCGACCGGGCCGTCATGCGGGATCGGATAGGCCGCCGGCTTGATCGACCAAAAATGGAAGCGGCCATTGGCATCGGTGTGAAAGCGCGCGCGCATCGCGAGATCGCCGATGGCGTCGAGCTGCTGCACGTCGTAATAACCGTCGTCGTCGGAATGCCAGACGTCGACCACGGCGCCCGCAAGCGGCTTTCCGTCGACGCTCGAGACCGAGCCGGTGACCAGCATCGGATCGCCTTCCATCGGACCCGAGATATCGGCGCCACTATCCTTCTCCGGCGCAGCCTGGACGAAAAACGGGCCGAGCACCGTGGTCTCGGTCGCGCCTTCGGGCACCGGGTGATTGATGGCATCGACCAGCATGGAGACGCCGAGCGTGTCCGATAGCAGAATGAATTCCTGGCGCTTGTCGTCGCACATGTGCCCGGTGCGGGTCAGGAAGTCGATGCCGTATTCCCATTCCTTCTGGGTCGGCCGCACCTCGCGGACGAAGGCATGAAGATGACGGACCAGCGCTTCGCTGATTTGCTTGATGCGCGGATCAGTCGCGCGCGCGATCCGCTCCAGCACCGCGTCTGTGATCGTGTTCTCGTTGAAGTTACGCATGTGTGCCTCCGTTGATCACAGCTTCGGCTCGCCGAGGCCGGCCAGCCGTTCGAGATGCTTGACGGTCGCAATGAAGTCGGCCTCGCCCTCGCCCTGCGCGACCAGCGAACCATAGGTCTCGCGCACTTGCGCCGCTAGCTGTAGCGGAACGCCGACGGCGTGGCCGGCGCCGAGGATGAGGTCGAGGTCCTTGGCCATCTGCTTGCAGGAGAAAGTGGACTCGAAATCGCGGTTGCGCAGCGGCGCTGTCTTGTACTTCACCATCGGCGAAGCCACGGCACTGTCGTCGAGCACCTTCAAGATGTCCTGCCAGGCAATGCCGCCCTTGCGTGCCAGCGCCAGGCTCTCCGCCATCATCGCGGCCGAAACCGCGATCATCAGATTGACCGAGAGTTTTGCATAGCGCGCTTCCTCGGCGGGCCCGAGATAGGTCTGGGCACGGGTGAAGGCGGCGAACAGCGGCTTTGCGCTTTCGAAGGCGTCCTTTGGACCCGAGACGAAGCAGGTCAGTGCGCCGGTGTGGACGATGCTGGCATTGCCGGAGACCGGCGAGCGAAGATAGGCAATGCCGTGCGCCTGCGCGGCGGCTGCAATCTCAGTAGAGGCCTCCACACTCACAGTGCTGGTCTCGATGAGAACAGCTCCGGGCGTCATCGCGGCCATGAGGCCGGCAGGATCGAGCAGCGCGCCGCGCAAGGCGGCGTCGTCGGGCAGGGACGTGACCACTGCCGTCTTGCCGCTCACGGCCTCGGCCGACGTAGCGGCAATCGCAATGCCTTGCGCGCGTGCCTCGGTGATTCGCGCCGCGCTCTGATCGAACGCGCTGACCGCGTAACCGGCCTTGGTGACGAGCACCGACATCGGCAGGCCCATCTTGCCGATCCCGATGAAAGCGACATTCCTTGAAGCGTCAGTCATTGTTCTTGTCCACTGGCGCCTTCAGGCGGCGCGTCCCTGTTGTTCGATGTCCTGCACCAGCCGCCGGCCGGATTGCGCCAGCAGCTCTTTTTTGCTCTCTAGCCCTTCGATCAGTAGCCGGCCATTTCGCTTCTTCCAGGCGCCGCCGATCATGACCGCCTCGATGTTGACGAGGCTCGTCTGCATCACGACGGTTGCGACCGCATCGTGCACCGGGAAGAGGTTGAGATCGGAGGCGTTGATGATGACGAGGTCGGCGAGCTTTCCCGGCGCCAGCGAACCGATCTGGTTCTCGCGGCCGAGCATGCGGGCGCCTTCCGTGGTGATCCAGCGCAGCGCCTCGCGCACGGGGATCGTGGTCGTCGCCGGGATGGTGCCGCTGGCCTTGCGCGTCTCCGCATTGTCAAGCGCCCGCTGCATCGAGAGCGCGACGCGAGCGGCGGAGAAGAGATCGCCGGCCAGCACGGATTCGAGATCAATGCCGATCGTCGGCCGCACGCCGCGCTTCAGCAACCGTCCGGTAACCGGAAAGCCGTGACCCTGGATCATCTCGTTCTCCGGCGTTACCGAGAACGACACGCCAAGATCGACCATCCGGTCCAGGAGATCGTCGGGCAAATCGTTGCCATGGACGACGTTGATGCCGGCGCCGACGAGGCCGGCCTCGATCAGCTTCTCCCAGCCACCGGGCGTTTTGGCGGGACCGCCGCCCTGATGCATGGAGGCGATCAGCTTGAGCTCCCGCGCCAAGCGGAAGTCGTGCATGGCAACGTCGAGCGTTGAGTAATGCGGGCCGAGAATGGCGAGCCCGAGCGTGACGAGCCCGTCGCGGTCGGCGAGGGGACCTGCCAACAGCCGCTCGACTTCGCGGCGCGGATGCGCGATCTCAGAGAAATGCGGCTCGCCGGGCTTCGGCTCAGGCTTTGGCGAGCCATGGAAGAAGGCCGCGCGAATGCCACTCTCGATCAGGCCGCTGACCGCGGCGTCGGTATGGTCAGGCGTCGGATTGTTGTGGCACCAGTCGACGAGTGTCGTCGTGCCGCAATTGATCTGGTTCAGCGCGCCAACCAAGGTGGCGATGTAGATGTCGTCCGGCCGGAATACGGTGGCGAGCCCGGCATGCATGCGGCGGAAATATTCGAGCAGCGTCCAGTTCGCTGCATAACCGCGGAGCGCCGTCTGCCAAGTGTGCATATGCGCGTTGATCAGACCGGGAATGATGATCCGCCCGGTGCCGTCAATGATCTCTGCCTCGCCGCTGCCGATATCGATCGACGGACGCACGCTGGCGATGCGGCTGCCCTCGACCAGCACGTCGCCGGTATTGAGATCGCCGATCGCGTCATCCATGCTGATGACGATGGCGGATTGGATCAGCGTGCGCCGCATCGCGTCACGTCACCGCTTTGATGGCGGCCGGCCGCTCGCCGGCCCAGGCGCGCGCGATCAGGTCGCGGATGGCGGCCCGTTCGAGGGGCCGCGGATTCCAGTAGGGATTGGTGACAGCGAGATCGGCCGCCTTGCCGATGCCGCTCTCGGGCATGCCGATGTCGCGCAGCGCGAGCTTTGCACCCAGTCGCTTCGCAAGGTCGTACAGCCCCTGCGACGCATCGGCCGCGCCGATCGCGCGCGAGATGCGCGCCATCGCATCCGGCACCGCCGGTGCGTTGTAGGCCAGCGCATGCGGCAGCACGATCGTGTGCGTTTCGGCATGCGGCAGATCGAAGGTGCCGCCGAGCGTGTGGCAAAGTTTGTGATGCAGCGCCATGCCGACGGTGCCGAGGCAGACGCCGCACAGCCAGGCGCCATAGAGCGCTTCGGTCCGGGCCTCGCGGTCGTCGCTCCTCGCGGCGATGGCGGGGAGGGCGCGGGCCAGCGCGCGGATGCCTTCTTCCGCCATCAGCGATGTCACGGGATTGGCGTCGCGCGCATAGAGCGCTTCCGCCGCATGTGCGATCGCATTGATGCCTGAGGTCGCAGCCAGGCTCGCCGGCAGCGTCAGGGTCAGCTCGACGTCGTAGATCACCGTCTCCGGCAGCACGGCGGCGTCACGGACCGTGGTCTTCAGGCCGTTCTCGGTCTGGCCGACGATCGGCGTCATCTCCGAGCCGGCATAGGTGGTGGGAATGCAGAGCTGGTTGACGCCGGTGCGCAAGGCCAGCGCCTTGCCAAGGCCGGTGGTTGATCCGCCGCCGAGCGAGACGACGCAGTCGGCCTCGCACGCCTTCATCGCCGCCAGTGCCCGCTCGGTGACCTCGACTGGCGTGTGCATAGTGGCGCCGGAAAACAGGCCGGCATAGACTGATCCGAGCGCTGCACCGAGACTCTTGCTTTGCGCCTCCTGCTGCGGCGTCGTCAGCACCAGTGCGCGCTTGCCGCCGAGCCGTTCGACCTCGGCTTTGGCTGAAGCAAGCGTTCCGCTGCCAAACACGACGCGGCAGGGCAGGTTTTCAAAGGTGAACGACCCGATCATGCGCCGGTCTCTTTAATGGGATAATCGACCTGGAAGCGCCCGATCCGCAAGTCGCCCAGCGCCTCGCGGACGCGCAAATGTTCGGGGTGGCTGGCATAGGCGGCAAGCGCAGCCTGGTCGGTGAATTCGGAGAACAGAACGACGTCGCAGGCGTAGTCGACATCGCTGACGTCGAGACCGACCTCGATGTGAGTGAGGCCGTCGATCCGGCCGCGCAGGCCCTCGAACAGGGACTTGACCTTGATCCGGGCGGCGGAGCGCTCCGCAGGCGTCTCCCCGCGCAGCCGCCACATCACGATGTGCCTGATCGGGCCCGACATTTCCTGATTTCCTCGCCTGCGATTGTGCTTTGTTGGCGCCATTTTGCCTTGCAGGAATCGGAAATAAAGGTCAAAATTTGTAAGTCTCTTTTCCTCTTTCTGCAAAAATGGACCGGCTGCTCCAACTCGAGGTCTTCTCCAAAACCGCTGAACTCGGCAGTCTTTCCAAAGCTGCCGAAAACCTGCGGATGTCGAACGCGGCCGCGAGCCGTCATCTCAGTGCGCTGGAGGAGCGGCTTGCGGTCCGGCTGATCGAGCGCAACACGCGCCGGCAATGGCTGACCGAAGCGGGGCAGGAACTCTTGCAGCGTTGCAGCACGCTGTTGAACGAGCTCGCCGAGGCCGAGGACGCGGTCTCGGACCGCGCGCTGTCGCCGAAGGGCATGCTGCGCGTGACGAGCTCGCTGTCCTTCGCGATGATCTACCTCGCTCCGATGCTGCCTGCCTTCCGCGCGCTCTATCCCAATCTCAGCGTGCAGATCATCAGCGCAAACCGCTACCCCGACTTCATCGAAGCCGGCATTGACGTCGCGATACGCACGCGGGAGCATGAGCCGGATTCCAACATCATCGTCCGCCGCATCGGCCAGATGCATCGTGTGCTCGCGGCCGCTCCATCCTACCTGGAGAAGCAGGGCCGGCCCGAGCATCCAACCGATCTCACCCGTCACAACATGCTGATCTACAATCTCGCCAATGATCCCTATTCGCTCCGGTTGAGCCAGGGCAGCACGACGCAGACGGTCCGAATCGCGCCGACGCTCGACAGCAATGACGGCCAGATCATCTGTGGCGCAGCGCGTGCGGGACTCGGAATCCTGATCCAGCCGCTTTACATCGTGCAGGGCGATATCGCGGCCGGCCGGCTGGTGCCCGTCTTGACGGGCTGGGAGCTGCCACTGCTCACCATGAACATCGCCTATCAAAACCGCGTCAGGCTGCCGGCCAAGATCCGGGTGTTTTCCGACTTCCTCGTCAGCTACATCCGCGAGCATTCGGAGCCGGGAATCTGGATCGACGCGGCGAAGTGAGCGGGACGCATTCATGTATCTCGGCATCGATCTCGGCACCTCGGCGGTCAAGACGGTTCTCGTCGACGCTGCGCAGCACGTGATTGCAAGCGAGAGCCGGCCGCTCGCGACCGTCTCGCCGCAATCCGGCTATTACGAGCAAGATCCCGCGCAGTGGATCGATGCGACCTTTGCCACGCTGGATGCTCTGAAGGCATCGCATGCCGACGCGCTGGCGGCGGTCGAAGGCATTGGGCTGTCCGGCCAGATGCATGGTGCCACGCTGCTCGATGCGAGCTTGAGGCCCTTGCGGCCCTGCATCCTCTGGAACGACGGGCGCTCGGGCGCTCAGTGCCGTATCCTGGAGCAGCGCTGGCCCGCCTTGCGTGCGACGACGGGCAACAAGGCGATGCCGGGATTCACCGCGCCGAAGCTGCTCTGGGTCGCGGCGCACGAGCCTGACATCTTTGCGGCGACCAGGCTCGTTCTGCTTCCGAAGGCCTATTTGCGCCTGGTGCTGAGCGGCGAGGCCATCGAAGACGTTTCGGATGCGTCGGGATCGCTGTGGCTCGACGCCGCGCGCCGGGACTGGTCGGACGCAGCACTGTCAGCGACCGGCCTGACGCGCGATCACATGCCACGCCTGGTCGAGGGATGCGCGCCCGCAACGCGCCTGCGCGGCGAGCTCGCGCGGCGCTGGGGCATGAGCCGGCAGCCGGTGATCGCGGGCGGAGCCGGCGACAATCCGGCCGGCGCCGTCGGCATCGGCGCGATCCGGCCGGGAAGCGCGTTCATATCGCTGGGAACCTCCGGTGCTCTCATGGCTCCGACCAGCAGCATCGCCGCCAATCCGGACCGCGCGGTGCATACATTCTGCCACGCCATTCCCGGCATGTGGATTCAGGCCGGCGCGATCCTCTCGGCCGCCTCTTGCCTCGCCTGGACCGCGCGCCTGTTCGGCGTCAGCGAGGCAGAGTTGCTGGCGCCGCTCGGAGTGCGCCCCCAGGCGCCATCGCCGGTGAGCTTCCTGCCTTATCTCGCAGGCGAGCGGACGCCGCACGACGATCCCGCCGTGCGCGGCATGCTGGATGGTCTGAGCCACGGCACCGAGCGCGGGACGATCGTGCAGGCGGTGCTCGAAGGCGTTGCCTTCGCGCTTGCCGATTGTCGCGACGCGCTCGCGGATGCCGGCATTGCGATTGCGGAAGCCGATGCCATTGGCGGTGGTTCACGGTCCCGGTTCTGGCTCTCGGTGCTGGCAAACGTGCTGAATGTTCCGCTCCATCGCTTTGCCGGAGGTGAGACCGGCGCCGCGTTCGGTGCGGCGAGATTGGGGCGACTTGCTGTCACCGGTGAGGCAATCGCCGCCGTCTGCACGCGGCCAGAGCGCATCGAGACGTTCGAGCCCGACGCTGAACTGGTCGCTGCTTATGCAGAGCGGCTTCCCGCATGGCGCGAACTGTATCGGCCGCGCCACTAGCATCGCTTCGATGTTGCATTCACGTCTGTTCGGTATTGCCCTGTGCTGCGACGTTTTGTTTAATGCGCGAACCGCGCTGACAAACCGATAGACACGCGGGTGGGAAACGCATTGTGCGCCGGGAGGCACGATGAACGATCCGATCCTCGAGATGCGCGGGGTCTCGAAATCCTTCTTTGGCATCAAGGCGCTGCGGGCCGTCGATCTCACCGTCTATGCCGGCGAAATTCACGCCCTGATGGGAGAGAACGGCGCCGGAAAGTCGACGCTGATGAAGATCCTGTCCGGCGCCTACAGGCCCGATCCCGGCGGCGAGATCCGCATCGAGGGCAGCCCGGTGCGGATCGAAGGCCCGCTCGGCGGCCGCGCGGCGGGCATCTCGATCATCTATCAGGAGCTGTCGCTCGCTCCCAATCTCAGTGTTGCCGAGAATATCTATTTGGGACGGGAGCTATCGCGATCAGGATTGCTGGCGCGCGGCGCCATGCGCGAGGGCGTCGGCCCGATCCTGAAACGACTGGGCGCGGACTTCCTGCCCTCGACGCTGGTGGCGCATCTCTCCATGGGCCAGCGGCAACTGGTCGAGGTCGCGCGTGCGCTGCATGCCAGATCGAAGATCCTGATCATGGACGAGCCGACCACCGCGTTGTCAGCCGGCGAGAGCGCGCGGCTGTTCGCGCTGATCCGCCAGCTTCGCGCCGAGGGGCTTGCCATCATCTACATCTCGCATCGCATGGACGAGGTTTACGCACTCGGCGATCGCGTCACCGTGCTCCGCGACGGCCGGCTGGTCGGCTCGCTCGACAAGCCTGAGATCCGCGCCGACACCATCGTCCGGTTGATGGTCGGGCGTGACGTCTCCTCGTTCTACAAGAAGGATCACGATCCGGAGGCGGGGCGGGGACATCCGGTACTCCGAGCGATCGACATGGCGGACGGCCAGCGCGTCAAGGGATGCTCGCTGACCGTGCACGCAGGTGAGGTCGTCGGGCTCGCGGGCCTGATCGGCGCCGGTCGCACCGAGCTCGCGCATCTCATCGTCGGCGCGGCACGCAAGTCCTCCGGCCGTATCGAGCTGGAGGGACATCCGATCGAGATCCGCACGCCGGGCGAGGCCCTTGAGGCTGGCATCGCCTATCTTACGGAAGACAGGAAGGCGCTCGGCCTGTTTCTCGACATGTCATGCCTGGACAACATCAATCTCGCCGTGCTCGCGCGCGATGCGAAGCTCGGCTGGTTTCTGGATCGCGACAAGGCGCGCGAGCGCGCCGAGCGGGCCTTCGCGGGGCTCAGCATCCGTGCCGCCAATGTCGCCGTCCCCGCCGGCGGCCTGTCCGGCGGTAACCAACAGAAGGTGCTGCTGTCGCGGCTTCTCGCTATTGCGCCGAAGGTTCTGATCCTCGACGAGCCGACGCGTGGCGTCGACGTCGGTGCCAAGTCCGAGATCTATTCGATCGTCGACAATCTGGCCAAGGCCGGCACCGCGATCCTCGTCATCTCATCCGATTTGCCCGAGATCATCGGCATCTGCGACCGCGTCATCGTGATGCGCGCCGGACACATCGCCGGTGAGATCAGGCGCGAAGCTGCGGCTCCCCTCAATCAGGAAGACATCATGGCGCTCGCGACAGGGACGGAGCAACTCGATGCATGACAGCTCGCCGAAAGCGGAAGCGGCTGCCGCTGCCGGCCTTGCGGCTGCGCAGGAGACGAAGCGTCAGCGCATAAGGATGCTGATCAGCGCGCTCGGCATGCTGCCAGTCCTGCTGATTCTCTGCATCGGCTTCCACCTGTTGTCCGAGGGCCGCTTCTTCACCGGACAGAATCTCGGCATCGTATTGCAGCAGGCCGCAGTGAATACCGTGCTCGCTGCGGGAATGACTTTTGTCATCCTCACGGGCGGCATCGACCTGTCGGTCGGCTCGATCCTGGCGGCCTCCGCGATGGCCGGATTGACGCTCTCCAAGCTGCCGCTTGGCATGCTGTGGCTGCCAGCCGCGCTGCTCACGGGCCTTGGCTTTGGCGTCGTCAATGGCGTGTTGATTGCGCTGCTTCGCCTGCCGCCTTTCATCGTCACGCTCGGCTCTCTCACCGCCGTACGCGGCCTGGCCCGATTACTCGGGGCCGACACCACCGTCTTCAATCCGTCCATTCCTTATGCCTTCATCGGCAACGGCTCGCTGACGCTCGTCCCCGGCGTCGCCTCGATCCCCTGGCTCTCGGTGATCGCCTTGCTCGTCATCCTCGCCTCGTGGCTGGTGCTGCGACGGACCGTGCTCGGCGTGCACATCTATGCGGTAGGCGGCAATGAAAGCGCGGCGCGGCTTGCCGGCATCAAGGTCTGGGCCGTGCTGATCTTCGTCTACGGCGTCTCCGGCCTTTTCGCCGGGCTCGGGGGCGCCATGCAGGCGGCGCGGCTCTATGCGGCCAATGGCCTCCAACTCGGCCAGTCTTACGAGCTCGACGCAATTACCGCCGTGATCCTTGGCGGCACCTCATTCGTCGGCGGCATCGGCTCGATCTGGGGTACGTTGGTCGGCGCGCTGATCATCGCCGTGCTGTCGAACGGCCTCATCCTCATCGGTGTCTCCGACATCTGGCAATATGTGATCAAGGGCCTGGTGATCATCGGCGCCGTGGCGCTGGACCGCTACCGGCTGCAGGGCTCTGCCAGAACGTGAAGGCTCCGCGAGAACTTGATGGGTTTGGCGCGCACCTGGAGTGCGCATGGCTTGATGAGAGATTCCGTTGCGGCAACTGGTCTGCCGTGCCGGAGATGAAGACAGACCAGGGAGGAAGCCAATGTTGAAGACGATCACGCTCGCCGGCGCCGCGGTGACGCTTGCCCTAAGCACCGCGCCATCCTTTGCCAAGGAGCTCAAGTCGATCGGCGTCTCGCTGGGATCGATGGGCAACCCGTTCTTCGTCGCGCTGTCGAAGGGCGCCGAGTTCGAGGCGAAGAAGACCAATCCCAACGTGAAGATCACGACCGTCGGCTTCGAATACGACCTCGGCAAGCAGGTCACTCAGATCGACAATTTCATCGCCGCCGGCGTCGACCTGATTCTGTTGAACCCCGGTGATCCCAAGGCGATCGGGCCGGCGATCAAGAAGGCGCAGGCCGCTGGCATCGTCGTCGTCGCGGTCGACACTGCGGCCGAAGGCGCCGACGCCACCGTGACCACGAACAACGTGCAGGCCGGCGAGATCTCCTGCCAGTACATCGTCGACAAACTGAAGGGCAAGGGCGACGTCATCATCGAGAACGGGCCGCAGGTCTCCGCGGTGATCGACCGTGTCGTCGGCTGCAAGAACGTGTTCGCGAAGAACCCGGGTATCAAGGTGTTGTCCAGCGACCAGGACGGCAAAGGCTCGCGAGAGGGCGGGCTCACCGTCGCGCAGGGTTATCTGACCCGCTTCCCCAAGATCGACGCCATCTTCGCCATCAATGATCCGCAGGCGATCGGCACCGACCTTGCAGCGCGCCAGCAAAACCGCAGCGGGATTGTCATCACGGCGGTCGACGGCGCACCTGATATCGAGGCCGCGCTGAAAGATCCGCAGTCGCCGCAGATCCAGGCGTCGGCTTCGCAGGATCCGTTCTTCATGGCGCGTCGGGCCGTGCAGGTTGGTGTCGGCATTCTCAATGGCCAGAAGCCGGCCTCGACCGTCGAGCTGTTGCCTTCGAAGCTCGTGACCAGGGACAATGTTGCCGAGTACAAGGGCTGGACGTCGGATCGTTCTCAGTAGAACGCCGCCCCTAGCCGGTGCGCTCGACACACGAGATGACGGGCGGCGTCTTGAGCGATGCCGTCTGCTAAGCGATTCAGTAAGCGGTGTGTGGATTGGCTCGCGGAGACAAGACGGCCGATGGAGATCTGCTCGTGAAGGCGCGGGTCTTCGGTTGAACGCGCGATCCGTCGATCACCTCGAGCCGGCCGCAGCGGTTCAGGGTGTGCAACTTCCGTCCGGGCCATGCCGGTCCGGGCTTGAGGGAATGGCGGACGATCTGCCCGAATGTCGTCGGCGACAATTCGACGATTTCCGCTAGTGCGAGCGCTGCACCGTAACCGTCCGTACAATTCTGGACGGGCCGCCACAATTTATCATCGATAGTGACGAAATTCCCCGCCGGTCGTGTGCTCGCACGATCGATCAGGACCGGATTGCTAGCATGGGGCAACCACGGACCCGAGAGGCGATCGGCGTAATAGATCGCCAGCGCATCCGAATAGCCGCCCGCGCCGTCGCGCCAGGCTCCAAACAGATAGTGCAGGCCGTTGTGCTGCGTGATCGTGACATCGGCGAGTTCGAGGCCGGAAAGCAGCGTCGCGTGACGCTCCCATTTGTCCGGAAAACGAACGCATTTGTACAGCGCGACGTCGCCGTGAACCGAGCTCTCCGGGATCATCCACAGCGCACCATCGTTCTCGATCAGGAACGGATAGGAGAGGTGCCAGGGCTCCTCCAGCACCGGTACGACTTCGCCGACCGGACCTGCGTCGTTGAACTCGATCGCGGAAATGATCCCCTTTCCAATCCGGTGATCGAGATCTTCGAAGAAGACGAATGTCCGTCCCTGCCATATGATGGGAAACGGATCGGCGTAGAAGCGATGGCCGGGATCGCAGAGGACATTCCAGCCTGGTCCGGACAGATTTCCGGTCTGCCAGACGCCTGCACCGTCATTGAAGCGCCATCCGATTTGCCAATGCGGGGCATAGCAGCAGAGCCGATAGATCTCCTTGGCGATCGACACGGCGAGGCCGCGCGCAACGTATGCCGCCGGCTGCCGGCCGGTGCCGTCTCCGGCGGGGCGCGCCAGCTGCGGCACGATGCGCGGCCGTCCCGACAGGATTGCCGCCACCATGGTCAGGGTTCGCGCCATGACGGTTTCGAGTGCGCCACTCAAGCCGGCCGCAATCTCTCCGGAGGGGTGACCGCGATCGAGCACTGCACCGTCGAGCTCGTTGACGATCTCGATCACCGGCAGGTCGCCGGCCAGAATGGCGGCGAGGGCGGCGTTTTCGCCGGCGACACCGTTGAAGAGAGGGCGCAGATACAGCCGGGCGGAACAATCGGGATCGCGCGCGGCGCCCGTAAAATCGACGATCACGTCGGCCGTCCCGGTGCGAGCCTGCATCCGTTCCGGGATGATCTTCAGCTTGCCGGCGCCGCTGTGCCGGCCTCTGTGCAACACCATGCGTTCGAGTTCGAACAGCGCGTCGAGGCCTGTGGGCCGTGCCTCCGTCGTTGCGGTCCAGGCGATTTGAAGCGGGACATCTCGGCCGTCGATCGACAGCGCGTCGCGGTCCATCCACCGCCGCGCATGCTCTCGTTCACAGCGAAACTCGATGATCATGTCGAGCCAATCTGTTCCCACACATTCCGGTCAGATGACCTGGCCGAGAATCCGAACGTATTCCTCCACCATGGCATCTACCGAATAGCGCAGCCGCAGGCCTTTGGCGTTTTGTCGCAGTTCCTCGCTCAGTTGCTGGTCCGTCAGCAGCCTGGAGACGGCCGTCGACAGCTTCGCATGATCGGAGGCATCGACGAACAGCGCGGTAGGTTTTCCCTCGAAGGACAACACCTCACGTAACACGGGAAGATCGGTGACGACGGAGGGGACACCGGCGTTTGCGGCTTCGACCGCAGCCAGGCCGAAGGTTTCGGCCTGTGTCGGGAACACGAACACGTCCAGACAGGCGAGAAAATCCGCCATCTGACGCGGGGCGATTTCGCCGAGCAGATGCAGCCGGTCCGATACGTTCAATTCATCCGCCAACTGTCTCAGCCGGGCCTCGTCGGCTCCCTGTCCGGCCAGTGCAAGGTGCCAGGATGGTCGATCCGGCAACAGGCGTATCGCCGCATCAAGCCGCTTGTGCGGGTGCAGCCTCGCCGCGCAGCCAAGTAAGATGCGATCCGGCGGCAGACTGAATTTTTGTCGCGCAGCTTCCTTCGGCAGGGTAAGGGCCTTGTCGTCAAAGCCGTGCGGGACATGCACCATGCGTGACCGATAGGCCGCGGGGTAGCGCGAATATTCGCGCTGCATGTCCTTCGAATTGAGCGTGATGCGGTCGAAGAAGCCGAGACTGCCCATCACGACGTCGGCAGCGCGGACGGGCCAGCTCATCGAGAGCGCGGAAGAAACCTGATTGGCGATGACAGGCGCGCGGCAGACGAGGCGCGACACGCCGGCGCCGATCACGTTGCCAAAATGCTGAAAGGTCAGAACGGCGTCGGGTCGGCTGGTCCGGATATGGCGGCCGAGCGTCCACAGCATCCGCAGCAGGGCCAGGGGATTGCCCGGCCGGCTCGAGGCGCAATAGAACGTATTGGGCGGCTCGTCGAACGAATCCGACTGGCGGAAGAAGAACAGATTGGTGACTCGGTAGCCACGGGCGGTAAGGCCCGCACCGAGCAGCCTGGAGATCTCCTGCGCGCCGGCGTTTTCGGCCTGAGTCTGTACGAGAAGGACATGAAGCTTCGGCCCGCTGCCGTCGGACGGCATGAGTGCTGTCGCAGTCGTCTCGCCCAACTCCTTGTTTGGCTGGTAATGGAGCACGGATCCCGACCCGCTGAAGAAACGAAATTTTCACCCTTCTTGATCCCGTACCTACCATGCGAGCATCGCGCGGACACCGGCTAGCAACAAACGGAGTTAATGCGCTGCCTGCCGGAACGGCATCGTTTGCCAGAGAATTCTGGTGGTTTGCAAACGAAGTGAGCGACCGCGTTAACCAATTGGTGATGGTCGCGCGAGGGGCAGGTAACCGCGGATTAACCATAGATATTTACGGTGGAGCAGGCCACTGAACAGTGTTCGCCAGTTGAATCCGAGTAGAGTCCATGACGTTCGGTCGCCGCGCAGACCCGACAAGTTCCGGATCGACCGGCGTTGCCGCGTCTTGGAGCCAAAATTCGTCGGGCGTCGATGAGGCCGCCGGAGCCGCTGCACGCTTTGGCGGTATGTTCACTGCCGCCGGTGTGCTCGCCTTCCTTCGCGAAAACGCTCGGCGGATATTGACGCTCGCTCTTGCGATCTTCGCGCTTGGCGCCGTCGTTCTCCTGATGATTCCGGTGCGGTTCGCAGCGACCGCACTGGTCGTCGTCGATCCCCGCGAGCAACGCGTGACCACGGAGCAGGACGTTCTGCCGGGCATAGGGCAAGATAGCGCCGCGCTGCAAAGCCTGGTCGAAGTGGCGAAGTCCGACGGCTTTCTCGAGCCGCTGATCGAGCAGCTCAAGATTCGCGATGACGAAGACATTTCCGGCGGCTACACGGCCCCCGCGCGCCTGCTCGAGCGTTTCCGCAACCGTCTCGACATTTCCCGTCGCGGGCTGACCTATGTCATCGCCATCCGCTTCACCTCGAATCGGGCGGAGCGGGCTGCCTATTATGCCAACGCCATTGCCGAGGCGTTCGTCGCCAGACAGAGCCGCATCCGCACCGAGGCGACCGACGAGGCTGCCGACTGGCTCGGTGGCCGGCTCAAGACGTTGAGCGACCGGCTGAAGGCGTCGGAGGACGCCGTCGCCACATTCAAGCTCGAGCACCGTATCGTCAACGCCGGCAAGGACGCAACGACCCAGCAATTGCGGGTGACCGAGCTGTCGCAGCAGGTCGCCGCTGCCCGCGCGCGGACCGAGGAGGCCAAAGCCCGTTACGAGCAGGCGCAGCGTGACGCGAAGGCGAATGTCGAGGGTCCCGTCAAGCAGGACCTCCTGAGCGCGTTGCGCGCCCAGCGGTCGGCCCTCAATGATCAGATTGCGCAGAAGCGGGCGGTGCTCGGCGATCGCCATCCCGATCTCGTGATGTCGTACAG
This sequence comes from Bradyrhizobium sp. 159, assembly GCF_023073795.1. NCBI lineage: Bacteria > Pseudomonadati > Pseudomonadota > Alphaproteobacteria > Hyphomicrobiales > Nitrobacteraceae > Bradyrhizobium > Bradyrhizobium sp. 159. Next base: position 162,974 of record NZ_JADPKE010000018.1, on the reverse strand, counting down.
CCAGCTAAACGATTTGAACAGACAGATCGAGGTCGAGCGGACGAAAGGCATCGATACCGCGAAGTCGGAATATGAGGCTCAGCGCGATCAGCAGAAGGCTCTGGAAAGCCAGATGAAGGCGGCTGAATCGCAGCTCCTGGTCGACGGTCAGGCTCTGGTCCGGCTCCAGGAGCTACAGCGCGACGCCGAGGCCAACAGAAACATCTACGAGCAATTCCTCTCGCGGTCCAAGACGACGAATGAACAGCGCCTGTTGCAGAGTTCTCAGACCAAGGTCGCCTCGCCCGCCATTCCGCCGCTTCGCTCGACCCTTCCGCCGCTGTCTTTGCTGCTCGCCGCGCTGGCGATCGGATCGCTGCTGACATCGACGGCGGTCGTCGCGGCAACGGGACGCAGATCGAACAAACCCGTTCCGGACGTTCGCGCCCCCGATCCGGCTCCGCGCCAGCCCGGCGCGTGGTCGCGTCCGCCGGTGTGGGCCCGCGTTCCCGAACTCTTGCCCAGCGATGTCCCAAGAAACATCTGGCAAGGTCCGGTGTCCGCGACGAGTGAGCTCGATCTCGGTCCTCATCTGCGTCCGCTCATTGACAGGCTGGAGCAATTGCCTGGAAGCCGGGGTAGGGTTGCTCTCGTGATGTCGGTAGGGAAGCGGGCCGGCGGCAACACCGTCGCGCGCTCGCTCAATCGGTGGGCGCTGAACAGGGGAAAGCTGAGCGTCCTGATCCGGGTCGAGCCGGATCTCGGTGGTGCCGGGGCCAGCCTCGCCAAGGCGCCGGTGGATGGCGCAACCACCGCTGACGTTCGCAGCATCGATGCGCTTTTGAACGTCGGCAACGGACCTGAATCGTCGCCCGCGGACGATATTCGTTCGGAGTTCGATCTGATCGTGATCCATGCCACCTCTCTGGCCTTGCAGCCGGAGGCGGCGGCGCTGGCCGCTCACGCTGATCTCGTCATTCTGGTCGTCCGCGAAGACGCAATCGATTCAGCCGCAATGCGCAGGGTCACGGCCGCGCTCTCTCGCTTTGGCGGCGTGCCGACCGGGATCGTCGTCAATCGTGTGCCAGCAGACCCGTCGTCGGCTCAACGTCGGGGTGCAGCGCTCGGCCTGGCTGGTTGATCGTCGTCCGGCGTGTGCGCTGCCTGTCGCGATCGAACCGAAGCCTAATCGCCCGCGTCAGCGCCGCGGACTGCGTACGTGCCGCGTTTCGATCCGCCGAGGCGCAAGAGCACGAGAATTGAAGGATCGACCCCCGTTCGCCGGCGACAGAGGACGTTGAGCGCGATGGTCGCTAGCGCCAACGACACCGTGGCCGAGATCGCCGCGCCAAGCACGCCAAGCCAGGGAATCAGCACGAGAAATCCGACCACCCGCAACGCCACGTTCGCCGCAACGACGGGGACATAGATGCGCTCATGGCCGGTGAGCTGCAAGATCGCCGCGGATGGACCGCCCGCTGCCTGAAACGCCGTTCCGATCGCGAGCACGATAAGGACCCAGTGCTGCGCGGCGAAGTGAGGTCCGAACAGGTTGAGAAGATGGGGGCCGCCGATCCAGATCAGGAACAGCCCGCTGACCACACAAAGCGCGGTCACCTCCGCCATCAGCTGCAACGTCCGCTCGAATTCCTGATGGTTCTTGCTGAAGTACAGCGAGGGAAGCCGGCGCGCGCCGAAACTGTATAGCGCCGCCGACAGCATGGCGAAGATGTTGGCAAGGCGCGAGGCGGCGAAATAGATGCCGGCTGTCGCCGGATCCAGCATCCAGTACACCAGAATGACGTCGAAATACTGATTGGCGGCTTCCAGGACGGATGCGATCCAGAAATGAAGCGCGCTCGATCTCCAGCGAGACGGCTCGGACCGTGCCGCCGTACCGCGAAGATCCGGCAGAGCTCGCACAATCGAAACGACCTGCGCGACCAGGCCAACCGACATCGCGATCGTCATCACGGCGAACAATTCGGCGGGGTCGAGCCGCCGATGGTCGAACATGATTGCGAGCAGAAACAAGACGACACCGACCCGCCAGAAGAACTCTCTGTTTCCCTCGCCCATGAGGATGCTGACCAACGAGCGCGCAACCTGGCTGCCGAGCATCACCCCCGCATTAACGGCGGTGTAGGCGGACACGGCGAGGATCAGCAGCCACCAGTCGCCCTTCAAGCTCGCCGCAATCGACATTGCGGCGACCACAATCAGCATCGCGAGGGAGGAAATCTTCAGGCTGGACAGCAGCACTCCCTTGGTGAGATCGGGTCGATTTCCGACCTGATATTCGTTCAGAAAGCGCACCAGGAGCGATTCCTGGCCGACCAGGCCCACGACCGATGCGACCTGGGCAACCGAAAGCCAGGTCGCAAAGATACCGAAACCGTCGGGCGACATCGTTCGTGCCGCGAGCGAGAATACCGCAAACGCAAGCGCGCCGCTTCCAACCTTGAGGAGGATGGTCCCGACGACACCGCGCGTCACGTCGCGCCGCATGAGTTGGATGATGGATTCGATCATGGACGTTAAGGGGCAACTCTCCCCTGAAGAGATACGTGCCGATACCGGCGCCAGCCTAGCATGCCGAAAAACCGCGAGTGTTAATGAGCGGCTTCCAGGAGTTCGCCATACACGACGTCGCGGCCAAGTCGGTTGCTTCACTGTGGTACATCGCCGTCTCCATTGTCTCCAGATAGTGCAAGGCCCGGCTCGACCGGGGGGGCGGCAAAGGGCCAGATCGACCGCCGAGGACAGCACGGTCAGCCGTTCGAATGCGGAATGGCTCGCCGGAATGGCCGCGGATCTATCAAGGCGTGAACTCTGCAGAGCCTCCTGAGCAAGGTCCGTGCCGGGACATCGCAGGTCCAGATCTTCCTCCCGTCATTAACCTCGATCGCCGGAAATCATCGCGTTTGGCCCAGCGATGCGACATCAGGCGAGAAAGTTGCAAATGAAGCCACGTTAACCGTGAGAGCCCGGACCATGACGACCGATACAACCGTGACTGAGCCGATCGCCGCTGCGGCAAGCGCGTCGATCGCGACGGACATCGCGATCGTCGGCGGTGGCCTTGCGGGGTCGCTGGCGGCAGCCGTTCTTGCGCGGGCAGGGCATCGCGTTGCCCTGGTCGACAAGCGTGCGGTCTATCCGAACGAATTCCGGGTCGAAAAGATCGGCGGGCGACAGCTGGAGGCGTTCCGCAGGCTGGGCTTCATCCGTGGTCTCGAGAGCGCCGCCTGTCCATACGACCGCGTGCTCAATATCCGGGAAGGCAAGGTGGTCGATGTCAGCGTCGGCCAGGCTTACGGGCTTGCCTATGCCGATCTCGTCGCGATGGCGCGCAGCCAGTTACCTGATCCATCCAGCCTGATCGTCGACGAGGTCACTGCGATCAGCTGTAGCGACGAGCTCCAGCATCTCGAGCTCGCTTCCGGGCGGCGCGTCACTGCGCGCCTCATCGTTCTGGCCACGGGCATGGCAGGAGTTCTCGGCCACAAGCTCGGCATCAGGCGGCGCGTGCTGGCTGCGGGCCATTCGGTCTCGTTCGGCTTTACGATCGCCCGACGCGATGGCGCGCCGTTCGATTTCAACGCGCTGACCTGTTACGGCGAGCGCACAGGGGACGGCGTCGACTACCTCAGCCTGTTTCCCGTGCGCGCGGGTATGAGGGCGAATCTCTTCATGTTCCGCGACCCGGCCGATCCGATCATGCGCGATCTACGTCGCGAAACGGAAGCGACCGTTCTGCGCCTGCTGCCGGGATTGCAGACCTATCTCGGCGACTTCCGCGTGATTGACCGGATACAGAACTGGGTGATGGACCTCTCGGTCGTCGAGGGCCACCTTCAGCCCGGTGTCGTGCTCATTGGTGATGCGTTCCAGACCAACTGTCCCGCCGCCGGAACCGGCGTCGCGCGCCTGCTGGTGGACGTCGAGCGTCTTTGTACCGAATATGTGCCGCGGTGGCTGATGACTCCCGGCATGAACAGGGACAAGATCTCGGAATTCTATTCCGATCGCGACAAGGTCGCGGCAGACCAGCAGTCACTGAAGATGGCACGATTCCGCCAAGCCTTGACCTCGCGCGACGATATCGGCTGGGATGTGCGGCGGCGGCTGCACTTCCTGCGCCGCAGTATCACCCATCGGGTCGATCAAATGCGGCCAGGCTGGCTCGCGCATGTCCGCAGCGCGCTTCGCGCCTGAGCGCCCCGGCCGTTGGCGTCCCGCGCTCGTCAGCGTGTCGGGGTCGAGGTGCGAGTCGGCAGAAGCCTGAACTCCGACATCCGCTTGGCGGCCAGTTTGAGCCAAGGAGCCTGCTTCAGCGCGAACAACGCGACGGCGCCTGCGGTGCTGCCGGCCTTTGTGACCGCCCACATCGGCGATGGCTGCCCGCCGAACAGTTTTTTGTACGGCTCGTCACCTATGGTGAAGTCGAGCATCTGGTCCCCGCGCTCGATGCAATCCCTGGCCACCTGCTCGAACATCAGCGCGCCCAGCGACTGGCTCTTGTAGCCCGCAATGTCGAAGGCGCTCATGATGACGTGGAAGGTGTCGCGGTGGCACAATCCGAGCACGGCGGCGATCACCTCGCCGTCCATCTTCATGGCATAGAGCCGCACAAAGGAGCCGAGGCCGCGGAGGGCCACCTCGGAATAGAAGTCGAAATACTCAGGGCGCTGGAGCAGATCTCCGTCGCCTTGTGACTGAAACCGCGGCCCGCGAAATTTCTTCATGACCTCCAGCGCGTCGAGCATGGAGGCGCTATCGTTGCAGCACGAGAAGCTCAAGGCGCCCTTCTTCTGGAGCTGTCGATATTTCTTCGCGAGTTCCTTCTGATAGGAGCGATCCATCGCGCTGGCCCGCCATTGCTCGAACGGCGCGATGAGAACGGTCGCGTAGGCATTGGTGTCCATCGAGACGCGGCGGGGTGCAGCCAGGAGGTTCTCGATCGGAAGCCGTCCGTCGGGAAGCTTGGTCATGCGGAGCAGGTCGAAAGGGCGGAGGAGGCTCCGAAGCTCCGCGCATGCGCTCTCGTCCGCGAGCAGTTGAGAAAATGCTCCCGGGCTGCAAACCGGCGCCAGATAGTCGGAGACGCGGAGGTCGGCGAATTCGACGGTCCGTATCGGACCACGCCGGATCCGCAGCAGAGGCAGCACCATCGCAAGGGCGCGCGTCGTGCGATGGCGGACCACGACGATGAGACGCGTTGCCCCTGCATGAGATGCCAGCCTAGCATAGAGGCTGTGTAGCCACTGTGGATGCTGGAACGCGGTGGCGGCGGAGTTGTCAAACAACTCTGCGTATTCCGGACACAGAAAATCGAACGCCTGCTCGATGGCGATATCGAACGTGCTGCTGGATCTGTTCATGCGCAACCAAGAAAACCAGACAATTCGTGAAAATTCGATCGAGCTCGATCCGCGCTTTATAGCAGGGTCGTTACGGGCGAGACACCAGCGGGGTACGATTTGCATTAATGCGCCGCGCCGGGTCTCTTATCGTTATTAAATCCTTAAAGTTCGGCCTCCTGTGCGCTGGGAGTGGCGGAGCTCGACCGTGCTAGCAAATTATTAACCGTGCCTAGGGAAGGTCGGTTCATGGCCAGCCTGCAGACCGAGGTGGATTCCGGGACACTCGAGAGCGCGTTCTGGGAGACGCGCAGCGTTGGCGTTGAGAAGATTGCCAGAGCCGCGATCAGTTGTTCGATTACTATCAACGTGATTGCATCGATGGGCATCTTCAACGCCGCGCTCCTGCCGCCGGAGCTCACCTTTGTGCAGCAGACCGCGGCGCTTCTGATGTGGGGCGTCCTCATCTACGCAAGTGCATTCGTGCGCCCGCGCCTGCGTCTGCAGTTCAATCTCGATCTGATCGCGCTGCTCGCATTCTACACGTTCGCGGTGGCCTCCGTGTTCTGGTCGAGCCTGAGCGCGGCGGCGTTCATGAAAAGCGCGGCGCTTGCCATGACGACCTTCGGCGCGTTCTGTCTCATCACGCGCATCGAGATCGACGAGATTGTGAGGGCCACGGCCCTTGGGCTGGTGATATTGGTCGCCGCATCGGCTTTCTGTGCGCTTGCTGTCCCCGATATCGGGATAGACCAGACCTGGATGCATAGCGGTCAATGGCAGGGCGTCTATGAATCGAAGCAGACGCTCGGATTCGTCGGCGCGTATCTGATGTTTTTTGGCTGTTATCGTAAGATGAAGGGGCAGGGTTGGCCGACGTTCCTCTTCGTGTTCCTGCTGGCCTCGACCTGCGTCCTCGCGTCGGAATCGCGCGGTGCCGGCGCTGTTGCCCTGGCAGCCTGTGCGTTGCTCGTGACCTCGATGTGGTCGGTCGGCTGCATGAGGGTCTATGCGGTGCTGCCGTTCGTCATGTGTCTCCTGGCCGGAATTCTGTTTCTTTATTTTTACCTGACAGGCTATGACGCCATCCATGTCGGCGATGCGACGATCGATTTCACTGAACGAACCTTCATCTGGCACTACGCCATCAGCCATTTCGACGATGCGCCGCTGCTCGGTTTCGGGATCAACGGTTTTTGGACGGTGCCGTCGATCTACGATTATTTCGAACAAAACCACGGCTGGGTACTCGACAATTATCACAGCGGCTACATCGCGATCCTGATGGAAACCGGATTTCTGGGATACGTGCTTTTCGCAGCGAGTGTCCTTCTGTTCTCGAGCAAGATTCTCCATCTGATCTCGACCAGATCCATCGATCGTTCGCACTGTGCTCTCATCATCGGATTTGTCGTCCTGAGCTTCCAGACCAATTTCACGGAGACGACATTCCTCCGCTCGACCATGTTCACGTCGGTGTTGCTGGTGGCGTTCTTGTTCGCGACCTGCAGGCCTGTGCCACAGGCCGATTTGCAGTCCTTGCAAATGGACGCAAGATGACCGTCATGCGCGCTCGGTGGGCGGGGAGCGCCATGCTGGCAGCGACGGTGATATTCGTCGCATCGCTCTTCTCCGACGTTCGCGGAGCCGAGCGGGCCAATTCCCGCGACGTGCCGAAACTCGGGCGCGGCATCAATATTCTCGGCTACGATGGAATCTGGGAGGGCGGTCAGAACGCGCCCTTCCGCCTGGAGAATTTGACGGCAATCAAGAAGGCCGGATTTTCGCACGTCAGGATCAACTTCTTCGGCTTCAAGTTCATGGGTCCGGAGAATGTCCTGGATGAGATCGTCCTGAGGCGGCTCGACACCGTCATCGAGGAAGTCCTTGCGAGGGGCCTCATTCCTGTGCTCGACGAACACGATACCCACGTTTGTCAAAGCGACGTTGCCGGATGCACTGAGAAGCTGAAGTCGTTCTGGAGGCAGATATCCGAGCGCTATGCGGGGCAGTATCCCTCGCTCGTCTTCGAGGTCCTGAATGAACCTGGCGGGCTCATGACGTCCGCCAGCTGGAATTCACTGCTCAACGAGTGTCTCGCGATCATCCGCCGCACCAACCCCGAGCGGCCGGTCATTGCCGCCGTTCTCAACACGGATGATATTCCTGTCGACGAGCTGGCTCTGCCGGCCGAGGACAGGAAGCTCATTGTCACTTTTCACTACTACGCCCCCATACGGTTCACGCACCAGGGTGCACCATGGTCTGCAACTTTCTCGAAGATCGGTCCGCTGGCTTGGGGTACTCGGGATGACGAAGCAAAAGCCGCCGCCGATTTCAGGAAAATGAGTCTCTGGGCGGAGAGTGAGAGGCGCCCCCTTTATCTCGGGGAGTTCGGGGTGTACGAGCGTGCGCCGTCCGACAGTCGCTTGCGATACCTCTCCTTCGTGGCGAGAAACGCCGACAGGCTTGGCTGGTCATGGGCCTACTGGCAGTTCGACCATGATTTCGCGGCCTTCGACAGCGCGCGTCAGGCCTGGAAGCCGGGCATCCTGCGCGCCTTGATCCCGCCGCCGCATTGAAGCGGCGACGTGTTCGCAACGGCATCAGAAATGCGCAGCCAGGGCGCCGAGGCGCTTGAACGCCCGTTCACGGGCGGCCTCAATCGGTTGTGGGGGTCCCGTGGTCGGCCCGATCGGCACGAAACGGACATCGTTGATGCCAATGAAGCGCAGGATTTCCCGCACGTAGGGCGTTGCCATGTCGATGCGGCCGCGGTTCATGCCGGTGGAGAAATCGCTGCCGCTGGCGAGGATCACGAGCGTTGGCCGGTCCCTCAGCAGCGGAACGTATCCCTGGGACGGATCGAACCGAAAGGTAAGCCCGGGCTGGACGATGATGTCGATGAACTGCTTCAGCTTGTAGGGGATGCCGAAGTTCCACATCGGCGTCGAGATCAGCACGCGATCGGCGAGTGAAAAGCGCAGCGCGATGCGCTCGGCCTCGGTAAAACCGTCGCGTTGAGGATCGCTGAAGCGCTGGCCGTTCATGCGGGCGTATTTGGCCTCGAGGATGGGACCAGCGAACTCAGGCATCCGCTCGCGCCAGAGATCCATGAAGTCGATGTCCCAATCGGGATGGGTCTGACGAAAGCCGTCAATGAAGACCAGCGCGGCGGCACTCGATTCCGAGTCGGGGCGGGGCGAGCAGGACAGATGCAGGAGCTTCGGCACTGCGCGTCATCCCAGCGCCCTAATGACCGCCTCCGCCCTGGTCACCACCGCGACATTTTGCATGGCGAAGTTGATCGAGGCGTTGTGCCAATCCGCATTCATGGTCGAGCAGCAATCCTCGGGCACGATCATGAAGTAGCCCTTGTCGGCGCCGGTGCGCGCGGTGTGCTCGACCGACATATTGGTCCAGGCACCGGTATTGATTATCATGTCGCGGCCGGTGGCTTTCAGGATCGTCTCCAGCCGCGTGCCTTCCCACGCGCTCATGCGCATTTTCTCGACGACGAAGTCGCCCGGTCGCGGCTCGAGGCCGGACACGGGCGCCGCACCCCAGCTTCCGCGTACCATCGCCTTGCTGTCGACGAGGCCTTCGAACAGCGGCGCATTCAGCGTGACGCCGGGCGCGCCGGGTTCGACGATGAACCAGACATGGATGATGGCGACGCCGCGGGCGCGCGCGGTCTCGGCAAGACGGCGGACGTTGTCAACCACGTGCTGCTGCCGCGCATGACCGGGGGCGCCCGACTCGGCGAAGGCGCCGCCCTCCATGATGACGTCGTTCTGAAGGTCCTGGATGATCATCGCGCATCGCTGCGGATCGAGCCGCATCTCGCCCTCGGCGAGGATGGGCGAGGTTGGCGCGGAGCTTGGCGCCGTGCCGCCGCCGCTTCGCCGGCCGCTCATATAGGGCTCATGCCGCGGGCCGACCTTGGTCGGGATCGCGTACACCGAATGCGTCGCAGTCAGATACAGCATGCGGAAGTCCGGACCGCCCCAGGCGAGGTTAGCGACGAGCTCTGGCACCCGAACCTTGCCGAGCAGCTCACCGCGCGGCGAATAGACCCAGACGCCGCCGGGCGCGGTGACCCAGACATTGCCCTGCTGATCGCACTTCATGCCGTCGGGCAGACCTGGCTCGAGCTCGGAGCGGATGCCGCTCGCAAACACGCGCGCGTTCGACAGTGAACCGTCACTATCGACGTCAAAGACGCGGATCAGCGCCTGCACGGTGTCGTTGACATAGAGCAGCTTTTCGTCGGGCGAGAAGCACAGCCCGTTCGGCTGGTCGAACAGGTTGCGGTCGACGACGAGCTTCGGTTCGCCGCCGGGTACGAGGCGATAGACGCCCTGAAAGCCGAGCTGGCGTGGCCGCTCGACGCCATAGACCGGCATCCGACCATACCAGGGATCAGAGAAATAAATCGCGCCGGAAGAGTGTACGCAGACATCGTTCGGGCTGTTGAGTTCCTGGCCCTGGAAGTGTGAAGCCAGCACCTCTCGCCGCCCATCCGGCCGCTCGCGGACCAGCGACGACGTCGCGTGCTCGCAGACGATGAGGTTGAGCTCGGCATCATAGGTCATGCCGTTGCATTTGTTCGAGGGACGCTTGACCTCCACGACGCCGCGCCGCGCGTCCCAGCGCCGCCGCACGTCGCCCGGCATATCCGAGAACAGGAGGTAGTGATCGACCGGATGCCAGATCGGTCCTTCCGTGAACTCGAAGCCGGTGCCGACTTGCGCGACCGGCGCGTACGGGTCGATCAGGGTCTCGAAGTCGGAACGCAAGGTAACGTGGGTCATCGGTCGATCCTCCAGGACCATGGTCCGGAAAGTACGGCGCGGACTTCCGGCAAGATCATGCGCAGAAAGGGTCTCAGGCCGGGAACCAGTTGCGCTCGGGCAAGGACTGCACGATCGGGCCTGGGACCTGGTCGTGCAGCCGCCCGACGACATTGCCGCCTTCGATCTTGGCGGGGCGATCGTGCACGGGAAGGAGATAGCGCGAATTGCTGAGCAGCTTCTTGATCGCCGCCTTTTCCGCGCGCTTGCTGGTGCCGTGGTTGCCGGTGGTGCGCGGCTCCCAATCGTGGATCTCGTTGAAGGGCGTGACGATCTGGTCGTTGAAGTCGTAGATCACGTCGCCGCAGATGGTGGCAATGCCGTCGGCGGTGTGAACGATGATGTTCATCGATCCCTCGGTATGGGCGTTGGCGGCATCGCAATAGACGCCGGGCATCAACTCGATCGGGCCGGTGACCTCGAGATCCAGAAAGCGCAGCGCGCTCTTGGTGTGCAAGCGGTCGATCAGGTGCTTGATGTCGGGCGCTGGATATTGGGGATGCATCAGGCCGGAAACGGAATATTCGAGCTCCCTGCGGTTGAGGACGACTGTCGTGTTCATCGGAAATAGATCGTCCTTGCCGGCATGGTCGATGTGCAGATGAGTGTGGCAGACGAAGCGGACGTCGCCCATGCGCACACCATGGCGCGCAAGCTGATTCTCGATCATGTTCTCGTGGTATTGCAGCCCGCGCATGCCCAGCGTCTCCATGATCTGGTTGGAGCGATAGCCGGTATCGACCACGACCGGATATTTGCCGCCGAGGATCAGGAAGCCCAGGGTGAGAACGCGGCGCGTGCGGCCGCAGTCGCGGCCGAGCACCAGGAAGCTCGATTCCAGCTCGATATCGCCGTAGTCCAGGATCTTGATCTCCAGCGCCATTCGCGTCCCTCCTTGTATTGCTTCTTGTCTGTCAAAGCCGATAGACGCGCGTAGCGGTCGCCCGAAAGATCGCGTCCTGTTGTTCGGTGCTCAGCGGTGCGGCTGCCGCGCAAAACGCGTCGACGAGCTCGCGATAGCTGGTCCACAATTTCTCGATCGGGAAATTGGAGCCGAACAGGCAGCGCTCGGCACCGAAAATCGCAACGGTGTCGGCGAGAACGGCAGCGATGTGCGCGGGATCGTTGCGATGGATGAAGGTGCCGAGCCCGGAGAGCTTTGAGACTACGTTCGGGCAGGCCGCAAGCCGCGCCATGCCGGCGCGCCAGGCGGCGCGGCCTGCCGCCGAGAGGTCCTCCAGCATGCCGGCATGCTGGAGGATGAAAGTCACCTTTGGACAAGCGTCGGCCAGCTCCGCTGCCTCCGGCATCTGCGGCGTGAACACCTGCAGGTCGAAGCTCCAGCCATAGTCGGCGAGATGCGCGACGTTGCGGCGGATTATTGGATCTGCGCAGAGATCGGGGCGGGCTGCAAAGCGGTAGCGCGGGTTCTCGTGCCAATGCAGTTGCATGCGTACGCCGCGCACGAGCGGATAGCGCTTGAGACGATCGAGCTGGGGACGAACGTCCTCGACCGCGAAATTGGCGTAGGCGATGATCGCGTGCGGCCAGCCGTGTTCGTCGGCGGCCTGCTGCACCCAGGCGGCCTCGTCCTCGAAGCGGTCGTTGGCCCAGTTGGTCTGCACATAGACCGAGCGGGTGACGCTGGTGCCCTCGATGTCGTCGAGATATTCCTGGATCGGATAATCGCGCCGTATCGACTCGTAGGGGCCGAAGATTCGCGGCTGCATCGGACCGATCAGCCAGGGCAGGTCGGCCTGCCGCCAGATGTGATGATGGCCGTCGACAATATTGGTCACGCCGCTCTCCTTCGTCCCAACGCCAGAATGTGCGCGACGATCGACGCGCTCGAGCCGCCATCCACGAGATCATCGACGAAGCGCTCGATGGCAATGAGCGCTTCGGTCTGCGGGCGGAAGGCCGGGCTTGTGGCGAGCGGCGTCAGCCAGCTCAAGCGCCAGGACCGCCGCGATAGTTTCGCGACGGCGTCGCGAAGTGCGTCGCCTTCACCGCGCTCGAGTCCATCGGAGACGATCACCACAGCGGCGCCACGCGCATAGCCGCCGAACCGTGGCACGGCGAGGAAGGCTTGCAGCGCATCGCCAATGCGGGTGCCACCATCCCAGTCGCTGACGAGATGAGCGGCTGCGTTCAATGCCTGCTCGCGACGCTTCAGTCGTAAGGGGCGGGTGACCCGCCTCAGCCGCGTACCGAAGGTGAAGACCTCGACATTGGGTGCCGCCTGCACCAGCGCATGCGCGAGCTTCATGTTCTCCTCAGTGCGAGTCTTCATGGAGCCGGACACGTCGATCAGCAGCAATATCTTGCGTGACCGCTGCCGCCGCTTGAGGTGACCGAGCCGCAAGATCTCGCCGTCGCTGCGGACGGTGTCGCGCAAGGTGCGGCGGAGGTCGGCAAATGGTCCGCGGCGGGCGCGCATGCGCCGGTGGCCACGCCGTCGCGGCAGACGTCGCGACGCCTCGCGCGCCAGGCGGCGTAGCGCGTCCGTTGTCGAACTCACCCCAAAGCGGCGCTCGACCAGCGCCTCGCTTCGGGTCGCGGTGAGGCCGGACTCGCTCGCCTCGTCGGAGAGCAGGGGCTCCTCGTCGCCGCGGCCCTCTTCCTGGAGGCGAACCGTCTCGTCGTCCTCGCCCTCGTCATCGCGCGCAATCGTCTCGCTGCCGCGGAAGTGGAGATCGAACAGCCGGTCGAAGGTGGCACGACGATCGGGCGGCGGAGCTAGCGTCGCCAGTGCAGCTTGTCTGATATCCTCGATGCTATCAGGGCCGAGCAGCTCGATGGCCGCCAGGAACGTCGTGGTCTGCTCCGGCGCCACGGCAAAGCCATTCGCGCGCAGCAGCGGGACGAAGGCGACGAACACGCGCGCGGCGCGCGGGAGCTGCGGCTCGGTGCTCATGCGGTCGCCTCCGCGAGCATGGCGTCGAGCCGCGGCGAAATGAAATGCAGGTCTTCTTCGTCCTTCAGCGCCACGCCGATCGAGCGCTTGAACGCATCGGGCCAGCGCGCGCCGCCCTCGTGAAGGAGCGTCGCGGCCTCGGCCCAATCGACGGCCTCAGCGATGCCCGGTGCCTTGCTGAGCGGCTCGCGCCGCAGCCGTTCGACGGTCGCGACGACCGCGCGTGCCGTGGCCTCGGCGACGCTCGAGGCGCGCATCATGATGATGCGGGCTTCGCGCTCGGCGGTGGGATAGTCGATCCAGTGATAGACGCAGCGGCGGCGCAGCGCTTCGTGCAGGTCGCGTGTCCGGTTCGATGTCAGCACGACCACGGGTCGCTCCGCCGCGCGTACCGTGCCGCGCTCGGGGATCGAGATCTGGAAGTCGGAGAGGAATTCGAGCAGGAAGGCCTCGAACTCCTGATCGGCGCGATCGATTTCGTCAATCAGCAGAACGGTGGAATCGGGTGCGCGCAGCGCGGCCAGCATCGGCCGCTCGATCAGGAACGTCTCGCCATAGATGTCGATGCTCTCGTCGCCGGCCTGGCGGATCGCGAGCATCTGGCGCGGGTAGTTCCACTCATAGAGTGCGGCCGACGCGTCGATGCCCTCATAGCATTGCAGGCGGATGAGCCGGCGGCCGAGCACGGCAGCGATCGCCTTTGCAGCCTCCGTCTTGCCGACGCCGGGCGCTCCTTCCAGCAGCAGCGGCTTGCCGAGCGCGAGCCCGAGATAGGCGGCGGTGGCCAGTCCCTCGTCGGCGAGGTAATAGGCTGCGCGCAGCGCCTTCTCCAGCGCTTGTGGGCTGTCGATTCCGACGATGTTGCTGCGAACCGCCACGGCCAATCCTCTAGCGTCGCGCCTGCGGCCGTGCGCCGCCCTGGGCCTTGATCGCGCGCAGCACTTTCTCGGGCGTAATCGGGAGATCGTCGATGCGCACGCCGACCGCGTTGAAGATCGCATTCGCCACGGCCGGCAGCACCGGGTTGGCGCACATCTCGCCGGGACCCTTGGCGCCGAAGGGACCATCGGGAGCAGGGCGTTCCAGCACCGCGATATCGTGCGGGCAGATATCGCCGGGGCCGGGCATCAGATATTCGACGAAGTCGCGCGGGCCGTGAGCGGGGTCGGGATAGTAAGGCTCGGGCGTCTCGTAGAGCGCGTGGCTGACGCCCATCCAGGCGCCGCCTACGAGCTGCTGCTCGACCAGCCGCGGGTTGAGCGCGCGGCCGAGCTCATAGGCGGAGTCCATCCGGACCATCGCGACCTCACCGGTCTCGTCGTCGACCTCGACCTCGGCGACCAGGCAGGCATGGGCATAGCAGGTTGCCGGCGACATCTCTCCGGTTTCGGGGTCGACATCGGACAGCGGTACCAGGAATATTCCCCGGCCGGAGATGGTCTTGCCCTGCTTGAATTGCGCGGCGATCGCGACATCCTTGGTCGAGATCGAGCGATGCGGCGCGCCTTTGACATGGATGTTGCCGCGCCCGTCTGTCTCGAGGTCGGCGGCGTTGACCTCCAGCTCCTCGGCCGCAGCCTCCATCATCACGCCGCGGGCTTCGCGGGCTGCAGCCATCACGGCGTTACCGACGCGGTGAGTGCCGCGCGAGGCGAACGAACCCATGCAATGCGGGCCGGTGTCGGAATCCGCGGTGTCGACGTAGACGTCCTCGACCGGCACGCCCAGCGTCTCAGCGCAAATCTGCCGCGTCACCGATTTCATGCCCTGGCCGAGATCGATCGACGACAGCGCCACTGTGAACTTGCCGCTGGGATTGGAGTGAACCAGCGCCTGGCTGGGATCGCCGCCGAGGTTCATGCCGATGGGATAGTTGATCGACGCCATGCCGCGTCCGCGATGTCTGGTCATCTAGCGCCTCCTGGTCCCGAACACGGAAGAGAAGCGGGTGGCGCCGTGCGATGGTGCCGCCGGGCGGGGCGGAGGAGGCGGCGGTGTCGGCGGTGGCGGTTCGCGCGGCGGCTCTCTTGTCGCGGTCACGGGTGCGCGGTCATAGGTCGTGCGCTGCTGGGCGGCCGGCCGCGCGCGCACATCCGTCGGCGTCGGCGGAATCGCGGCGCGGCTGCCGCCACCATCCTTGCGCGAGGAGGCGCGCCTGAACTCGTCGCGGATCGGCCATTTGGCCTTTTCGGCGGCGACCTGAACGCATTCGATCAGCGCCGTGTTCTTGGCCTCGCGCCGATGCGCCTTCATGTCACCGTCGCGATAGGCGTTCAGAATCCGGAACTCCATTGGGTCCATGCCGACGAGGTTTGCGAGCTTGTCCATCTGGCATTCGATGGCAAAGTCCATCGCGGTGACGCCGAAGCCGCGCATGGCGGTCGCCGGCGTGCGATTGGTGAAGACGCAGTAGACGTCGCCATAAACGTTCGGGATGGTATAGGGGCCCGGCAAATGCGCGGCGCATTTCACCGCGGCGTAGCTAGAGAGCCGCGTATAGGCGCCGCTGTCGAAATAGGCACGGATCTTTCGGGCGACGATGCGGCCGTCGCGCATCACGCCGTCCTTGATGTAGATGCGCTCGGCGCCGCGCGGCGGGCCGTACTGCATCTCCTCCTCGCGACCGAACACGTAGCGCACGGGCCGTCCGGTCAGCATGGCGCCGAGGATCGCGAGCGGCTCGGTCAGGGTATCCACCTTGCCGCCAAAGCCGCCGCCGACCGTGCCACCGATGAAGTGGAAGGTGTTGGAAGGCACGTCCAAAATCTTGGCGCAGGTATCGACCGAGAAGAACAGCGCCTGGGTCGAGGTGTAGACGACGTAGCGGCCGTTGGTGTCGGGCGCGGCAATCGCGCCATTGGTCTCGGTCGGCGCGTGCTCGATCGGCGACATCTGGTAGCGCTGTTCGAGGACGTGGTCGGCGTTCGCGAGTGCCGCATCGGCATCGCCGAACCGCAGGCGCTGGTGATCGTAGACGTCGTGATAGATGAAGGCGTTCTTCGGATAGGTCTCGTTGACCACGGGCGCGCCCGGCTTGAGGGCATCCTCGACGTCGAACACGGTCGGTAGCGGCTCATAGTCGATCCGCACTTTTGCAATGGCCTCGAACGCCTCACGCTCGCTGTCGGCGACGATGGCGAGGATCGGCTCGCCCTTGTAGCGGACCTTGTCGACGGCCAGTGATGGCTCGTCGTCCTTGCCGAAATTGATCAGGCTCAGCAGCGTGTTGAGATTGACCGGCACGTCAGTGCCGCGAATGATCCGGCGCACGCCGGCTGAGCGTTCTGCGTCCGTGGTATCGATGCGGCGCAGCTTAGCATGGGCCTGAGTCGAGCGAACGACCTTCAAGTGCAGCATGCCCTGGAGCTTATGATCGTTGAAATAGCTCGACGTCCCCGTGATGTGGCCGAGCATGTCCTGGCGCTGCGTGCCCTTGCCGATCTCCTTGAGATTGTCGTCGCGCTCGTCGGCGAAGATGTCCTTGCGTAGTTCCAGCATGATCTGACCTCAGGCGCTGGCCCGGCCGCCGGCGGCGGCGAGGATGGCATTGATGATCGGCTCGTATCCGGTGCAGCGGCAGATGTTGCCGGAGATCGCCTCGATCACGTCGGCCCGGCTCGGGGACGGATTGCGGTCGAGCAGCGCCTTCGCGGCCATCAGCATGCCCGGCGTGCAATAGCCGCATTGGGCGGCAAAATTGTCGGCAAAGGCGCGCTGGAGCGGGTGCAGGTTCGGACCCTGCTTGAGGCCGTCGAGCGTTTCGACGGAGTGGCCCGCGACGGTCTCGGCGAGCGTCAGACAGGAGAGGTGGAGTTCTCCGTCGATCAGCACGCTGCAGGTGCCGCAGCCGCCCTGGCCGCAGCCGAACTTAGGCGTCATGTCACCGACCAGCTCGCGCAAGGCGACCAGCAAGTTGGCGCCGCCATCGACGAAGATGGCGACGTCGCGGCCGTTGTGACGAAATTGCAGAGGCGTCTTGGACATGTTGGTCCTTGTCTATTCCTGACCGGACAGCAAACGGCGGAGATGGACGCCGACGATCTCGCGGCGATACCAGGCGCTGCCGAGCGCGTTGTCCGCGGGCGATGTGCCCTCGATTGCGGTAGAGGCGGCTGCATTGATGTTCGCGGTATCGAGCGTGCGTCCTTCGAGGGCACGTTCCGCGGCCTTGGCGCGGATCTGGGTCGCCGCCATCGAGCCGAGCGCAATGCGAGCACCGGCGATGCGCCCGCCGCTGACCGGCAGATGTGCGGCCAGCGTGATGACCGAGCCGCCCTTCGGCTTGATGCGGGCAACTTTGCGATAGCGAAAGGCCTCGGCGTTGGCCGGCCGGGTGCAGGAGACCGAGAGGACTAACGCACCGGATTGCCGCTCGCGCGATTGCAGGAACTCCTCGATCGCGATGTCGCGGGCGCCGAAGCCGCCTTGCAGCGCGACTGTGGCGTCGAGCGCCAGCAGCGCCACGGTGAAATCGCCGTAAGGGTTGGGCGCGAACAGATTGCCGCCGACGGTGCCCATGTTGCGCACGGCGGGCCCGCCGATCGAACGGGCGGGCGCGTGCAGGAAAGCGAGGTCCCGCTCGCCGAGAATTCTCGCGAAAGTGACGCCGGCACCGAGCGTGATGCGTGGGCCGGACGCATCGATCCGGCTCAGCGCCTGGTCACTGGCGCGAACGATGGTCGATATCGAGACGTCGCCCTCGTTCAATGCCCGCATCACCAGCGTGCCGCCGCCGAGATAGCGCGCGCTGCGGTCCGAGGATATGGCCCCGGCCGCTTCGCTGGCGCTGGCAAAGGTCTTTACGGTCACAGCCATGGTTAGGCGGCCTCCTTCAGATGGCGGCGGATCGCCTCGAATCCCGCCTGGTAGATGTCTTCCGCGACCATGTGGGTGATGCGGTCCCTATCCTCGGGCTTGGTGGTGAAGCGCGATTCCCAATTCCAGAAGGTGCGGTCGCCATCGGTCACCGGGAGCAGTCGGACATGGGCGACGTAATTGAACATCGGGATCGGGGTATCGAGCAGGCAATAGCTGAAGGTCTGTTCGAGGTCGGACAGCGCCAGCAACTGCTCGCGCAGCTCGGAGCCATCCTTGAGCTTGAAGCGCCTGATACAGCCGATCTTGTCGGAGGCCTGAGCGCGTTCGATCGAGGAGGTCGCAACCGCCGGATGCCAGCGGTCGTGGCCGTTGAAATCCCGCAGCAGGTCCCACACCGCATCGGTCGGTGCGCTCAGGATCGTGCTCTTGACGATATGCGGCACGGCTAACCTCCGAACACGCGTTTCAAGGCGTCGAAGCCGCCCTGGAACACGCCGCCGCCGATGTTGCTGACGAGCTCGGTCTCGCGCTCCGGCGCGCAGTCGAATTCGGCGGTCCATTCCACAAAGGTCTGGTCGCCGTCGGTGACGGGCGTCAGCCGCAAGGTCGCGACGTAGTTCTCGACGCCCATCGGCGATTCCAGGATCGAGTAGGTGCAGAACATGTCGTAGTCGGATAGGCCCAGGAGCTTCTCGCGAATGCGGTCGCCGTTGCGCAGGCGGAAATCCCTGACGCAGCCGATCTTGTCGGCGGGTTCGCCACCCTCGATCCGGCTTTCGGCGATGGCCGGATGCCAGTTCGGCAGGCCGTTGAAATCGCGCACCCGCGCCCAGACGCGGTCGTTGCGGGCGTTGACGACGGTGGAGACATAGACGCGGGCCATGGATCAGACCTCAGCTCTTCTTTCTCGGCCCGCGCTCGGCCGGCGGCTCGCCGCCTTCGGCCGCAGGCGGGGAGGCCGGCTTGTCGCCGCCACTCTTGCGCGCGGAATCCCTGATGCCCTGCATGTCGCGCGCCTCGCGGATCAGGCCCGGCATTTTTGCGAGACTGCCGCCCTCGACGCCGATGTCCGACAGGATCGAGTCGATCAGCGGCGCCTGAACGCGGTAGCGCAGCGCCGAATCGATCACCTCGTCGGTGGCGCTGCGGCCGCCATTGCCGTTTCCGTGGCCATTGCCGTTGAGGCCATCGACCTGGAGGATGCGGATGCCCTCGATCTTCTCCATCGGCTTGACGCTCTCGCGTACGATGCCCTCGATGCGGTCGAGCAGTTTTCTGCGGAAGAGGGAGTAGCGCGCCTGGTCGGTGAGAACGTTCTCGGCCTCGTTGAGCAATCGCTGCGCTTCCGCTTCCACGGCCGCGCGCACGCGCTCGGCCTCGGCGGCGATCCGTGTCTCCTCGGCCTGCTTCTCGGCGATGAGAATTTCTACGCCCTTGCGACGCTTGGCAATCTCGTTCTCGCGAGCGGTGATGACCCGCTCGGTGGCTTCTGTGGCGCGCATCCGCGCTTCCTCGGCTGATGCTTTGGCTGCGGATTCCTCCAGCGACTTCGTGTGGATTGCGATCGCCTTCTCCATCAGCACGGTCTCGACCTCCTTCTCGCGATTGATTTCGAGCTTGCGCAGCTCGCGTTCGCGGCCGATCCGGGCTTCGTCGAGGCCGCGGTCGGAGGAGATGCGCGCGCGCTCGACTTCCTCGCGCGCGGCAATCTCGGCTTCCTGCAAGGATTGCACCCGAGCAACCTCGAGCTGCTCGATGGCGCGACGCCGCTCGATCCGGGCGGCTTCCAGCGCCTGCTCGCGCGAGACGTCGGTGGTCTCGACCTCCTTGCGTGCGACGATCTCTGCCTGCCGGACCTGGCGATCGGCGTCGATCCGCTCGGACTTCTTGGTGGACAGCGCGATGACGCGGTCCTCGTCGGCGATCTCGATCGCCTTCTTCTGCTCGATGTTGAGCACCTCGCGCTTCTTGGAGGAATTGATCCGTTCGGCCTCGAGCGCCAGATCCACCGTGATACGCTGGCGCTCGATCGCGTCACGCCGCTTCAGCTCGGCCGCCTCCAAGACGCCGGTCCGTTCGATCTCCAGTGCGCGGGTTTCGCGCTCGGCCTGGATGCGCTCGGCCGCAACCGCCTTCTCCTGGGCGATGCGGGCCGCCTCGATCGCCTCGCGCGAGGCGATATCAGCTTCCTCGACGGCGCGGTTGCGGGCGATCTCAAGCGAGCGCACGCGCTCCTCCTGCGCGATGCGCGTGGCCTCCGTGGCTTCTCGCGCTGCGATGCCGGCGACGTCGAGTGCCTGGTTGCGCTCGATCTCGAGTTGCCGTGTGTTCTGTTCGGCGGCGATGCGCTCTGCCGCGAGCGTCCGCTCGCGGGCGATGCGGGCCGCCTCGACCGCGCGTTGAGCCTCGATCTCGGCCTCCTGGATTGTTCGCACCTGCTGGATCTCCAGCGCGCGGGTGCGCTCGTCCGAGGAGATGCGCTCGACATTGACCGTCATGGTCTGGGCGATGCGGGCCTTTTCGGTGGCTTCGCGCGCGGCAATCTCTGCCTCTTCCACGGCACGCGTGCGCTCGATCTCGCGGCGCCTCGTCTCCTCGTCGTTGGCGATGCGGGCGTCGGTCACGACGCGATCCTGCTGGATCCGCGCCTTCTCGATCGCCTCGCGCGCGGCGATCTCGGCTTCCTCGACCGTGCGCATCCGCTCGATCTCGCGTTGGCGTACCTCGCGCTCCGAAGCGATGCGGGTGGTGTCGATCGAGCGCTGGTTGGCGATCCGGGTCTTCTCGATCTCCTCGCGCGCCAGCAGTTCCTTCTCCTCGATGGTACGGGTGCGCTCGATCTCCTTCTGCCGGGTCTCCCGCTCGGAGGCGATGCGGGCCTCCGCGATCGCCTGATCATTGGCGATGCGCGCGCGCTCGATGGCCTCCCGCGCAGAAATCTGCGCCTGTTCGGCCTCGGTCTCGCGGAGCGCGCGTTCGCGGGCAACCTCGGTGCGCTGAAGGGCGCGGCGCATCTCGATGTCGCGCTCCTGCTCGAGGCGCGCGGTCTCGCTCTCGCGCTCGATCTCGAGCGCCTGCCGCTCGGCTTCCAGATTGCGCGAGCGGATCTTGATCATCGAGTCCTGCTCGATATCGTTGCGCAGCTTTCGCTTGGCCTCGATATCCTCCATCAGGCGGGTCAGGCCTTCGGCGTCGAACCGGTTCGACGGGTTGAAGAACTCCAGGTCGGTCTGATCGAGATCAGTGATCGCGACCGATTCTAGCTCGAGACCATTCTGGGCGAGGGCTTCGGATGCATTGGTCTTGAGGCGTGCGACATAGTCGCCGCGCCGCTCGTGCATTTCCTCCATGGTCATTTCGGAGGCGACCGAGCGGATCGCGGATATGAATTTGCCGGCCAGCAGCGCATGGAGCTGCTCGGGCTCCATGGTGCGGCGGCCGAGCGTCGCCGCCGCGATCGAGACCGCTTCGCGGGTCGGCTGGACCCGGACATAGAAGTCGGCCTCGATGTCGACGCGCATGCGGTCGCGGGTGATCACGGCGTCCTGCTTGGAGCGGACGATGCCCATCGGCAGCACGTTCATGTTGACCGGCGTGTAGTCGTGGATGAACGGCAGCACGAAGGCGCCGCCATCGATGACCACGCGTTCGCCGAGGAAGCCGGTCCGGACGAACGAGGTCTCCTTCGAGGAGCGGTGGTACAGCCAGTTGACGATGTAGACGCCAACCACGATCACGACGATCGCGACGATCAGCCAGAGGATCAATTCACCGACGAGAATCCCCGACATCTTTCCCTCCCTCGTACCTTCGGCGTTACCGCGCGCCGATCGCCTTGAATTGACGCACCTGCTCCGTCAGCGCCCGCTCCACGGGCAGTCGCTCCATCGAGGACGCCCCGTAGAAGCCGTGGCAATGGCGGGTGTTCTTCATGATGAAATCGGCATCGGCGGGATCCGCGATCGGGCCGCCGTGAGCCAGCACCAGAATGTCCGGATTGACACTGAGCGCAGCGGACGCCCAGATGTCGATCTGCGCGGGACAATCCTCGAGCTTCAGTGCGGTCTGCGCGCCGATGGTGCCGCCGGTGGTCAGGCCCATGTGACAAACGATGATGTCGGCGCCGGCGATCGCCATTGCGGCGGCCTCCTTCTCGCTGAACACGTAGGGCGTGGTCAGCATGTCCTTGTCGTGCGCCTTGGCGATCATGTCGATCTCCAGCGCATAGGACATGCCGGTCTCTTCGAGATTGGCGCGGAAGACGCCGTCGATCAGGCCGACGGTCGGAAAGTTCTGCACGCCGGCAAACCCGAGCGCCTTCAACTGGTCGAGAAACACGTCCATGTCGCGGAATGGATCGGTGCCGTTGACGCCCGCCAGCACCGGCGTCCTGGTGACCACGGGCAGCACTTCGTTCGCCATTTCGACGACGATGGCGTTGGCATCGCCGTAAGCCATCAGACCCGCGAGCGAGCCGCGGCCGGCCATCCGATAGCGGCCCGAATTGTAGATGACGATGAGATCAACGCCGCCGGCTTCCTCGCACTTGGCTGATAGACCGGTGCCGGCGCCGCCGCCGACGATCGGCTCACCGCGCCTTGCCATGTCGCGAAAGGTCTTCAGGAGCGCTGCGCGTTCAAACCTCGCCATCGGTCACCTCGCTACTCTTCGGCGCACCTTGGTACGGCCGAACAGGGTTCGGAACGCACTGACAATGGCGGCGGCGAACTCGGGATCGTTGATGTTCTTGGGCACGCGAATGAGCTGGCGGTTGCCGGTCTGCCGCACCGTGCGCTCCAGCGTGCGAAATAGCGCGGTGTCGGCGTCTGGATCCCAGAACGGCTGGCCCCGCGCATCGAGGGCGGACACGCCGCCCTCGGGCAGGAAAAAGCGTACAGGGCCATCCATCTGATTGAGCCGCTCAGCGATCCAGCGGCCCATGCGCTCGTTCTCTTCGGCCGTTGTCCGCATCAGCGTCACTTGCGGATTGTGGACGTGAAACTTGCGGCCGCGGTAGCGTTCGGGAATAGTCTCGGGCGCGCCAAAATTGACCATGTCGAGCGCGCCGACCGAGCCGACATAGGGAACGCGGCTGCGGATGATCGCGCCGAAGCGATCTTCGGTCGCAGGAAACACGCCGCCCATGAGCAGATCGCAGATCTCGGTCGTCGTGAGGTCGATGATTCCGGCGAGCTGGCCGGACTCGACGAGCTTCTCCATCGAGCGTCCGCCGACGCCGGTGGCATGGAACACCAGGCATTCGAAATCATCACGCAACTCGGCCGCGATCTTCTGAACGGCCGGCGTGGTGACGCCGAACATGGTAATACCGACCGCTGGCAGGCCGCCGGCCTCGCGCGCCGCTGCGGCGCGGGCATCGAGCCGCGCCTTGACCATGCCGGCGAGCGCGTTGGCGCCGTTGGCCAGCACCGCCCGCGAGATCGAGTTCAGCCCCTGCACGTCGGTGACCGAGTACATCATCGTGATGTCGGCGGGACCGACATAGGGCCCGACATCGCCCGAGGCGACGGAGGAGATGATCAGCTTGGGTACGCCGACGGGTAGCGTGCGCATCCCCGGGGCGACCAGAGACGCTGCGCCCGAGCCGCCGGCCGAGATCACTCCGACGACATTGCCCTGGCGCCGCAGCCAGTTGGCGAAGGCATCGGCCATCGCGGTCACGGCGGCGCCACGATCGGCGCCGAACACCGCTGCGCCGCCACGGCTGTGGTTCAGGGCGATCTCCTGCGCGGAGACATCGCACGACGAATGCTTGCCACTCGTGGAAACATCGACTAGCCGCGTGCGCAGGCCGCTTTCTGCGATGATGTCGCGGATGAAGCGCAGCTCAACGCCCTTGGTGTCGAGCGTGCCGACGACCAACGCCACAGGCGGGCCGGCGGCCTGCGTCGTCACCGGCTCGCGCTTGCGCCGCGTCGTCTCTTCGAGCCGGGTGACTTGCGTCGAGACCGTTCGCGCAGCAGCTTCGATGCGGGCGATCGGTACCGGTTGCGACCATCGGGTCGGGAGCGTCGGGTTGGAGATGTAGATGCGGATCGGTCCCTCGCGGCGTGGCGCCGGCGCCGGCCTGGCTTCGACACCGGGCGCGGCGACGTCGATATCCGGCTCGAGCTCGGCGTGAAGCCCGACGCCGAGCAGGCGCTGCTGGAGCTCGCGGTCGGCGGCGAGGCGGGCGGAGTCGATGATGCGGTTGATGCGGCCGTTGACCATGATCGCGACGTTGCGCGAGATCGCGGTGGCGACGCCGATATTCTGCTCGATCACGAGCACGGACATGTCGCCGTCCTCACCGAGCCGCAGCAGCATCTCCTCGACCTGCGCCACGATGACGGGCGCGAGCCCTTCGGTCGGCTCGTCCATGATCAGGAGATGCGGATTGGTGAGTAGCGCGCGAGAGATGGCGAGCATCTGCTGCTCGCCGCCGGAGAGCTGGCCGCCGCCGTGATCCTTGCGCTCGGCGAGTCGCGGGAAGGTCTCGTAGATGCGATCGACAGTCCAGGCGCCGGGCCGCAGGCCGCCGGCCAGCCGCAAATGCTCGTCGACGCTGAGCGAGCGCCAGAGCCGGCGTCCTTGCGGCACATAGCCGACGCCGAGCCGGGCGATCTGGGCCGGAGGCCGCCGCGTGATGTCGTCGCCACGAACGCGGATCGAGCCGCCGCTCACGCCTACCAGACCCATGATCGCCTTGCACAGCGTGGTCTTGCCCATGCCGTTGCGGCCGACGACGGAGAACACACCGTTCTCCAGTGTGAGATCGACGCCTTGCAGGGCGTGCGAGTGGCCATAGTAGACATCGAGGCCGCGGACCTCGAGCGCGGCCTTGCTGCGGCGGACCTCATTCATGACCGCCTCCGAGGTAGAGCTCCTGCACCTCGGGATCGGACTGGATCTCCTGCGGCAGGCCTTCCTTGAAGATGCGGCCGTTGTGCATCATCGTGACGCTCTCGACGACGCGTAAAGCGACATCCATGTCGTGCTCGATGATGATGTAGCCGATATGCGCGGGCAGCGAGGTCAGGATCTCGATCAGCTCGGCCCGTTCGGTCGGCGACAAGCCGGCGGCCGGTTCGTCGAACAGGACAAAGCGCGGGGCGCCCGCGAGCGCGAGCGCGATCTCGAGCTGGCGCTGCTGGCCATGCGCGAGCTCGGCCACGCGCTGGTCCTTCACGGCCGAAAGATGCACGGCCTGGACGAGATTGTCCGCCGCATGCATCAGGGCGTCGTTCTGTCCCGGACGCAGAAACGAGAAGCGTCCGCGCGAGACGCCGCGGCAGGCGAGATAGACGTTGTCCTGCACGGTGAGGCCGGGGAACAGCGCCGAGATCTGATAGGTCCGCCGCAATCCGCGCCGGATGCGTTCATAAGGCGGGAAGTGCGTGACGTCCTCGCCGAAGAAGCGGATGGTGCCGGAGGAGGGCGGGAAGTCGCCGGTGATGCAATTGAACAGCGTGGTCTTGCCGGCGCCGTTCGAACCGAGCACCGCGCGCCGCTCACCCGGACGCACCGTGATGGTGACGTCGGTCAGCGCCGCCAGCGCGCCGAACAGGCGCGTCACGCCGCGGAGCTCCAGCGCAGCGCCGGCGCCCACGGCGGAGAGGCGTTGAGCGACGCTATCCATCACGGCGCCCTCCGCCGGAACGGTCCGCGCCGCGGCGCTGACGCTGGCGCCATCGCTGCCATAGGCCGATGACGCCGTCCGAGGACCAGAACACGATGGCGAGGAAGCCGAGCCCGATCAGCAGGCGGAAGCGGTTGCCATCGAGGCCAAGCCTGACCAGGAAGTCGAGCGCGAAGGTGCGCAGTAGCACGAAGATCAGCGCGCCGATGAAGGGACCGATCGGGCGCGTGATGCCGCCGACAACGGCGATGATCAGCACGTCGATGCAGGCTCCGACGCTGACCGACCCCGGCGAGATCTGACGGTAGTTCCAGACCTGGAGCACGCCGGCCAGCGCGGCCACGAACGAGGCGAACGCATAGGCGGCGACGCGGTGCGCATTGACGTTGAAGCCGAGCGCAGCCATGCGCCTGGGATTGTCACGCACGCCCTGGAGGGCAAGACCGAAGGGCGCGCGTGAGAGATATTCGACTGCGAAATAGCAGAGCGCGGCGACCGCGAGCACGACGTAGTAGAAGGGAATGTCGGCGCGCCAGTTCACGCCCCAGAAGTGCGGCGTGGCCACGGTGTTGATACCGGTATGGCCGTTGAAGATCGCCCAGTTCTGGTTGGTGAAATAGTAGAAGGCCGCGCCGATCGCGAGCGTGATCATGATGGTGTAGATGCCTTCGGTGCGGACCGCGAGCGCGCCGCCGAGCGTGCCGAAAGCGGTCGCCAGCGTCAGCGCCATCGGCACCGCGAGCCACCACGGCCAGCCCAGGCTGATATTGGCATTGCCGCTGACGCCGAACACGGCGACCATATAGGCCGCGAACCCCGCGATGGTAAGCTGCATCAGGCTGACCATGCCGCCATAGCCGGCGAGGAACATCAGGCTCAGCGCCATGGTGCCGAGGATCAAGGTGGAGGCGAAGATCTCGATCAGAAAGAAGCCGTTGGCGATCAGCGGCATGATCAGGAGAATGACCGCGACGATCCAGGCGGCGGGATTGTTGACCTCCGGCCACGTCCGTGCCGGGCGCTGCGCCATTGTGGCGGGGCGTACGGCAAGCCGTGCATCGTGGGCGAGCGACATCTCAGCGCCTCGCCAATAGGCCTTGCGGCCGGATGGCCAGCACCAGCACCATGATCAGGAAGGTCACGACGATGGCGTAGGTCGGGATGTAGACCGAGCCGAGCTGTTCGGCGAGGCCGATGATCAGTGCGCCGAGTGCGGCGCCGGGGATCGAACCCATGCCGCCGACGATCACGACGACGAGGGACGCCAGCAGGAAGCGGATGTCCTCGCCGGGCGACAATGACTGGAACGTGCCGCCGACCACGCCGGCGGTGCCGGCAAGTCCCGCGCCAAAGGCGAACACCAGCACGAAGACGAGCTGGATGCGCACTCCGGTCGCAGCAAGGATATCGCGATCATCGACGCCGGCACGAATGATCATGCCGATCCGGGTGCGGTTGAGCGCGAGCCACATCGCCACGCCGATGATCACGGAAGCGGCGAAGATCACGAGCCGCACCAGCGGATATCTGAGATAGACCGGCTCGCCTGAGGATTTGATCGCCGTGATCAGCGGCAGCTCCACCGGGCCGATCAGCCAATTCGGCGTCTGGATCTGGTAAAAGTCGCCGCCGCAGGCCCACAGCATGAGGTCGGCGAATACGATCGAAAGCCCGATCGTCACCATGGTCTGCCTGAGATCCTGTCCCTCCATCCGGCGGAACACGATCAACTGGAGCAGGACGCCGACCAGGGCGGTCAGGATGAAAGCGACGATGAAGCTGAGGATCCAGGAGCCGGTCGAGGCGCTGATGGCGTAGCCGACATAACCGCCGAACAGATAGAGCGAGCCATGCGCGAGGTTGACGTTGCGCATCAGGCCGAAGATCAGCGTGAAGCCGCTGGCGACGAGGAAGTAGAGCCCTCCGAGCGTGATGCCGTTGAAGACGGCATTGAGGAAGACGCGCTTGCGGCCGATCGCCTCTTCGAGGCCCGGCGGCCAGACCGCGAAGACCAGCCAAAGCACGACGGCAATGGCAATGATCACGATCAGCGCCCAGACGGGATGGCGTTCGACAAAGCGGCTCATGGTCTCGCCCCGCTTGCGGCAGGGCAATCGCATATGGGAAGCGATTCCCTGCGGCCCATCCTTCGAGACGCCCGCTTTGGCGGGCTCCTCAGGATGAGCGCGGAGTGTGCGGCAGCAGGTTCAACGGGCCGGATGCCAATTAGCCTCGTCCTGAGGAGACCGCGGAGCGGGTGTCTCGAAGGACGAGGCGCTTGCTCAGACCACTCCAAGAGATCATATGCGATAACCCTGCCGCTTCCGGGGAGCGGTCGCGTCCAACGGGTCGCGCCAAAGGCGCGCTCGATGACGGGCTTCGGCGCGGGTGCACCCCAACCCTCTCCCCGCAAGTGGGACGAGGCGGCGTGCAAGCCGTTATCGGCTGCGAGCCCTGCCATGGGCGAACATCCTCCCTGGACTCGCAATTCTCTAGCGAGATCGCGTTGCCCACATCCTAGCCGGGCTGCGAGGAGGACGTTTGATCGTGAGTATCTTTTCGCGCAGCGGCTAGGTGCGCAAAACTTTGGCCGCGCGACGATAATCGGTCGGGGCCATCCCGACATTGGCGGCGAAGAAGCGGGTGAAGCCGCTTTGCGAGGAGAAGCCGAGATCGAAGCCGATATCGGCGATCGGCGCCTCGCTCGCCACCAGCGCTTCGAGCGCCTGTTCCATGATCAGCGTGTTGAGATAGAGATTCGGCGTGACGCCGGTCTGGACGCGGAACAGCCGGTAGAAATGCGGTCGAGACAAACCGGATTCCCGCGCGATCCTATCGAGCTCCATCTCGGCCCCGGGGCTCTCCGACATCAGCCTGATGCATTTGCGCACACGGAAGTCGGTCACGGCACCATTGGCGCGCGGATCGCGCGCGATCTCGGCCTGTTGCCAGCTTTCATCGTAGCAGATGTCGATCAGCCGCCTCAGCTCGGAATCGAGGCTGGAAAGCGATGGTGCGCCGCACACGAGCGCGGCGGTCCGCCTGATGTGCTTGTCGAGCGCAGGCGTGCGCCTGAATTGGGTGCGGCCGAAACGCAACCGGTCGGAGCCGGATGCGTCCGGCGCAAACCATTCGGCGTTGACGTAAAGCACGAAGAAGATCGCGCCGCCGTCGACATCGGCCGGCAGGAAGTTGTGCGGCTCCCACGGATTGACGGCAACGACCGAGGATTCGGTGAGATCATAATGCCCGTTGGAGACATCGATGCATGCCGGCATGCCGCCGACATGGAAGATCAGATGACCTTCACGATGGGCGTGGATATTGAAAGGGCGGTTCAACTGATAAACCGTCGCCCGGCCGAACCGGCCGTGGAAGACGGCGAGCGCGCGGCTCATGCCTTCCCCTCCCGAATGTTCTTGTCTTTTCGGCCAGCGTTCAACAACCCCGGCGAGATTGCAAGAGCGGAGAGCGACCGCGTCAGCAAGTCGCTCTCCGCCAGCGCGGTGCAGGCGTGATGCGTCAGTACTTCTTACATTCCGGTACTGTGCGGCTCGGCAGCCCGATCTTCGAGAACACGGCCGGATCATAGCCGAGCGTCTGGTTCACGTTCGGGATCACCTTCACGACCTTGCTGAACAGCGCGCCCTTGCCGTCGTCGACGACTTCGGTGACGAAGTTGGTGCCGATCGCCTGGCGATTGGAGTCGAGCTTGATCTTGCCGTTCGGCGCGTCGAGCTCGATCTTCGCCAGTGCTTCCTTGAACTTCGCCTGGTTGTTGGAGAGGTCGCCATTGACTTGGCGCAGCGCAAGGATCAGCGCCATGGTTGAATCATAATAGTTGGTCGCGAGCAGCGACGGGCTCGGGAAGCGCTTGTTGGGCGGGAAGGCGTCCTGATAGGCCTTCACGAACTTCTGCCAGCCCGGATCCTCCCAGGTATCGGCTTGGCCGCTCGCCGCAATGGTGCCGATCAGCGCGTTCTTGGCGTTGCCCTTCGACGACAGGATGGTCTGGTCGATCATGATGGAACCGCCCATCAGGTGCGCCTTGCCGCCGGCCTGCTGATACTGGTTGAGAAAGTTGACGGCATCCGCGCCGCCGAGCCCGAGATAGATGGCGTCGACGTCGTCGGGCAGGGCGGCGATGACCGAGGCGAAATCCTTCGTTCCGAGCGGCACCCATTGCCGGTTGGTGACCTGTCCGCCGGCACCGCAGAACTCGAGCACAAGGCCGAACACCTGGGTGTAGATGAAGGAGTAATCCTCGCCGACGGTCGCGATCTTGCGATACTTCTTTTCGTCATAGGCGTATTTGCCGAGGCCGACTTGCCACTGTGCGCCGTCCATGTTGTACCGGAAGAAGTTCGGGGCCGGATCGACATAAGTCGTTTCCTGGGCGCCGGAGGCCGCATTGATGAAGGTCAGCTCGGGATGAGTTTTTGCAAAATTCTTTACCGCGATGCCCTCGTCGCCAGAGAGCGGTGAGAGCAGGATCTGCACCTTGTCCTGTTCGATCAGCTTGCGCACCGCGCGCACGGCGGAGTCGGGCGTTGCGTCGGTCGAGGCGACGATGAATTCGAGTTCCTTGTCGCCGACCTTCTTGCCGAGCACGTTGAGGGCCGTCTGGTGGCCGCGCATGCCGTCCTCGCCGAGCACCGTGTAGGTGCCTTCGAGCGTCGCAGTCACGCCCACCTTGATCTTCTCCTGAGCGATCGCGGCGCCTGAAAGAAACAGGCTGCTCAGCGCCAGCAGTCCCACACTGCATTTCGACATTGTGCTCCTCCCTGTACCGTCGATTTGTCGCCGTGCCAACCGGCGCGGCGCCCGCAGCTCGAAAGGCTGGCGGATTTGACGGGAAGGCTAGCCGAAGTCGCATGCGGTGCATGCGCGGGCGCCTCGTTCCGCTTGACGGGCAGTCTCATTTTGGATGTTGCGGCGCAAATGGTTTCGCGGTGCAGCACGTGGCGGGTGACTTCGCGCGCGCCTGTTGAGATAGTGGCGCCCGCCGCTTTTCGATCTCGACCGCAGGATCTGCAACATGACGACTGACAGCTTCACCATCCGCGCGATCGAGGCGTTCTGCTATCGCTATCCGCTGGCAACGCCGGTGGTGACGTCGTTCGGCAAGATGCTCGACCGTCCCGCCGTCTTCGTTCGCGCTGTCGACGAGGACGGCGTCGAGGGATGGGGCGAAGCCTGGTGCAACTTTCCGGCTCCAGGCGCGGAGCATCGCGCCCGGCTCGTCAACGAGGTGCTCGCCCCCGGCCTCGTCGGACGCAAATTCGAGGGTCCTGCCCAGGCCTTCGAGCCGCTGACCAAAAGCACCGAAGTTCTGGCGCTTCAATGCGGTGAACCTGGTCCGTTCGCGCAGGCGATTGCGGGCATCGATCTCGCGCTGTGGGATCTCTCCGCGCGCCGCCAGCGCCTGCCGTTGTGGCGGCTGCTCGGCGGTCAGTCGCGCAAGATCAAGGTCTATGCCAGCGGCATCAATCCCGGCGGTGCGGCGCAGACGGCGGAGGCCGCGCTCGAGCGCGGCCATCGCGCGCTGAAGCTGAAGGTCGGGTTCGGCGCCGAGACCGACCTCGCCAATTTGGCGGCGCTGCGCCGGATCGTCGGCCCCGGTATGCTTGCTACCGATGCCAATCAGGGCTGGTCAGTCACGCAGGCGATGGAGATGCTGCCGCGGCTGGCCCAGTTCGATCTGCGCTGGTTGGAAGAGCCGATCCGCGCCGATCGGCCGCGCGAGGAATGGCGCAGGCTGCACGCCGCAGCGAAGATGCCGATTGCCGCCGGCGAAAACATTTCGAGCGCCGAGGGTTTCAGGGAAGTTCTGGCCGAAGAGGTGCTCGGCGTGGTTCAGCCCGATATTGCGAAATGGGGCGGGCTGAGTGTCTGCGCTCCACTGGCTCGCGACATTCTGAAGGCGGGCAAGACGTTTTGCCCGCACTATCTAGGCGGAGGTCTTGGCTTGCTTGCATCCGCGCACCTGCTCGCCGGTATCGGAGGCAATGGCTGGCTGGAAGTCGACGCGAACGACAATCCCTTGCGCGATCTGTTTTGCGGCCCGGTCCTCAACGTGAGGGAAGGCACGATTGAATTGGACGAAGAGCCGGGCCTCGGAGTAGCGCCTGATCTGGCATCTATCGAGCGTCATCGCACCATTTAGATCAGAGATTCGTCGGCTTCCGACCAACCCGCGCGTCGGGTGGCGATGTCATCGCCCGCTGGCGGTCGCCGAAATGGCGCGCGCGTGCGCGATCAGCGCTCTCGCCGTCGGACCTTTCAGGTGATCATCGAGAATGCCGACGGGTGCACCCCGCGAGCGAGGACGCCTGCCTTGTTCTGCTTCAAAGACCTGGCTGTGACCGAAGGCCTCGGGCTCTATCGGGAGAGGCCTATGGCGACAATGCCGGTCATCGGCCGGCGGCCTGACATCACGTTGCCCGTTTCGGATGTCGCGGAGTCCGCCAAGAGCCTGGACACCCACAAGGATCCCTCGAAACAGCCGGTCGTCTTCTAAAAGCCGCCGCCTCGGTAATCGGCCCGGGAGCGGCGGTGGAATACATTCCTGCATGTGTGTGCCGCTTCACATTTTGTACGTGAAACGATGCTACCATTGACTTGAAAGTCCCTTTTATTTTTTGGCCCAACGTCAGCGTTTTTTTGCAATTGCCTTCTTCCAGGGGCGCGTAATGAGTAGTCGTGATCGGGTCTGCGACCGTATGGTCATTCTGCACCAACGTGTCTGGTCGCTCAATTCTCAACTTGCAGAGCTTCGAAACCTTAGCACCCGGGTGCAAAAGGCGTTGGAAAGAAGCAACGGCAAACGTTCAAGAGTCCCATGTGTCGGGGCAGTGCGGCGTCGAGCTCGGAGATAAGTGCGCGTTGAGAGCCATTAGCCATGGCTCGGCCATGTGACAGCAACCCGCCGAAGGGAGGCTCTCTGCCAGAGGTCTGCTCTGGGGCCAAAAGCGTCGTTCTCGTTGCCTGCTGGTCAGTTCAGGTCTGCGCCGATTGGCGCAGATTTGGAGCCCGGCCATGGGCATTCGCGGGGGGTGATCCTTGGGGTGGTCCAATCGCGTACCGCTCTATTTCCATGTGTGCTATCTGTTGGGTAGCAAAATGGTAGCAGGAAGAGCGGATCATGACTGACGATCAGGTCAACCTTGTCGTTCAGCACCTTTGCGAGCATTTGCACTTGGCACTCCGATTAAAGGGCAGCGAGGCGCATCCACCAAACGCCAAGGATATTGGATTCGATCCTGCCTCCGTAAGAACCGTGTTCCTAACCGGGTTGCGTTCGGCGGGGGTCACGATCCATGACGATGCGGCCGGGACGAGCGAAGAGCCGCCGTGGTCCTAAAGGCAAAACGGGGGACACCCTAGACAGCCGACGCTTGGACGAGCATCGAGTTAGGCAGCGTCGGGCCGGACGCTGCCGTCGTGAACTTACGAAACACTCTTCGGCAGCTCCCGTTGCGCCTGGCCGACTACGGGCCGGGTCGATGGCGGCGCTGATTGAAGCGTGCCGCTTTTCAATGGTCCGCATTGACATCGTCGCGCCGCATCCGCTTGCAAGGCTGCGTCTGGACGATTGCCGCATTCCGATCAACCGTCGCCTGGGAGCGCGGAGCGTAGAGGGCGGCATACCCAACCTTCTCCGTGATATCGTCGAGGCTGAGCCGAGTTGCGGCATCATTCGATTTGAGTGATGGGGCGATCACTGGGCTGGCCGAACCCACCGTTGCGGCTCGATCCGGTGCAGGTCAAGGGCGCGGAAATTTGGATCGAGGCGCAGAGGCGACATCCGCGTCGATGATGACATCATGCCCCTGTTTTGCCCGACGTGTCAAAAGCATCTGCGACATGGACTTTTTTCTCAGGAAATTGTCCTTTGGAAACAAGGGCCTTCTACTGTGCATGGGGTTGTTTTCGCATTTATTGGTTCAGTGCTCGGCGGGCAGCGTCGACCAGAACGCCGTAAGGCCTCGAGAATGGGAGGCTGCTTGGCCCCATGCCATGCTTGATTGCCGATCTCGGGGATCATGCCGCCAAGAATGTTGAACATGGTCCTGAGATGGGTGTCTCAGAGACGTACCCCGGTTGTGGCAAACGCTTGCGCGACTGGCTCCTGGATTCGATTCAAGATCACCATCCCCACAATCGCGATCAACGTTGCAGCGACGCAGCCAAGAAGAAAAGCCTTCATCCGCAGCCTCCCTCGATCGAAACGTCAAGCTGTTATACGACACCGCTTGGCGCGAGCAAACTCGTTGATCGTATCAAGGCAGAAGCCGCCTACGGGCTCTTGAACATCGCATCGACGGAAAGTGCATCACCCATCAAGCCGAGGGACTGAAGTGCGGCGCCATTCCTGTCGATTTCCAATATTGCAAGAAGAAGCGCAAGCACGACGGCAACGAGGATCAGGAATGGCGAGGCGTCTCGGGAATCGGGATCTTGCGATCCATCAAACGCGCGCAAAGCGCGCAGTCGCGCCAGCATCTGCAGAAATGGCCGCGTTCGCCCCTGCATGCCGTCATCCTTGACGTGGCCAGTCGGAGATTAGTCTCCGGATCACCGGCATTCAAGCGGGATGCGCAAAGCCAGCCCGTTGCGACGCACACGCCGGAACGGAATGCAGTGTCGCCCCGTTTAGTACGGGCATTCGGAGGATCCAACGTGAAATTTCTGATGACGATTTTGTGCTTTGCAGCACTCTGCCTGTTCGAGCGCGCCTCCGCCGAACCCCCACAAACCAATTCGTCTGCGGCGCCAACCCGGCCCGAGGAGAAGGGCCAACCACAACCGCAAGGCTGGACGGGTCCAATCAATACGGGTTCGGGTGGTGCGCCCGCCGAAAGTCCCCAAGGTCAGAGTCCGCCTGGAATGCAGGCCGCGCCTGAAGGATCGTCCAAGAGGACGACGGCACCAGCCAAGTAAATGGGTTCGGATTTTCATCTCCGTGGGCTTCTGGCAATCTTGAGGCCGTGAACGTGACCAGAGCCGGTGACGGATGATGAGGTTACCTTTCTGCACGGGCGGCGCCGCAGCCCTGTGGGCCATCTTCGCGCTATCATCCGCGCACGCCGACATGGTGGGACATGGCGGCCCCGTACGGGCGCTTGCCATTTCCCCCGATGGCGAGGCCCTCTTGTCCGGCAGCTTCGACACAGCAGCCATCCGCTGGTCCCTGAAGACCGAAACGGCACAGCAAGTGCTGCGGTATCATGCTGACGCCGTCAATGCCGTCGCCTTTCTGAAGGACGGCCGCATGATCACAGCGGGTGCCGATGCGCGAATTGCAGTGTGGATGCCTGGCCGGCAGCAGCCGGATCGGGTGTTTGAGGGACATCGAGGTCCAATCGTGGCGCTTGCGGCGTCCCCTGATGGGGCGCTTCTCGCATCGGCTTCATGGGATCGGACGGTGCGGCTCTGGTCGCTGTCGGACGGCGCGTCGCGCGTGCTCGAAGGTCATTCACAGAACGTCAACGGTGTCGCTTTCACGCCGGACGGCAAGTCGCTTCTCAGCGTCGGCTATGATCTCACCTTGCGCATCTGGCATTTGCCGGACGGCCAACCTGAAGTCTTGACGTTGCCGGCGCCGCTCAACGTCGTTGCTGCGGCGCCGGATGGTGAAATCGTCACGGGCGCGGTCGACGGCACGCTGCGGATACTGACCACAGACGGCAAGCCGAGCGGCGAGGTCGCGGCCGGTCCCACGGCGGTGGCGGCCTTGACGATATCGGAAGACGGCACGTTGATTGCTGCGGCCGGCATCGGCGGCACGGTGGCGATCATAGATCGCAAGTCGCGCAGCCTGCTACGAACGCTGGTCGTGTCCGGCTTGCCGGTATGGTCGGTCGCCTTCCTTCCGGATCGAGAAACACTGATGACGGGTGGCGCGGACGGCAAGATCAGGCGCTGGAATGCCCGCACCGGCGATCCCATTGGTTCGAACCTCTTGGGAACGCCGGCCGATCCTCTCGCCGCCTATGCGGGCGATCGGGGCGCCGATGTATTTCGGGCGTGTGTGGCCTGTCACACCCTGTCGGACAAGGATGTTCAGCGTGCGGGGCCGACGCTTGCCCGACTATACGGTCGCAAGATCGCTTCGCTGCCGGGCTATCGCTTCTCCGACGCGCTGAAGAGCATGGACATCGTCTGGACGCCGGAGACGGTCGCACGACTGTTCGAGGTTGGACCGAATGCCTACACCCCCGGCACCAAAATGCCGGAGCAGCGCATCGGCGCGGCCGAGGACCGCCGTGCGTTGACGGACTTCTTGGGCCGCGCAACGTCGCAATGATTGCCCCTTCCGACCCTGCGAAGATGTTCGCTCGTCTAATCCTTACCATCGCGCTGGCGTAGATAGTCATCCGTCGTTCGCGGCGGCGTTCGTTCCGGAACGCCCTTGAACGGGTCGAATTGCTGTTCGCTCATGACGATGACGCGGCAGTCTGCGCACATCCTAAGTGCTGCGACCCGCTTGTCGCCGGCCGGATACATCCAGTGCCGGCCCTCGAGCTTGGCTGCGATGCGGTCGATCGTGCTCTTGACGCCGAAGGCGGTACCGCAGCGGACGCAGAGTGCGGGCTCCTCTTCCTTGATAATCACGGCGGAGGCGCGTGCCGCGCGGAAATCGATCTGCGGCTTGAGGCTGATGACTTTCTCCGGACAGGTGCTCTGGCACAGGCCGCATTGCACGCAGGCGTCCTCGACGAACTTCAGCACTGGCCGCTCAGGATCGTCGCGAAGCGCGCCGGTCGGGCAGGCCGAGACGCAAGACAGGCATAGGGTACAGCCGCTGGTATCGACGCTGATTGCGCCGATCGGCGCACCCTTGGGCAGGGCGATCACGTCGACCGGCGTCGGCGCCACGCGATGCAACTCGCTCAGGGCGAACCGCAAAAGGTCGCGCCGCTTGCCGACGGTTTTGAAGGTCGCGGGCGTCGCGACGGCCGCCAGTGTGCCGATAGCAGCCAAATGCCCGCCGAGCGCGTCGGGATCATCCGTTTCGATGGTGGCGAGGCGGTGGCCCTCAAAGCCGAGGCCGCCAAGGATCGCTTCAGCCATGCCGATCGTCTGTGACAGTCCGGTGAGATCGTGGCGTGGTCTTGCGCGGAGCAGGAATCGTATGGCCGATACGCCATAGGCAAAGGCACCGACGATCGCCTCCAGCCCGAGTTGCGTGAGTTCGTTGATGGCAAAGGGGAGCACGTTTGCCGGCAGGCCATCGCCATGCCGCGCCAGGGCATCGATCAATGGCGTGCCGTGCGGGCTGTCATGAAAGAGTAGCACCGCATTCGTGCCACCGGCCTTGTGGTAAGCCAGCAGCATGGCACGAATTCTTTGAAGCTGCGTATCAGCGGGCGGGAGCGTATAAGATGCCGCGCCGGTCGGGCAGGCGGCGGCGCATTGGCCGCAGCCCGCGCAGATGTTCGGGTCAATTGCGACATGATCGCCGACGGGCGTGATCGCTCCAGTGGGGCAGAGATCGAGGCACCGCCGGCACCCCGTGCGCTTCGAACGCGAATGGGCGCAAAGAGCGGGCGTGACGTCGACATATTTCGGCTTGTCGAAGCTGCCGACGAGGTCTCGCGCGGTCAGCACGGCGCGAAGCACGGCGGCGGGATCGCTCGGATCGGCGCGCAGATAGCCGTCGCGTAACGCGTGGGCAGGAAACAATGGCATCCCACCGGAAATGTCGAGCACGATATCGCAGCGCGAGGTCACCCCACTTCGCGGTGCGTCCAGCACGAAGCGATCGCGCGAAGAAGGGCGGGGGCGCGCGTAATCGTCGATCGCAAGCTCGAACGCTCCGAAATGTCCCTTTGCGGAGCGGATCGTGCCCTTCACGATCGGGAAGACCGTTGCAGCGGGCGGCACGATCTCGTCGAGCTGCTTCAGCATCACCGTCACGTCGAGGTGATCGGCAAGCAGGCGGCCGGCTTCAATCGCGGCCTCATCGCGCCCGTAGGTCAGGACCACGCCCTCGCTCGACAAAGTGACGAGCGGATAGTCCGGCGCTGGGATGGAGGCGGAAGCGAGCAGGGCAGCCATTTTCGCGCCGGCGCGCGCGCCATCTCGCGACCAGCCGGCCGTTTCGCGGATGTTGACGAAGCTGATCGCATCAGGCCGCTCGCCGGCCTCCTCAGTGAACTGCGCGGCCTGCTGCGTGCAGGCGACCGTCAATGCGCCGCCAGCGGCCGCTGCGCTGCGGAAGTGATCGAGCTCGGCGCCGCAGAGATGATGAAAGCTTTTGATTTCGCAGTTGGGACATCCGCGCTGAATCGCGGCCGCGTCGAGACGCATCGTGTCTTCGCACGAGCAGATCAGGACGGTCTTGGATGGCTGCTCCAGGTTAACCCCTCCGCCAATCCGGCACCGACGACGGACTCGCGCCGGCCCTTCGCCTCGTATAGAACTTATCCATCGGGAAGAAAAGGAAAGCGGAGGACGGCCTGCCGTCGATCCCAGTCAGCCACGTTTCCCTGGTGGAACCGATCCACCTGCCGCCGCCGTTCACATTGGTGCGGCTGCGCGAGAGTGGCGACGCTTTTGCCCACGCATGCCGCATTGCACCGGAGAGCGGCGCCGGAACGCTCGTCTATGTCGGCCGCTTTGATCTGGCGGAGTTCGCCGTGGTGTTGGAGCCAGCCGAGCCCTTACGTACGGCGCGGCGCGCGTTCTACGCCGGCATGGTCGCCCTCACCGATGCCTTGCGTGCCTACGCACCGCCGAGCAAGCCGATCACGATCGTTTGGCCCGACGCCGTCAGGATCGATGGGGGGCTGGTGGGCGGTGGGCGGATGGGATGGCCTCCTGAGGCTGACGAGGACGCGTCGCCACCATGGATGGTTTTCGGCGCGATGATCCGGACGGTTGCCATGAACGAGGACGAGCGGGGTGTTCACCCGCTCGCTTCGGCGCTCGAACAGGAAGGCTTTGGCGAGGCTGGTGCGGTGCAGATCACGGAGAGCTTTGCTCGGCACCTGATGCTGGCATTCGATGATTGGCAGGCGGGCGGTTTTGAGGGCGTGGCGCGAGAATATCTTTCCCGCATGCCCCGCGAACGGCAGACCGTTCTGCGCATCGACGATCGCGGCCATCTTCTCACGCGCCGGGTTGGGGCGGGCGAGATTGAACGTGGCGACCTCGTGCGGGCGCTGGCGACGCCTTCGTGGCTCGATCCGGCGCTCGGAGGGCCGCGGCTGTGAAGCTCCTGCGTACCATCGCGCTCGATCCCTCCGACACCTTCGTGTTCGATGTGGCGGCGGAGCCGGGTGAATGGGCCGTCTCCGGTGCTTTCCGCTTCTGGGATTGCGACGGTGCGAAGCTCGAGGGCAAGGCGCGCGCGGCGTTTCGCGGCGGGTTCCTCGGGGTGCAATCCTGGGGCTGGTCGACGCTGGCGCAGATCGTTCCGGCGACCGAGGACGATTACCGCAGCCTGATCGATCTCCTTGCAAGGCAACTCATCGATCGTTTCGGTGCGCCGGACATGGCCACAGCAATGACGGCCGCGGAAGAAGAGGTGGCGTTCTCGCAATCGCTGTGCAGTCATCCGATCAGCTCCCTTATTGCGGTGCACCGGACTTCAATTTACGGCGAAGTCCGCGAGTCCTTCCGCCGACTGAAGCTCCGCGTAGGGCAGGGGCACAGCAAGGCGTTCTCGTTCATGGAAGTGGAGGACGACGTCCAGCCTGACGGCGACGTCAGGCTTGCGGATCTGGGCCGGGAGCCGACCGTCAGATGAACGATTTCTGGATCGCCTGCGGCCATCATCTGCTCGATCGCGACGAGGGCGGTGGGCTGTGCGTCACCGACGAATTCCTCAAAGCCTATTTTGCCCGTCCCGAGCTGATGCCGCCCGACGATGCGTGTCCGGTCGAACGCCGGTTGCACCGCGAGCTGCTCGCCGATCCGCGTCAGGGGGTCGGCGCCGACGAAATTGCCGGAATTTCCGACGCCGACGCCCGGGAGAACTGGCGGTTCGTGCTGGCGTTTCGCGATCTCCTGTTGCGGCATCCGACGCTCGAAGCGGCCTATCTTGCATCGCTGCGATCAGGCGCGAACGACCTGCCGCCGCTGTTCGTCAATCAGCTGGTACATGTCATCCTGCGCAACGCGCTCGATGGCTGCGACGACCCCTTTGTGCTCCGCGCGGCCGAGCTATTCTTCCGGGTTCAGCGGATCCTGCCGCATGAGCAAGCCCTGCTGCTCGGCGACGAGGAGATCGTCGGCGGCCGGAGCCCGACCCCGGTGCTCTCCCTGATGTCGATGCTGGGCGCCACCAACGAGGCGATGCTCGATATATTGAGCGAAGAGAATGTCGAGGCCTATTGGCAGCGCAGCGACCAATTCGACATGGCCCTTGATCTCACGGCCGGCGGACGCGGACCAACTGCGCTGGCGCAGGCGATGATGCGCTGGGTCTCTCATCTGCTCGGCATCGAGGTCACGATCGAGCCGCTGCGCGCGCTGCAGGACGCAAAGCTCACCTGGTATGTCGGGCTCGATACCGAGGCCACCAGGCTTGGCGACCGTCTGTGGCAAGGCGAAGACGTCGACGAGCGCGACGCCGACCGGGTGCTTGCACTGTTCCGGCTGATTTTTGCGGATTCGAGCCGCGCGCACGACGACGTCCGGGACGAGCCCGTCTACCTGATCCTGTCCATGACGGCGGATCAGAAGCTCCGGATGAAGCCACAAAATCTGCTGACCGGCCTTCCCGTGAAGCGCCTGGAGATGTTCACATGAGCCCCGCGGCATCGCCACTCGCATCCATCTCCGTCGGCGTCGTCGTCGAGCGGCGCAAGGCTGCCTCGCCCTGGGTTGACTTCGTCTGGCGCGGAATTGCTGTCCTGCCGGACGAGCCGGCGACACAACCCTGGACCGTGCTTCGCGAGCAGGATGGCACAGCCCTGTTCTATGCCGGAAGCGCGACCGTGGATCTCTATCCGTCCGAGACGGCGCGCTATCGCGATAATCTCGCCTCCGGCAATCCGAGCATCTGGACTGTGCTGTCGCCCTCGGAAGGCGCCTGGCCCTATGCCGTGACTGCGGTTACCGCTGACCCCGCGGAGGGCGAGGGCTTTACCGAAGCCGCCGATAATCTGGTCGAGGCCGTGCCGATGCCGGAGGTGCTGCGCGAAGTAATTGAAAGGTTCGTGGTCGAGCACCATGTCGAGCGGGAGTTCGTCAAGCGCAAGCGGCGCCGCGCTGATCCGGAGGCGCTGGCGCGGCGCGAACATGAAGGCGGACAGGAATGACTGAGGAGGAGTTCCTTGCACGCTGGTCCCGCCGTAAGCGCGAGGCGCAAGCGGAGCCGGCGGAGCCTGCCCGGGCGCAGCCCACGCCCCCGCCTGCGGCAAAGCAGGATGAGAGCGAGTTCGATCTCTCGACCCTGCCGTCGATCGACGAGATCAACGCTGCGACCGACATCACCGCCTTCCTGCGCAAGGGTATTCCACAGGAGTTGAGCCGTGCGGCTCTTCGCCGCGCGTGGGCAACCGACCCCGCCATTCGCGACTTTGTCGGGCTTGCGGAGAACGCATGGGACTTCAACGACCCGACCGCGATGCCGGGTTTTGGCCCGCTGGATTGCTCGTCGGAACAGCTGGCGGCGCTCGTCGAGCGCATCGTGGGCGGCGTGCGTGAGGCGGTGCAGTCTCTCCCCGAGGCGTCGATTGAAACAGCGGATTCTTCGGCGGAATTGCATCAAGCCGATGCGGCGGGCGCGCCGGATATTGTGCGGACAGCAGGCGCCACGGAACGTCCGGCAATCTCTGTTGCGGTGCAACCGTCAGTGGCGGAGAGATCTGCGGATTTCGCTGAGCCCCTCAGGCACCGTATTCACGGTGGCGCACTGCCGCGCGAGCAGCACGACTAAAGGCTATAGGTTCACGCTATGGACGGATGATTGACCATCCGTGGAACCGGGACTACGATTTCGTTAGAACACTGTTACAAAAGCAGTAATCAAGCAGACGGGACTCGGATGGGAGGTCCACGTGCGGGATGACGGGCTTGATCGCGCAATCGATGCCGCAGGCGGCATTGCTCAGCTTGCGCGCAAAATCGGCATCAGCCAGCCTTCGGTCTCGAACTGGACCCGGGTGCCAGCACAACGGGTGGTTGCAGTTGAAACGGCCACCGGTATTCCACGCAACGATTTGCGGCCCGATCTCTACAGCGAAAAAGCCGTCCCAGCGGGGCTCATCGATCCCGTCGATGCTGCGCGCGCGCAAGAATACGCGTTGCTAGCAACCTTGCTGTCCGCGCCGCCGTCGAAACGACTGCTCGAGCAGCTCTCGGCATTGAGTGGTGACGCCACGCCGCTCGGCCGCGCGCATGCGGCGCTCGCCGACGTCGCCTCAAGCGCAGTCGCGGCTAAGGTCGAGCGCGAATATTTCGATTTGTTCGTGGGGCTCGGTCGCGGCGAATTGCTGCCTTACGCCTCCTACTATCTCACCGGCTTTCTCAACGAACGGCCGCTATCGCGCCTGCGTGGGGACCTGACGACGCTCGGCGTCGAGCGTGTTGCCAACAATTCCGAACCCGAGGACCACGCCGCCATCATTTGCGAGATCATGTCCGGCCTTGCCGGCGGACACTTCGGTGCCTCGCCAGAGGCACAGCGCGCCTTCTTCGAGAAACATGTGTCGCCGTGGCTGGGGCGACTATTCGCAGACATGGAGGGCGCCGGGAACGCCCGCTTCTATCGGGCCGTCGGCGCGCTCGGTCGCACCTTTATCGAGATCGAGACGGAAGCATTCACATTCGCCAACTGACCGGCACGCGCAGGTCCAGGAGAGATGCGATGAGTGAAGACAAGAAGACCACAGTGGGACGCCGCGACTTCCTGC
Source organism: Bradyrhizobium sp. 159 (assembly GCF_023073795.1). Taxonomy (NCBI): domain Bacteria; kingdom Pseudomonadati; phylum Pseudomonadota; class Alphaproteobacteria; order Hyphomicrobiales; family Nitrobacteraceae; genus Bradyrhizobium; species Bradyrhizobium sp. 159. The sequence goes on along the minus strand of NZ_JADPKE010000018.1, from coordinate 120,537 downwards.
GCAAGGTCAGCATCGGCACGGTCGGTGTCGGTGCGACACTCGCGACACCGTTGGTCGGGTCGGCGCAGGCCGACGGTGAGACCAACGATGAGAAGCGCAAGGCGCGCTACCAGGAGTCCGACCACGTCAAGGCGTTTTACCGCGTCAATCGTTATCCGGCCAAGGGAGGCTGACCGTGCTGATCAAGCGAACACACCAGCATTCCCCGGGCCACGGCTCCGTTGTCGAGTCCCTTGCGGGCCAGGCCGGCGGTCTCGACCGCCGCAGCTTCTTGCGCAAATCCGGGCTTGCCGGCGGTGCGCTTGCCGCGCTCGGCGCCCTGCCGGTCGGCAGCGTGCGCAAAGCGGAAGCCGCAATGGCTGGTCCGCTCACCGCAGGCGCGACCATCCGCAAGAACATCTGCACGCATTGCTCCGTTGGCTGCACGGTGACGGCCGAGGTCTTGAACGGCGTATGGATCGGCCAGGAGCCGAGCTGGGATTCGCCGATCAATCGCGGCTCGCATTGTGCCAAGGGCGCCTCGGTACGTGAACTCGTACACAGCGAGCGGCGGCTGCGCTATCCGATGAAGCTGGTAAATGGTCAGTGGACCCGCGTCTCCTGGGATACCGCGATCAATGAGATCGGTGACAAACTTCAAGCTGTACGCGAGAAGTCGGGCCCCGATTCCGTCTATTGGCTCGGCTCGGCCAAGATGACCAACGAAGGCGCCTATCTGTTCCGCAAGCTCGGTGCGTTCTGGGGGACCAACAATACCGATCATCAGGCTCGCATCTGCCATTCGACTACCGTGACCGGCGTCGCCAATACCTGGGGCTACGGCGCGATGACCAACAGCTACAATGATATTCGCAACGCAAAGACACAGGTCATCTTGGGCGGCAATCCGGCCGAAGCGCATCCCGTGTCGCTGCAACATCTGCTCGAGGGCAAGGAGCTGCAAAAGGCCAACTTTATCGTCATCGATCCGCGCCTGACGCGTACGGCGGCCCACGCGACGGAATATGTGCGGATGCGCCCGGGCACCGACATTCCGGTGCTCTACGGCATGATGTGGCACATTCTCCAGAATGGCTGGGAGGACAAGGAATTCATCCAGCAGCGCGTTTACGGTTTCGACGACATCAAGAAAGAAGTTGAGAAGTGGCCTCCGGAAGAAGTCGAGCGCGTCACCGGCATTCCCGGCGAGCAGCTCAAGCGCGTCGCCAAGATGTTCGCCACCGAGAAGCCGGCAACCCTCATCTGGGCCATGGGCCAGACCCAGAAGACCGTCGGCACCGCCAACGTCCGCGCGAGTTGCATTGCCCTCCTGATGACCGGCAATGTCGGGAAAGCCGGCGCGGGCGCCAACATCTTCCGTGGCCATGACAACGTGCAGGGCGCGACCGATGTCGGGCTCGATATCGTCACGCTGCCGTTCTATTACGGGCTCGCCGAAGGCGCCTGGAAGCATTGGTCGCGGGTTTGGGAGGTCGACTATGACTTCCTGAAGTCCCGCTTCGACTCCAAGCAGATCATGGAAACCCCGGGCATTCCGCTGACCCGCTGGTTCGAGGCAGTGACATTGCCCAAGGATCAGGTCGCTCAGAAAGACAATGTGAAGGCGGTGTTCGTGCAGGGACACGCCTCCAACAGCATCACCCGCATTCCTGAGTCCCTGAATGGTCTGAAGGCTCTCGAGCTGCTCGTCATTGCCGACCCGCATCCGACGACCTGGGCCTCGCTCTCCGTCGAGGCGGGCCGCAAGGATGGCGTCTACATTCTGCCGGTCGCTACGCAATTCGAATGCAAGGGGTCGCGCGTCGCCTCCAACCGCTCGCTGCAATGGGGCGAGCAGATCGTGAAGCCGATCTTTGAATCGAAGGATGATCTCGAGGTCATCTATCTGATGGCGAAGAAGCTCGGCTTCGCTGACCAGATGTTCAAGAAGATCAAGGTCGAAAACAATCTTCCTGAAGCCGAGGATGTGCTGCGCGAGATGAACCGCGGCAGCTGGTCGACTGGCTATTGCGGGCAATCGCCCGAGCGCCTCAAGGCGCACATGAAGAACCAGGCCAAGTTCGATATGCTGAGCATGCGGGCACCGAAGGACGATCCCGAGGTCGGCGGCGATTATTATGGCCTGCCCTGGCCGTGCTGGGGATCGCCTGAGGTCAAGCATCCCGGCACGCCGCTGCTCTACAACACCAATTTGAATGTGATGGACGGCGGTGGCACGTTCCGGCCACGGTTCGGCGTCGAGCGCGAGGAGAAGCTGCCGGACGGCACGACGCGGAAGGTGAGCTTGCTCGCGGACGGCTCGTACTCGTTGGGGTCGGGAATTCAGGACGGCTATCCGGAGTTCACGCTGGCGAGCTTGAAGAAGCTCGGCTGGGACTCCGAGCTCACCGAAGCGGAAATGGCCGTGATCAACAAGATCAATCCGGCCAATCCGGACACGGTGTCGTGGGCGCTCGACCTGTCGGGAGGCATCCAGCGCGTGGCGCTGGCGCATGGCTGCGTTCCCTATGGCAACGGCAAGGCGCGCATGAATGCCTTCGGCTTGCCCGATCCTATCCCTGTTCACCGCGAGCCGATCTACACGCCGCGCGTCGACCTCGTCGCTAAATATCCGACGCTGCCCGATGCCAAGCAGTTCCGAATGCCGAATATCGGTTTTTCCGTGCAGAAGGCAGCGGTGGAGAAGGGAATTGCAAAACAGTTCCCGCTCATCCTGTCGTCCGGCCGTCTGGTCGAATATGAGGGCGGCGGCGAGGAGACGCGCACGAACCCGTGGCTTGCCGAATTGCAGCAAGACATGTTCATTGAGATCAACCCTGCCGATGCCGCCGAGCGCGGTGTCAAGGACGGTGGCTGGGTGTGGGTCACGGGTGCAGAGAACAATTCCCGGGCGAAGATGAAGGCGCTCGTTACCGAGCGCGTCGGCAAGGGCGTCGCCTGGATGCCATTCCACTTCGGCGGCTGGCTCGCGGGCAAGGATCTTCGCGGCAATTACCCGAAGGGCACCGACCCGATCGTGCTCGGCGAAAGCGCCAACACGATCACTACCTACGGATACGACCCCGCGACGGGCATGCAGGAGCCCAAGGTCACTCTCTGCCAAATCGCGGCGGTTTAGGGAGTAACGACGATGGCACGTATGAAATTTCTCTGTGACGCTGATCGCTGCATCGAGTGCAACGCCTGCGTCACCGCCTGCAAGAACGAGCACGAGGTGCCCTGGGGCATCAACCGGCGCCGCGTCGTCACTATCAACGACGGCAAGCCGGGCGAGCGGTCGATCTCGATGGCCTGCATGCACTGCACGGATGCGCCCTGTGCGGCCGTGTGCCCGGTGAATTGCTTCTACACCACGGCCGATGCTGTGGTGCTGCATTCCAAGGACCTGTGCATCGGTTGCGGCTACTGCTTCTACGCCTGCCCGTTCGGTGCTCCGCAATATCCGAAGGTCGGGAATTTCGGCTCTCGCGGCAAGATGGATAAGTGCACCTATTGCGCCGGCGGTCCGGAGGCCGACGGCAGCAAAGAGGAATACGAGAAATACGGCGCGAACCGGTTGGCCGAGGGCAAGCTGCCGCTGTGTGCCGAAATGTGTTCGACCAAGTCGCTGCTTGCGGGTGACGGCGAGATCATTGCCCAGATTTACAAGGAGCGCGTGATGAAGCGCGGTTACGGCTCGGGTGCCTGGGGGTGGAAGACGGCCTATCGCGAGACGATCGAATCCTGACGAAGGTCGCGCGAGCATTGAGGAGGAGCTCATGGTGTCGTTTGCAAAATTCGTTCGGGCGGCTGTCTGGGCTTGTGCTTTACTCCTTCTCATCGTGGCAGCTCCGGCACCGGTAGGCGCTCAGCAGGTCAATCCGACCGCAAGCGCGGTCAAGGAGCGGCAGCTCTTGCAGGAGCTGAACCGGATCCAGGGTCGCGTCAGCATTCCTGATCAAAGGTCCGGCGTTCTCGAGCAGCCACAGGGGCGGGAATGGCGCGAGTTCCACAATGTCACGCTGCGCTGGATCGGCGGAGTCGCGATCATCGGCATGCTGGCGGTGCTCGTGATCTTCTATCTCACGCGCGGCATGGTGCGCCTCGAAAGCGGACGATCCGGCCGCACCATCGTGCGCTTCAACACGTATGAGCGTTTCGTGCATTGGATGACCGCCACCTGCTTCATCATTTTGGCGATCTCCGGACTGAACATCACCTTCGGGCGACCGCTGCTATTGCCGCTGATCGGCTTCGAGGCCTTCTCCGAATGGTCCCTTTGGGCAAAGTACGCCCACAACTATCTGAGCTTCCCGTTCACCATTGGGGTCGTTCTGATTCTTCTGATGTGGATCGGTGGCAATATTCCGAACAAGGTGGACGTCGAGTGGATGAAGCGAGGCGGCGGCATCGTCGGGCACGATCATCCGCCGGCCTACCGCTTCAACGCCGGCCAGAAGGCGATCTACTGGATCGTCGTGATCGGCGGCGGTTTTGTCGCCGCGAGCGGCTATGTCCTCATGTTCCCGTTCTACACGACGGGGATCGAAGGCATGCAGCTGGCCCAGATCGTCCACTCCATCGTCGCTGTGCTGTTCGTCGCGGCGATGATCGCGCACATCTATATTGGTACGATCGGAATGGAAGGTGCGTTCGAGGCCATGGGCTCGGGCGAAGTCGACGTCAATTGGGCCCGCGAGCACCATAGCCTCTGGCTCGACGAGCAGATGGCGCGAACGGGTCCGAACGACGGACAGCCTCAACCTGCGACCGCGGCGGCCGAGTAAGACGAACAGCCTGAAAGTGGCCGGGCGTTCTACTGAACCGGCTCTCTCGCAAACAGGACAGAGCGGTCCTGCATCTGCAACTCCGGCAGCTTGCTCGCCTGACCGGTCTGCAGTTCCTTGATGGATGGCATGCTGCTCTGGCCGGCATGGAACAGGACGTGCGATTTGAGCACGCTGCTGGCGGCACCGGCGAGAAGCAAGGCTGCGATGAGCGAGGGCATGAGGCGTTTCATGCGCATCTCCGTCTGCCATTCCACCCGGCACGACCGATAAACGTAAATTGCCTGGCGGGATGTGAGCCACGTCACAGCCGGCCTTCAAATTACATCGGCCCCAGCGAGGCGGGAGTATGAAGCGAAGCAACTAAGCCGTTTCGCGCGAGCACGCCCTGCAAGCTCTATGGAATCCCTGATGTGCGCTATCGAGTGACGGGCCATTGTCGTTCTAGTGTGCGTGACGAGTGCACTGATAATCGAAAATGCGATTTCCGCTTCCAATTCGTGCCTATATGGGTTCCAGAAGAGCCAAGCTGCGGAAGCCTCGTCAAAGCAGATTTCTCAATCGGTCCAATCGCATAAAGAGACTGATCAGAGTAAAAATATATCAACAGAATGAATGGCTTAGATCGGAAATTTTCCACGGCGCCCATGATGGATTGGAGCGAGAGTTCAAGTCTTTCAATTGGTTGGAAGGCGTCGTATGCACGGCGTGTGCACCGAGAGATCAAGAAAAATCTACTGGCAGCAAGCGTGGACTTCGCTCTCCGAAGAATTTGGCTTCCAATGGCCCGAAAGTGCCGCGACTTATCAAGGGCAGTCCCTGCCAGCATTCCGTTGTTTACGAAGAAGCGCGAAGAATGACCGAAAGGCCAGCTCGAATTTCAAGCTGGCCGTCGCACACTTGCTCATCAACCGCCGACACGCGTCACGAAAAAGTAACATGCAGAAGCGGAAATCTAAGGCGCTCGTTCTACCTTATTCCCAGCATGACGTGGCTCGGACACGCGTGATCGCCGCTCTTTTTAGCGGCGCAGGCATTGCGACAGGCGCAAAAACGTGGCGGGCAGGCGCGGTCGATCCATCCTATTGCGACAAATGTGCCCACCGGGCGTTTCACTCATCGAAATAGGCGCGCTCGGGCGAAGCGGCAGAGAATGCCAAAATCCGCAATAACTGGCTCATCCATCGCATGTTTAGCTCCAAATGCCGGAGTTTTCGGCAAGATATACCATGACACCCAATGCTACCAAGGAGGGAATTCGAGGGAGCCTGACGACAGTGCGTTGCCTGGTGCGAAGAGGCCGACCAAGCGCGCCAGCCATTAGAAATCGAAAACCTGAGCCGGCATCACGTGTCCCTCTGCCGTTCTTTCATGTGGGACCCGAATATGGCGGGAGATTCTCGGAGCGCCTTCAAGGTACCTTTGAGCGTTCAAGAGGAGGAGTTTGCCGCGGCGTGTCGAGACTTCGTTCTGGAGAGAAAACCCGATCTGCCGGCATCCATCGTCATTAGGGACAACCAGCTCACGATCGCGGACGATCCGCATGTTCGAGACGCATTCGTAGAACTCGGTCTTGCCAGATTGATACGAGTTCTACATCTCGCAATCGAGGGCAGGGCGATTGCGCTCAAAAGAGTGCCAAGGCTTCTGTTCGATCTGTCGAGTTTCAGAAGAAAGGTGCTCTGCGCGTTAGATAGAGACGGTCGAGGTCGGCCCCTCGGGAAATAGGCGCGATTTCTCCAGCGCACCGTTTCAAGTGATAGATGGATGTGCGGTAAGGGCCTGGTATCGGGCCTGCTAAGTCACGCACGCATTCCTTGCGGTGCTGTCGAAATCTAACGACGCGGCAAATGCCGGAAAAGGCGCTCAAAGCCATCAACTTTAGCAGAAAATGCTTTTTGATGTGTACGATAGTTCTGCTGCTGGACGTCGTTCGTTGGGTTGCTTCGATCGAATTTCGCATTTGGCGTTTGCGAGAGATTTCCTATCGCTCGTTTCCTCCCTCTACTCGGCCCGGCGGCGATCGCCGGGCCCTTTTCCCAGGTCTCCGCTACGTCTGATGCTTCTCGGAACGCGGCTGATCAGCGTCGTATGACCTTCTTCAAGATTTCGGTAAGCGTTCGACATTCATCTCGGGTCTCTCGCGCGACCGCGCGAGAGGCTGGACGGCTGCGTGTTTAGGTTTCGCACTACGGCCGTTCTGCTCTCCGTGGTCTACCTTGCGAACGGCTGTTTCAACGACAGGGCTGGCGGCCGCTTCGGAGCTCTCGTGCCCGCGCTGTTTTCGGTCGGGTCTCTTGTCGGTATGGCCGTGTGGGGCAGCCGTCCGGCTGCTGGCAAGGCTCGTGGTGCATCCGCAGCTCAATCCCTGGGCCGGCGATTTCTTTCCCGCCTCCTATTCCCCGCTCATCAAGCGCCTGAGGAAGTATGGCACCGCGAACCGCATCGTCGCCTCGATCCTCGGGCCGATGCTCGACGTGCCCGCCGGCCTCCGGCACCTCCTGATCCGGCTGGTGCTGCTCAACGGCACCGCCTTCCAGGCGACGCTCGCGGACGACCGCGCCTTCGAAGCCTTCGTGCGGCAGAGCGTGTTCGGCGTTTGGCATCCGGTCGGAACGTGCCGCATGGGCGATCCCGCCGACCGCACGGCGGTGGTCAATCCTGAGGGGCGAGTGATTGGCAGCGCGAACATGTACGTGGCGGATGCGTCCATTATGCCGCGCCTGCCCGCGGCCAATACCAATATTCCCACGATCATGATTGCGGAGAAAATCGGCGATTTCTTGCGAAAGTCGACCTGAGAAAATCGCGACGAGCGCGGGAGAACCAGAAGCAAGCGCTACCCCACTCGACCAATGCTGGAGGGAGACCGGGGACAAATGGAACGTCTAACTGGCGAGATCGTCCTGGTCTGCCGCTGCCTGACTCAGCACCGCAAGGGGAATAGATACGGACCTGATGTTGGCTCCAGAAAGCGCGGCATGGGCCGGCTTGGGTGGGAGCTGGCGCAGCAGATCAGGGAAATCTCGCCTGGCTTTCCCGTAGTCTACATGACGAGCGCCGGCGCGCCCTGACTGGAAATTGCAGGGCGTCGACGGCAGGGCCTTTGCCCCAGTTGGCTGCCGCGGTGTCGCAGCTACTCGATACCGGGGCCTCATCGGCTTGAACCGCTCCGAGTTTCCGATCCTTCGACCCCTCGGTGGTGGCTGATCGTCGGCTCCAGTGTCTCGTCGGATGGCAAAACTTCCTCTTGTAAAACCTCGCCAGCCATCCAAATAGCTTCTAGGCGCCATCCACGGGGATGGTCAATGGATAATTTCGATGTATGACAATGTTCGCGACCTGCGTCCCAAAGCCCCAGACACCGAGAAAATCACGATCAACCTTGGCTACGTGGACCTCGGCCATGTCGATCTGATGGTGCAGGAAGGGTTCTATTCGAACCGCACTGATTTCATTCGCACGGCCATCCGCAATCAGCTCGAGCGGCATGCAGATGTTCTCAAGCAGTCGACGGCCAGACACAGCTTGGACCTCGGGCTACGCAACTTCACCCGCCAGGATCTCGAAGCGGCTCAGCGCGCCGGCGAGATGCTGCACATCAACGTCCTCGGCTTGGCAATCATCGCCCAGGACGTCACGCCCGACCTGGCACGCGCCACCATCGCGTCGGTCTCGGTGCTCGGAGCCCTCCATGCCACTCCCGCGGTCAAGGCCGCTCTTGCCGACAGAACGAGGTAAAGCAGATGCTGAATCGAAATACGATCCATGAGGCCACTCGTCTCACGCGTGCGGGCAAGTTGGTCGAGGCCACTGCGCTTCTGCAGCGCATGCTCCGGGGTGAAACTGCCGCAGAACCGTTTGATCGCGCGGGCCCTCCGGCGCCAGCGCGGCTGGAGCCGCCGACCATCGAGGTGAAGGCCGACGTGGTCGGGAAGAAGGAAAGGCGCCCAGCCACGCGGGCCGCTTCCGCGCAGCGGCGCGGACGGCCCGCGCCTTTGGACAACATGCAAGAGTTCGCTGGCCTCGGTCTGCGAGGCCCGATATTGCGCGCTCCTCCGTCCATGTCGGATGTCGCGCCCGACGGGACGCAATTCATTGCCGGCACATTCCGCAACGCGGCCGGAGTTCGAGCCTACAAGCTGTTCATCCCGAGCCGCTCTCGAGGAGAGCCCCTTCCCCTCGTCGTCATGCTTCACGGCTGCACCCAGTCGGCGGACGATTTCGCGGCCGGCACACGCATGAATTTTCTGGCCCGGAATTGTTTCGTGGTCTATCCCGAGCAGCCGAGCGCAGCCAATCAGTCGAAATGCTGGAATTGGTTTCGTACTGGTGACCAGGAACGGGATGGCGGCGAGCCTTCGCTTATCGCGGGCATCACCCGCCAGGTCATGCAGGATCATCGGATCGACCCAAAGCGCGTGTACGTAGCGGGGCTGTCCGCCGGCGGCGCGGCGGCTGCCATCATGGCTGCGACGCACCCCGACCTCTACGCCGCCGTTGGCATCCATTCGGGCTTGGTTTGCGGAGCTGCCAGTGATCTTCCCTCCGCTCTTGTCGCCATGCGGCAGGGAGCCCGTTCTATCATTTCCCATCGCGGACCGCAGGTGCCGACCATCGTTTTCCATGGCGACCGAGACACAACGGTGCATCCGAACAACGGCGACCGTATCGCCGAACAATCGGGTAATGCGTCGGATTTCAATGCGAAGGTCATCGGTGGAAAAGTGCCACACGGGCACGCGTATACCCGCACCATTCTGACCGACGTGAGCGGGCGCGCGGTCTCCGAACACTGGAATGTTCACGGCGCAGGCCACGCTTGGTCGGGAGGAAGTCCGGCGGGATCCTACACGGATCCAAGCGGCCCGGATGCAAGCAGGGAGATGCTTCGCTTCTTTCTCGAGCAATCGCTCCCGACTTAGTCGGCATCAGGTTGATGCCACTAGAGCAAGCAGAGCGATTGCAGAATGAATTGGCCCGGCCCGGATTGAAGTTTGCTGAAGCCGACTGGCCGTGATCTTCACCTCGATTGAGCGCGTGCGTCCAACGGACGCTCGCGCCGATCGCGCTACGTCTTCCCGGGCACTCAAATCGGTGCTGGCGCGCTCATATTTGATGCCCGGCGCGCGGTGCGGGGAAATGTGGCAGACGTTCCAAAGTCGGAACATCGCGCATGACGGGAAGTTAGTGGGGTAGGAGCACCCGTGATGGGCCTGAAGCGAACGATCAAAAACCTCGGCCCCTATCCGTCGCTCCTTCTATTGGCAGTACCCACGGCGACGGTCGAACCGTTGAAGCTTGTTGCGTTGGCGGTTGCCGGCAAAGGCCATTGGATCACCGGGACCGCGATGATCGTCGCCTGCTATCTCCTTAGCCTGTGTGTCGTCGAAAGGCTCTTTGTGATCGTCAAGCCGAAGCTTTTGACGCTTCCGTGGTTCGCCAAGTTGTGGAATGCCGTCACCTCGGTTCGCACGGCTATTTTTGCGCCTTTTCGTAAGCTGCGCGTGGATTAGGGCTCCGACGCGCGCGACGTGCTGTCCCGTATGCGAGGGTCGTCGCCACAACCACACCCATGAGGTGCGCCGCTACGTCGAGTGCCGCGCCGATGGCGACGGGGTGAGGCTTAGCCTCTCCGTATCATCCTGTGCTCGCGCGGGCAAAAGCGGCAATCGTGCTGCCGCGCGTCCGGAACCTTGCCACCATTCGCGGGTTCATGCAGGCTGCATGCTGCGGCGAGGAGATATGCATGAAGAAGCTGATGCTGACGTGCGCGGCCGCCGCGCTGATCTCGACGGGCGCGATGGCCCAGTCCACGGTGGTCACAACCACCGGGACGAGCCACGCCGCGGCCGTGCAGATCGAGCCGGAATACCGCACGAAGATCCGGAGCTACGTGACGGAACACAAGATCCGTCCGGTAGAGAGCCGCGAGAAGATCGTGGTCGGCTCGCCCGTGCCGCGCGAGCTCGAGCTCGAGTCCGTGCCGGCCGAATGGGGGCCCTCTCTTACGAAGTATCGCTACGTCTACTCCGGCGAGCGCGTGATGCTGGTGGACCCGTCGACGCGCACCGTGGTCCAAGAGGTGGAGTAGTCCTCGAAGGCGGGCCGCTGAAGGAAGCGGCCCGCCTTCAGCCACGTCCGGACCGTCGAAATCGATTCCCTTCATTTGCAAGCGGCTGTCCATGCCGATCATCCGTTATTTCGCGTTCCTGAGCGGGCTGCTGCTGGCGCTGCTCTTCGCAGCGGACCGGTACCTGCCGGCGCCAGTCGAGCGCGCAGGCGCGGCCGACCCCGACAGGACGACCATCCGGATCAGCTCGGCAAGGAGCCTTCCGGAGAAGATCGTCTTCGACACGCGCCCGCGCACCGATGTTCCGGAGATGGTGCAGGCCGAGCCGACGGCCGAAGTACCGCACCAGGCAATGCGGGAGGCCCTGGCCGCCATGCCTGCTGCAGCTCCCCACCAGATCAAGAAAGAACCGCGTGCCCGCACATCTACTGAGGCGCGTCCGCATGCAAAGCGGTTGGCGAAATCGTCGAGCCGACCGCCCGAGCCACGGCTGGCCTTCGAATGGTACGACCTCTTTTCCGGCGGGTGGTGGTGAGCGGGACGATTGATCCCGGGTACAGGAAAAGGCCGCGCCCACCGCGTGCGCGGCCCTCGTTCCGTTCCAGATGGGCCGGAGTCACCAGTGGGATGATGCCAGCGGTGCCGCACGACCGGATACGAGCGATAGTAGAAGAGCTTGAAAAGGCAGATCGACTAGGTGCAATGAACGGTGTTGCAAGTTGGGTGGAGAGCTTGGCGTAAAACACCGGCGAAACCGATTTCAGTGGCTTTAGGCTGTGGCTGGACCAATCGCCTATATTGCTCTTTACGGCGCCCTGTACGCTGCGTTCGGTGCGGCATCGCCATTCTGGCCTAAGCTTTTCGAGACGAGAGCTCTGACGCCTCAGCAGATCGGTTCAATCCTCGCTGCGGCAATGTTGGTGCGGCTTGTCTCCGGTCCGTGTCTTGCAAGGCTCGCCGACGTCCTCGGTTCATTGCGCCTTGTGCTCGCAAGCTGTGCCGTGTTGGCGGCCGGAGCGGCAGCTGCCTTGGTCTGGGCAGATGGATTTTGGTGGTTGCTTGTTCTAGCGTTGGCTCAGGCTGCGGCACTTGCTCCGACGACCTCGATTGCGGACGCGTTGTCAGTGAATGCAGCGAAACCTCAAATGGGCGGAAGGCCATTTGAATACGGCTGGATACGGGGTTCGGGCTCGGCCGCCTTCGTCGTGGGCACGATCGTCGTTGGACAACTGATCGGTCCTGCTGACCTCATGCCGGTTATCTGGATGAATGCCAGCCTACTGATCGCAGCGGCCAGCGCGACGGTGTTTATGCCCGCTGTTAACGCTCAAGCCGCTCCACCTGCGCCGCCGGCATCGTTGGCCTTCGGTGAGGTAGGTGCTCTTTTGGCGATCCCGCGATTTCGGATCCTGATTTTGGTTTCCGCTTTGGTCTATGGAAGTCACTCGATGCACGACGCATTTGCCGTCATTCGGTGGAGCGACGCTGGAATAGGAACTTCCGTCATAAGCGTTCTGTGGTCGGAAGCGGTGGCGGCAGAAGTTTTGGTCTTCTTTTTCGTTGGTCCTCGGTTGATTGAACGGTTTGGCGTGCGTGGTGCGGCCATCTTAGCAGCCGCGGCCGGCATCATACGTTGGCTGATTGAGGGAGCGACGACTTCTATTGTGCTTCTCTCAATGATTCAGCCCTTACACGGGTTGACCTTTGCGCTGCTCCATCTCGCTTGCATGGACATGATGAGGGCAGTTGTCTCCCCGACGGTAGCCGCCACCGCCCAAGCCCTTTATGCCCTTGGTTCAGGCCTCGTTACCGCTGCGTTGATATCGCTGTCCGGCATTCTTTATGCTCGATATGCAGGAGCTGCGTTCTTGCCGATGGCAGCTCTCTGTGCATTGGCCCTCCCGTTGGCTTGGTACGGCTTTGCCGACCAAAGGGCGCGATGCGGCCCCGTTTGATCCAACAGGTCCAACTGCCGGCGCACCGGCATCTTTATCGGCGCAGCGCGCGCGGCACGACGCTACGCTTGCGAATATCGCCAGGTGACGAAAAGGCGCCAGTTGGCAGGAGGCGCTTGTGGCGACCAGTCCAATGCCGATCAAGCGCGAGACTTATATCGGGCGGGCGCGTCACTCCGAGTTGCACAGCATCCAGAACCTACCTGTTACTCTCTTAGCTGAGCGGCGTTACCGCCGCGCGATGACATACCCGATGAGGAAAGCGACGGCCAGCGAAGCTAGAGGAGCTTCCCTGACCACGTCACGAACAATTTGGGACCACGCGCTGTACTGTTGGCCTTGCTCCAGAGATTCTCGAACGTTGCGCCCCACCTCCCGCACACTCTCTGATACTTGCTTTACTGTGGACATTGACGCCGCTTCGTACTCGTCGGCAGAACTGCGCGCGCCAGACCGCGGCGCTCACCAAGAAGAGCGACGAATTCGCAAAGCGGCTTCCAGCCTGGTCATCCACTTCCACCGCTCTTGCCCGTAAACGCCAAGCGTATTCGAGACCGAAACCAAGGCGATCCCTGCCTCGGCAACCTTCAAGCCGAGTAGGCGAAGCCCCACGTTGCCACCTTTCTGTTTTGGCGCGGCCGCTATCGGTCACTTGAGCGCCGCTGGCGTGAACGTGTCGGTCCACAGCCTTGGAAAGGTGTGTCAAGCATCGTGCGACTTCAAAGCACTTGTCGGATCCTTCTTGCCTCATCCAACCGCCCACGCGATTTGCGAAGGTCGCAATGTTCTCCACGTTGAGCCTGCAGCTCATCTGGGCAAGGGAAAAAATCATGATGCGATTGTCTCTGTCGCATCATGATCTGCACTCAAGGCCGATTTGGTGCGAGTGTCTGTATCACCCTTTGCGCTTGCCGAGCGTGTGAGAAGAGTTGGCGTTGGATGGATAGTATAGACGGTTGCAATCATTTACACCCTTCTTTTGGATGGCTTCAGCGATTCCTGGCGTTGAGCTCACGCGCTGAGCTTCGACGCGCGCCATGTCAGCGCGTTTCACGCAGTCGACATATGGCTTATTTCCTAACCAGTCCCACTGGCCGGCCGAGGCTGGAGAGATTTGTGCAGAGCCAACAAAGGCGCCTAGGCTGAGCGCGGCGGCTAGAGCTAGAGCGAGGCGAGAAGATTTCATTGTCGTGATCCCTGGTTTTTGCGGCTGCTCGATTGCAGCGCGGGGGGACCATCCCATTTTTCGATTCAGCAACTCTATAATGTTCGTCACACTTCGCGACGATGACCATGAGGCGTCATCTCGGCGCGCGTATGCTCACATTGCAGATGAAGGAGATCAAGAGCCGCTGCCCTCGGCTGTATTCAATGAATTGGCGCCATCATTCGACGGTTCGATTGGAACGCCGAGTGGGGACATAGCAATGTTGTTTCCGCTTTCGTCTCTGTTTAAGTCTCTGACGGTCCCCCCCGATTTGGCTGCGGCTGCGGGCGAGGCCGGGGATAGAGGTTCAGTTGTCCGCGTAATAGACCGAGTAGAAGGTCGCCTATTGATGCTGTGGACGGCTCCTCCCGACGCGAAGACGGTTTAGGGTCAACCCTCTTCGTCCTTCCCGACTCCACGCCGCGAAGCCTGAACGTGAAATCGACTTTGTGGGGATCGCTACGGGGATTTTGCTGCCCGCTTTGATATGGCCCTTGCGCCGCTCGTCTCTCGACACGAAGCCAATGCAGATGGCCCTGAAGTGAACAACGCTAAAACCGTTGCCACGTCGGCTCTCCGTGGCACACGATTTATGCCATTATTCCCTATCGGGCGAGAATCGGACATCGCAAACGTCGGCAGGCGATTTTAATGCGCTAGGAATATGAAAGCGGCAATCAGTGCTACCATGCTCGCGAAGATCAGCAGTGCCGGCACCGATTTTCGAGTCATTGGCCCCGTCGAATGGCGTGCAGGCGACTGACCGGGTTGAACTCTGAGCCGTCTCTGTGACCGCACGACTTTGCTCTGTGTCATTGGCGTCCGAGCCTTTGGTTCCGGAGCTGCGCCTACACCTCCCATCTCGCTGTAATAAGCGCTGTATACTTCGCGAACGGCCAGGGCCGTGGACTCGACCTCGCTCATGATCTCGAGCCGGGCTCGATAATTGGTCAGAAAGCTTTGGGCGTTGGACGGTAGGTCATCGAAACCACCGAGCTTGGCCATCATGAGCCAAGTGGCGAAATCCGCCTCAGCCTTCGTGCGAGCTTTCTTGGCGATATTGGTGTTGGAGCTAGAGGACATGGTGGTCCGCTTGGTTTGAACGCGGCCGCGAAGCTGGTTCATCGACAGCATCCGCGCCGCGCGAACGGCAATTGGCAATCCAGTCACAATAATGACGGCGCGGGAGAGTTCAAACGCGAACCCTATCAACTAGTCGGCTTCTGGCCGCGGTTGAAGCCGGCCGAGCAGGCTAGCCAGGGTAGGGCGCGCCTCTGCTGACACCACAATGGCAGTAGCCAACATTGAATCGTGGTCCAATTCGACTCCAATTGTCACGCTCTCAATGTATGCTCCGCGACGCACTTACGACAGTGAGCGCGATAACAGCATCTGCAGACTCATCTTGCAATGTCTGCGGATATCCGCTCCTCTACACTCCCCAGTGCAAGTAGTTAGAGCTGCATAGATTTCAGCTGAGTGTCTGAGCGTCGGCATGAATTACTACGGCCACTTGCTACAAGTTAGTGGCTTCCCCAACGCTGGCTCGAGCTGAGCTTGGCCGCGAAGGCGCCAGTGCGCGAAGGACGACTTCGCGACTGCATTTTGCATCGGCGCAGCCGCCGACAAGCGCAATGAGTTACTTGGGCGGCTTCATGGTCGCTGATCGCTTCGCTGCTGGCCTGCGCGAGGTGATCGCCTCTACCTTCTTCAGCGTCTGTGCAAACTTAGATCGGAGATACTGTTCATGCTCCGGGTCTTTAGGCTCTGAGAGGAATGCAACCTTCACGAGGAAGCGGTTCAGTAGCGATGCTATCGCAAGGTTGTCCGAGTGTTGCGAGCGCAGGGCCGTGAGTTGCCGACGCATCTCAATGAGATCGATGGTTTCGCGGTCTGACTGCCTTTTTCAAATGAAACTCGCGCGAGAGGCCTACAGCCCAGCGGAAGCCACCGCGACGAGTATGGTGGCGCGACGGCTTCGACACTTGGGGACCCGGACCAAGGGCAATGTCCGGCGATAAAAAGCTAGCGCTCCGCAGCTTCGCTGCAATCAAAGTCTGCAGTTAAGCTTGATGCCGCGGTGGCGGGTTAATTCTGGAACCTGAAGGGAAGAGCGGTCAACGTGATTCGAGTGCATCATTAGCTCACGACGTACGGACCTGTGCTCGCTCTCGCTCGACTTCCTCGGCGTCCCTGTCATCGATATTCATAAGTGAGTTTTTGGCATCGTCATGAACCTTCAGGAGTCCGTCGAGCTTCGCATGAATGGCCTGTGTGTCGCGGTGCCCGGCGCGCTGGATCACGAGGGTCATTCCCCAGGTCGCAAGCGTGGCAAGCGAGTGCCAGTCCCGTCCATTGCCGAAGATGATCCAAAGCGCGGCATAAAGGAGAAACACGGCGAACGCGCCTGGTCGCGCGGCAAGCACGCCGATATTGGTCAACCAGGCTCGGACTTCGCTCGGGGCCATGGCGATCAACGTACCGCTGCTTTTGTAGGTTCGAGAGAGGAGGCGCGCTCGCTCGTTCTCCCGGAAGCATCCGGTAGCCGTCGTGCTTCACCTCACGAATTCAGTCCAGTCCTGACGAGACCTGCTTACCGCTGGCCGCCAGGCAGAGCTCATACGCCATGCGCATGCGGGGAAAATAGGTGTTGAGGTAGGCGATTGCGAATCGAGTTCGTGGTTCCAATGTTCAGAAGCGAGCAGAACGAATCCGTCGAGCTCGATTCCCTTGTCGATCCGCGCCAAGCACCTCCAGCGGCCTCGGCATCGCCCCCTCAACGCATATAGTGCTGAGGCCGCATTTCTTTCGCGGCGGCAGGCACACGCGACCTTCCTGATACCGTGCACAGAAGGAACCTGTGTTCCTTGAATGGCGGCAGCACTCCATACATTAGCCGTAGATCGGCCACAGCGGGCGGGTTCGCTACAAAGCAGGACCCGTCCCGACTGTGGACAGGGACGCCTGACGACGAGCATCATCTGGTAGAGTGATCCAATGGCTGATCAACGCACGCCCGTGCGCCGCGCCGCGGCCGGTATCGGTTCAGAACCCGCTGAGAAGAACAATGTTGGGGAGGCACTCGATCATGTGTTGCACGAGGTCCAGGCCGCGCGGCGTGACCTCAGTATGACTCGCTTCTGCCTCCAACAGGCAGAAGCCGTTCGCAGAATAGATCGAGCCGCAACCACACTCGCTGATCTGATGCAATCCGGAAACCGCATAAACAAGGACCCCCGGGCCTACCAGCCGTTTCAAAGGGAAGAGGCGTAGTAAGGCCGCCTCATCGTTGCTTCTTGCCTGCTCGCTTTTTCGATTTCAGGACGTCGGCCTGGCTTTGGAACGCGCGTGCTAGTGCCTGCAGTTCCTCGGACACCCCGGCATCTGCAGCCGACTTTGCTGCGCGCGCAGCCTTTTCAGCTTGCTTGCGAAACTGTTTGATTTCCTTCGCCATGGATCAGTCTCCTTGTGGTTCCCGATCAGGCCGCCAGAAGATTATATCATGTCGCCGCCGCTGCGGAGCCGAACATAGGTCCCGCTCTCGTGCAGATGCAGCCAGCCGCGCTCAATAGCGAACTTTAGGCCGGCACCGACCTCCTCGCCGCTGGCTTTGAGCGTGTGGAGGAACGGTGCGTTGATTTTTTCAATATGGATGCGGCCGTCCTGGACGGGCACGACACTGGCGGCGAGCTGGACGAGCTTTCGGGCGGCGGCTTCCGGTTTGGCGTGGGGACGTTCAGCGGCAAACTAGCGCTCCTGGGGGATGGACCCACTTACAAGGCGTGATCTGCCTTGTCTCGGTTAGCTTGACCATGCGGGGAGGTGGCGCGTACCGGGCGGTGCGACATGGTCGGCATCTGAGGGAAGCTTCCAGCTTCCAGAGCGGCGTATCTTTCGGCCGGCGGATGGCCTCTAGCGGGAGACTGGCGCGGGTCTTACAGCGGGCGCACTCTACCTCTAGCCAGCCAAGTCCGCCATATATTGAATAGGAATTTGCCCGAATATGAGAGCGACCGGTACAAGCAAGGTCCGGGCGGCGTCTCTGTTGTCGGTTCATCGGGCAAACCGGAAGCAACCTGCCGAGTCGCCGAACGACGCTCGTGGACTCCGTTGCGTTGATTTACGCGGCACGTTCCTTGTTCGACTGTTCCTGTACGGCGGTCGCGGTTTCTTCCAACCCCTTTTCGTAATTGCCCGCCAACCTCTCAATACTGTCGGCCCACATCCTCAGCATTGAGACTTGAAAGTGCATAGTTGCCTTCAAGGCATTCATACCGATTGCAGTCGCTGCGCTGATGGGACCTTGTTGGTCGCGCGCGAAACGGTTTTCGTTAGCGGTCTCGTCTGCCATGCGTTTCTCTCCCTCGTTTTGATGTTCTCGCCGTAAGCTATGTGGTGGGTTGTGCCCTGCGTGACTCTAAGCATTCAGCCAAGACTTGATCTGCCGCGAGCCTCGCACGTCGGTCGTCGTGCAGTTCATCCAGTTTTTTTAAGTACGCGACGGCCGCTATTTGCAAGAGATCGAAATCATCTCGACCCGAATCACGAACATTGGCGACGTAGCGATAGAGGGCAGAACGCCTATTATCGTTCTCGCTGATGCCGCTGTGGAACAGCAAGTAATTCCGCCAAGCGAACGCACACGCGCCTTCTATGGTCTGAGAAGTCATGGCCACCTCCCAAAGCCCAGAGAAAGACTGACGACCCGTTTCGTTCCTGGAATCTCTCAGATGTAATATTGTTCCGTAGCTGCGCTGCAAGGTGTTTGCACCGTTGCGACGTCGATGGTGTAGTCGGCAACTGTCGATATCGCATTCGGTCAATGCGATTGGGTCCGAACGGCCTTGGAGCGCACGGATTTCGAGTGGCGGGTTTGCTCGAATGATCGTTCGTGTGTTCGCCAGAAAAATGAGACTGCACTACGTGCGAAACTTCCGCTTCTGATGCTGTGGACGGCTCCTCCACGGGCACGAGAGTGCCAATGATTGGGCGCCGTTTGAGGCTCCCACGATTCGGAGGAGCAGCGCATGCAGTTAATTTCGACGATCGGTCTGGACATCTGGAAAGTCGGTCTTTCAAGTGCATGGCGTCGATGCAGCCGGCCAGGTGGTGATTCGGCGCCAACTCAAGGGCCGTTTCATGCTGTCGTTTTTTGAGAAGTTCCCGCCGTGCCTGGTGGGGATGGAGGCTTGCGCGCCATCCCACTATTGGTCCCGCGAACTGCAGGCGTTGGGGCATACGGTGCGCTTGATGCCTCCGGCGTACGTGAAGCCCTACGTCAAGCGGCAGAAGAACGACACCAAGGACGCAGAGGCGATTTGCGAGGCGGTCACGAGACCTAACATGCGGTTCGTGCCGACCAAGACGGTCGAGCAACCCTATCCCGATAGGCAGCTCGAGCATGCTACTGCGGGCTCGTTGGCGATTGTGAAGCTAGCACGTCCGGTTCCGCCAGAAGCTGCTTTATTGCTGGTCAACCCGAAGCTACTCTCGAGTTAATTCGAGCGGCACCCACCGTGCTCCGCCACGAGCTGGGTAATCGGTGCGTTCGCTTACTTGGCAAGGGCGACAGATGCGGGCAGTGATCATCGGCGCAGGAATGGGCGGGTTGATGACGGCGTTGGCGCTGCGGCAGTCCGGCGTCTTCGCCTCGGTCGATGTCTACGAGCAAACCAAGGTGCCGAGCACTGCAGGCGCCGGGTTGAACGTACCGCCCAACGGGGCGCGAATATGTCGTTGGCTGGGCGTTGACCTGGATGGCGGGGATCCCAGGGGCCCCGACGGGGTGATCGACGGTGGCCGGGCCGCAATTCTGGAGTCGACAAGGCAGTTCAACGCCGATGGGACGGTGACGCAGAGGCCGTTCGATCATGTCACCGCCGCGGGCGACGGCGCCGGCTTCCATCACATGCACAGGCTTGACCTGTTGATGTGTCTGTACAAGCGCGTGTTCGAGTTCGGTCCCGAAAGCGGGGCGCCGTGCCCGATCACCGTGCACATGGACTGTCGGCTGACGCAGCTGCATCAGACCGCGGGCGAGGTGACGGCGAGTTTTTCGAATGGTCGAAGCGCCGCGGGAGAGGTTCTCGTCGGCGCCGACGGAATCAACTCCGCCACCTTGCAGCTGGCGTGGCCGAACCCGCGTCCCAAGCGGTGGACGGAGGTGACCTGCTTCCGTGGACTTATTCCGCGGGCGGTGGTCGCCTCGCTCCGCAAGACTGACGGTAGCCCGCTGGACCACAACCCCATCCACTCCTTCAGCATGGACCGGCACCGGAGCGAGCGGAGCGGGGCGACAACGTACTGGGTGCGCCGGGGCGAGTTGTTGAACGTGTGGATCGCCCGCTATGAGCCGGACTCTGCCGCATTCGAGCAGGAGGAGGGCGACTGGTTTCCTGTCAGACACGAGGAGATCGTTCGCGATGTGGCTGAAGCATTTACTGGGCACCCCAGCAGAGACGATCTGCTCGCTTTGGCGGGCGCGATCGTTCGACCTACGAAATGGGGCCTCTACGATCGTGACGCCCTCGAAACCTGGGTGCAAGATCGTATCTGTCTGCTCGGCGACGCGGCGCATCCGATGCTTCCGACGTTCGGCCAGGGCGCCGCGCAGTCCTTCGAGGACGCCGCCGCGCTCGCTTGCGCGTTCACCCTGCACGGCCGCGACGTGGCCACAGCACTGTTGCACTACGAACGCGTGCGGCATTATCGCGCGACCCGATTCCAGCTCGGCTCCAAGTTCGCCTTCGATCATTTGCGGGCCAAGGACACCGCTGAGCAGAAGGCTCTGCTCGAAAAGATCGACGAGCGGGTGAGCCCGGCATTTGCCCACGACAAGCGGGGCGGTGAGGACGACTCCTGGATCTATGCGTACGATGCCCGAAACATCGGCGCCGAATTGCCTCCCAAGAGATTGGGGCCGTGGGACTTCCGCCGCGCCGCAAAGGCCAACTACCCCGCGATCACCCGCGAGTTCTGGACACCGGCTGCTCCCGCCAGGGCTCCACGCCCGGTCACGCGCGAAGAAGTCGCCCTGCACAAAACGCGCGACGACTGCTGGGTCATCATCCGGGGAAAAGTCTACGATATCACGGAGTGGGCACCCCATCACCCCGGTGGCGCAGGAATCGCCCGCATGTATGCCGGCAAGGAAGCTACTGCCGAATTCGGTGACTATCACAGTCCTGAAGCTGTCGCCCACATGTCTCATTTCTGTATCGGCGACCTCGTCGACGCTCCAACACCTGCGTGACTGGCCATCACTAGCTCGCCGACCCAAATCGGACTTCAGGGTTGACCATAAGCCATGCGCCAGTGAGGACGGGGGTTGGGACGCGAGGGTCGCTTTAGTCAACATATTTGCTAAACTGTGCAGGGAAATGGAAACGGGTGGATCAGCACAACCCGCCGGCGATGCCGCTGAAGAACTTCGTGAGTGGATCGGGTTGAGATCCCCGACAGCCAAGCTCGACAGTGCGGCTCGTTGCGATTTCCGCTTAGGGGCCCTGAGCTGAATAGCGGTCCGGCTGGCAGTACGTCAGCTGTCTGGCTTGGAACGGGCACGCCGGGCGCTTCCCTCGACCGCCGCTGGTGACCTCATAGCTGCCCTTAAGCAGCGTCGGCTCTCGGGTCCCGAGCGAACAGGTGGCGGACGGTGCCACGAAGGCCGCTTGTGGTCCCAGACCAGACAAAGACGCTCCGCACAGACGTGTCTCCGGAGAGCCAAAAAACGCAGAAACAGGCTACGATCCGGCCCGACGTTGCGCCCCGATTGTCCCTCGTTGTCCTACCATTTGCAAATCTCAACAACGATGCGGAGCAGGACTATTTCGCCAACGGCATTACGACCGATCTGACGACAGATCTCGCGCAAATGCCCGAGACATTCGTGATCGGGCGCGGGACGGCTTTCACCTATAAGAATAAGCAGGTCGATCTGAAGACGCTCGGCAAGGACCTTGGTATCCGATGGGCGGTACAGGGCGCGGTGCAGGGGGCCGGAGATCGGGTCCGTATGAACGTATCACTTTCCGACCTGTCGACTGGTCGTGACGTCTGGTCGGACCGCTTTGACGGCGATCGGTCAAACCTTACTGCCTTGCAGGACCAGGTCACGGCTCGGCTCGCCCGCTCCCTCAACGTCGAGCTCATCCAGGCTGAAAGCCGGCGCAGCCAAATGGATAGGCCAACCAATCCAGACGCTGTGGATTTCAGCATGCGCGGCTGGGCGAAGCGCTATGGCCCCCGGAGCAAGTTAACGAATGCAGAGGCAAACGACCTGTTCGATAGCGCACTGCGCCTCGATCCGGAGAACGTTGATGCAATCATCGGCAAGACGTTGTGCATAGCGGATGGCGTGATCTACGGATGGTCACCATCCGTAGTCGAGGACAAAAAGAGGGCGATCAAGCTAATAGATCAAGTTCTTGCAAAACGACCGGCGACCGCAAACGCGCACGTAGCCAACGGAAACATCCTGAACTACGGAAATCCTGAGGAAGCCTTACCTGAACATGACGCAGCTTTGGAAATCGATCCCAATTCGCCCGTCGCGTATGCATCCAAGGGGATCGTACTTGTTACGGCGGGACGCGCGGGTGAAGCGTTTTCTCCGATTGAGATCGCTTTGCGCCTAAGCCCCAAAGACCCGGCTGCTGGCACTTGGGTGTCGTGAGAAGGTCATGGGCACGGGCAAGAGCTAACTGCCGTCCTGTGAACGTCGGCAGAAACTCTTGCAGATCGGTGGCATGGCGAGCCGTCTGACTGGCGAGTGACTGCACCGTGGCAAGCGTATTTTTCACGTGGTGGTTCAGCTCGTCGATGAGCACCTTTTGAGCATTCTCTGCCTGCTTGCGCTCGCTGATGTCGACGAGCATGTTGATGGCGCCGACCAAGTTTCCTTCCGCATCGCGGAGCGGAGTCGGATAAGCAATGAACGGCACGCGTCTGCCGTCTGGACGCTCAGCAATTGCCTCGGCCCCGCGAACCGGGCGGTTTTCACGCAGCGCCACTGCCATCGGACATTCATTGTGCGGCAGAGGCGGACCGTCGGGCCAATAGAGTTTCCAGGTTACACACCATTTATCGCCAGGCTGGGCGTCCGCCCCGCCATCTCGACTGCGGCCCGATTGAAGAAATTTAATACGGCCGTCGGCATCAGTGGTGTAGATCGCTGCGGGCAGACCCTCAAGGAGATCGCGCATGCGTTGTAGGATGTGCGCCGAAGTTTGGAGAGAAAATCATTGGTGTGACAGCCCTTTCTCGCCGGATATTCAATCGTCAGATTCGCCGAGGGGCAGCGATTTCCGGGTTGTGGGGAAGTGTATCCGAAATCCTAGGATTGGCTTGAGTGTTGCCAGCCCGGACCATGGGAAACTGTCACGACTTAGTTTGGATCACATCGAGAAATCTCTTTAAGCGCCATAGCTTAGGCGCCCAAAGTTCAACCGCTGGATCGGCCCGACAGACTCCAATTGAACGCGAATGATCCAGATCGAACGCGAAACGACACCATTGAAAAGGAAGGATGAGATGGACGGCCGACACGGCCGTCAGAACCTTAGGTCGAAGCTCGATGACGCCCGCTTGCGTGCCGCTAAGCGATCGACGCGAAACGACACCCGAATTTGGCGCGCCGTTTCGGGCCAGATAGGCTGTTTGAATGTGTATCCGAAAATCTTGGGATTGGCTTGAGGGCTGCCAGCTCAGATCATAGGACTGACATTAGCTAGTGCGGATCACATCGAACGCGAAACGACATCGAATTAGCCGAGCGTCGGACTTTTGGGATAACAAGATGGCCCAGCAGAAACACGTCAGACTGTTCCGGAACGGCCGCAACCAGGCGGTTCGTCAACACGCCTGCTACTGCGCAGGAAGCCTGGGGGTGTTGTGCGGAGTATCTGTCCGGCACGGCGGGCTGGGAACGTCGAGGAGCGAGTGAGAGATACGGCCGCATTCAAGGCGCTAGGAGTTTCCGATTTTCGGACCAAGGCGGCGCGCGAACTGCGCGATGCTGGGTATGCCTGTCGCGCAAGAAGGCCATCTCCGTATCGCCAAAGGACGTCTGGTGACGAGCCAACGCCACGGTACCTACTATCGCGGATCGCCCACCATCGACCAATACTCGCGCTCCTGCGCGGCTTCGAGTTCCTCGAGCGTCACGGGGAATGAGCGAGAAATCGAGGTTGTAGATCGGTATCGGCGCATTGTCGGCCTGTCCCGGCGGCGACTGCGGTGCCAGCCATTCCAGCGATGTTGCCGCCTGCCACCCGCTCAAGGTCGAGATTTTCGAGCCCGATCGAACAGTGGTCGAGGGCTGGCCCTGGCGCGACCGAGTGCCGATCATCGTCGCCACGGCACGCCTGCCGGAGTTTGAGGGACCGCGCCTCAGCGCGGCTCCTGCCACCTACGTTGTCTTGATGTGGGTGGGAAAGTTGCTGATCGCGCGGGAGGCGAGCATTGCGGATTCGATCGCTGACTCGAAACATCCACCGCTGAAGCGCGTGCGCGTCCAGTCGCCGACGACATACAGGTTTGCGAAGTCTGCCGTATCCGCGGATGAAAAGCGGCTCGCAACATTCGTGCCGCTCGGCGTCTGCACATAGAGGTCCGAGCCGTCGAAATTGGCCGCGACGCAGCGGCAGGTTTGCTGGCCCGCGCCGTAGCCCGGCCACAGGATGGGCAGGTGTTGTGCGATCCACTGATCGGCCTGCTGGTTCGCTGCCTGCTGCATCGAATCCGGGGTAGGCGCGGGTTGCTGCGGCACGTGGAGACAGCCGACGAAATAGCCGATCGTCTGCGGTGCGTCTGGACAGCTCCATGATTCCGTCTGCAGCTGATGACTCATGTCTCCCCAGGAATCGTAGTTCTCAGCGAAAGCGGTCAGCACGGTCGGCCCAAGCGGCCAGCCCAGACCGGCGATGGGAGGGCCCATCCAGAGCTGCAACGACTGGGTTCCCACGGACCGGCTGTCTCCTAGCGCGGCTTGCCATCGCGCGCTGCCTTGCGTGAACGACGCCGGGGTCTTGGTGATCGCCGCGGGCGGAATGGCAAGGATGACGAGATCGAAATCCTGGTCCACCTGCAGCGGTCGCGTGCCGGCGGATGCCGTGCAGAAGCTGGATTCGAAATTGCAGCCCCGCAAGACAGAGCCGTCCTTGAGTTGATCCCAGTCCGGCTGGTTCGGCCAGCATTGCAGGTTCTTGACCGGTACCAGCGGCCTGTAGGGCGTGCCGTCCCCCGTCACGGCCTGGATCGAGATCTCGATGGACTGAATGCGCCCGTTTGCCGCGGTCATGTCGGTGAGCCGGCTGAAGAACTGCACGCATCCCGGCTGCCGCGCCTCGAGGACCTCATAGAATGGCGTGAAGATGGTGTCACCCGTTCCTGCTGCCATCTTCCACAGCGGGGCGTTGCGATAGCCAAAGGTCAGCTCCATTGCAAAGCGAAAGGTGACGCCGGCGGCCATCGAGCCATTATCGATGTTACCGGCCAGACCGTCCCGGAAGGCAAAGGCGAGATCGTAGAGCGCGCGAATGGGAGCTGAGGCCAGCGTCTCGTCGAACGCACCGCACGTCGCCAGCCATGCGCGAAAGTCCTGTGCGTTGAGCTTGTCGTAGGCGGCCTCGCCGCTGTGGGCGATATCCCGGAGATAGCCGAGGCCTGTCGCCACGCCGAGGTTGGCAAGAATGAGGAGCCGGCTCATGGCTCCAGATGCCAGCTGAAACGATTCGTTTTGCTCGGCATCGTGCCCGGCCGGTTGCCAGCCCTTGTTGCCAATCGCCTCTCTCAGTTGCTTATTGGCGATCTCGAGGTCATTGAGCTTCTTTTTCGTTCTTTCATCCGTTGGTTCGAACAGGGGAGCACGCAATGCGGCAATCGCGGCCTTGCCGCCCTTGATCAGCTTATCGAGGCCAACCGACGTCTCGAGCCAATCGGCCAGCCTTTTTACCAGCCGATGCATGGCATCCACAGGCCCTTCCGCCAGGGCCCGCGCGGCCATCGGATCTGCGCCGAGACCGTCGCCAGGTTCACCTGGAGATCGAGGCAGGTTGGCGAAGTCCCATGGCTCCCAGGCTCCTCCGCGACCGTCGGGCTCCATGAGGGTGATCTTGCGCTGAGGGATGAACGCCTGCTCCCAGGTGGAGAGCGGACTGCCCGGGCCAGGATGCCAGGCCTCATAGCACGCCCGCAGCGTCGCAAACGCGTTGTGATAGCAGCCCATCAGCATGTGGAGCCCATGCTCTTCAATACGGTCGTGCTCGCTGTAATTACGCCCGCTGGCGCATTTTCCCCCAAGGCGCCAGCCCTGGGTGTAGAGTGTGACCCGATAGCGATCGTTCTGCTCCGGCGCCGTTAGCCAAAAGGCCGCGGCGAGTCCCGCCGGTCCTCCTCCGATGATCACGACGTTGATTTGCGATCCGTGGGGCATGGCTTATCCTCCATGCAGCATCGGTGCACCGATGCTGCCAAAACCAATTGAGCTCGTCTACGTTGCAACGATCACGGCGCTGCCGGGAAGCGCTGTATAATCGATCCTTGCCCAACCGGCGAACCTGATCGGCAGGCGTGTGGTCGGGGATGTTGGCATCGTCCCGAGCAAGTCGAACACGATCCTGTGGCTTTCGCAGGTGGCAATCTCGGCGGTGAAACTGTCGAACAGCGGGCCCCCAGCGGCGAAATTCGTCACTGCGATCGGCGAGTTGACGATTGCCTGATAGCAGCAGATCGTCGGATCGTCCGACGTACGGAATTGCTTCAGCACGACACACGAAATTTCCGGCTGGCGGGTGAGCATCTGGAGGGCATCTTCGGCGATCCCGTCGAGCAAGCCTCGCACCGCGCCGCGGGCTGCTGCCCCCGCGCTGTCCCAAGGTTCGGACTTGGCGCCCTCGTTGGTCCTGAAGATACG
Organism: Bradyrhizobium sp. 159; assembly: GCF_023073795.1. Taxonomy (NCBI): domain Bacteria; kingdom Pseudomonadati; phylum Pseudomonadota; class Alphaproteobacteria; order Hyphomicrobiales; family Nitrobacteraceae; genus Bradyrhizobium; species Bradyrhizobium sp. 159. The sequence continues at coordinate 93,623 of NZ_JADPKE010000018.1, read as the reverse complement.
ATAGAGAACGACGTCCTGCGCGGGCGTCGTCGGCGCGAGGACCGGGAACACCGTGGTCCGACAAGAAAAGCCCGCGCCCGGCGCATCGGTGTCGACGCCGATGCGCGCGAAAGCTTTCGGCCATCCCCAGACCTCGCGCCCGGTGACAAGGCCGATCGTGTAGTCAATGAAGATATAGGGCGCCCAGAACACCAGCCGGCTGGGAAGCGGATTGGTGCCATGAAACTCCCAGAGCGGCACCAGGATCATGGTCTCGCGCCCGGGCATGAAGCCGATCGCATCGACCGTCGAGGTACATCTTGCATTGTCGCTGAAGCTGAAGATCGCGGCGGACAGCGCAGGGGCGTAGCGCACCCGTCCGGGAGCTACGGGATTGAGAAGCGCATCCACGAGGTTCTGAACGGCGGTGGTGTCGGTCTCGATGCTGAAGAGGCTCATCGTGGCATCGGCGAAGGTGTCGGGAGCTGACAGACACGTCGCGCCGTGTCCGATCCACGATATGTAGGGTACCTCTGTCATGTTCCTGGTCCTTGCGATGGCCGGCGTTGCAGGAAGTCGTACCCGACAATGTGAGCAGGGGCGCCGCTGATCGCGCGCGCGGCCGCCGCACCGGACATCACGGCTCCCTCGATTGCCGTGGTGTTGAAACCGTGCCGGCTGCCCTCGCCGGCAAGGATGAGGTTGTTGAAGCCGGTCTGGTCGGGATGCAGCCGATACTGCGTCGTTCCCGCTGCCGACAGCGTGCAGCATTCGGTCGGGTCGATATTGGCGCGCCAGAACTGCTGGTTGAAACGTGCTGTGCCGACGGCCGGCTCCGTCACGTGCAGCACGTCGAAATCGAAGGCGCCGTTGGGATCAGCGAGTGGCCACAGGCCGTAGGACGACTCGTTGAGCCACGCGATCGCCTGGGTCCGGATCTCATCATGGGCCTGGGCGGGAACGCCTGTATTGGAGGAGGGCTGCCGGAATAGCGTCGTCTTGTATGTTCCAGTGAGATAGTGCAGGGACTGCGGCCTCGGCCCCTGCCAGGTTTCGAACGGCAACACCTGGGTCATGTCGGCCCAGATGTTTAGATACTCGGGCCCTGAAACGGTCGCGGCTTTGCCGGTGGTCCAGCCGAGGCCGGCACTGGTCGGGTCGCACCACAGCTGGACCGACTGCGTCGGCACGACACCGACATTCTGAACGTACGAGGCAAACGCTCCGTTCTTGGCGATCAGCTCCGCGCACATGCTGGCGTCAGCGCCATTCAGGGGCTTGTAGGCGCCGAGCGAGATCGCAAGGACCGCGATGTGGAAATCCGTTCCGAGATGAAGCTCCTCGGGTGGTCCGACGGGCGGCCGATCGCACCAATAGCTCTCAAAATTGACCTTTGCGGCCTTCATCTCGGCGCCGTCGACGAGTTGCTCCCAAAGCGGCTCGGCCGGCCAGACAGTCAATCCATCCGCAAGATCGTAGGTGGGCTGGTAGTCGCCGGAGATCGTCTCCACCTGCTTGTCCATCCGGATCGTCTGGATCAGCGTCCCGTCCGGCGACAAGCCGAGATGTGTCACCTTGCGGAAAAATTTGAAGCTCACGCCCAACGAAACAAGATGCTCGTACAGCGGCGCGACGATCACCTCGCCCATGCCGGCCTGGATGTCCCACATCATGGCGCCCTTGTAGGTTCCGATCAGACGCATGATGACGCCGAGCCCGGAGCCCGCGGCGTAGGATGGACGCGACACATCACCGTCCTCGTACTGATACAAGGTGTCGTAGAGGACGCGAATGACCGAGGACGTGTTAACGATCGTGGGGTTGGCGCCGTGGTTGATCAACCAGGCGCGAAAGTCGTAGCCGTCGAGCGCTTCGAGGGGACGGTCCGGCACGACCAAATCCCAGAAAATGCCGGCAGAGGTTGCTGCGAAGATATCGAGGACTTCGGTCAGGATGCGGTGATCGAGTGGAGATGCCTCCACGAATTCCGCCCTCTGTTCACCCACGAACTTCCGTCCGGCCAGCGCATCGCGCGCCCACCGGACGAGGTCGTGAAATTCTTTCATGTCCTGTTCGGTCAGCTTGCGAAGATCTGAACCGTGAGCACGCAGGTGGTTCTGCGCCGCTCTCACCGCACCCGCCGGTGTCGCAGTATCCGACGACAGCGCCAGGGCTCCGGTGGGCGGCAGCCAGCCGGCCGCAGCGACCGCCTCTGCGGGGGCCGGTTGCTGCAGGCGACGTTCAATCGCCTCCGCGATCCAGCCGGCGACCATCTGCATCATCTGGCCCCAGCTCGGCAGGAGTGTGCCGTCACCGGGCGTTCCATCGTTGGTCGGCCAGGTCAGTGGCCAGTACGTCCATCGGCCGTTGTCGTAAACGCCGATCGGCGTGTAGCTTTGCGGCTTCACGGCGGCCGTCCAGTCCGTCAGCATGCCGCCGGGCGGATTCGCCGCATAAAGCTCCTGGAGCATCTGAAAGGTGTTTTCGTAGCAGCCGAACCAGACGTGAAGGCCGTGCTCGAGATTGCGTCCCAGATCGTCCCTTCCGCTTGCTGCCTTGCCGCCGAGCCGCCAACCAAGCTGGTACACCGCGACCTCGTATCGATCGCGCAGAGCGTGGGTCTTGGTAAGGTGATAGGCCGCGCTCAGCCCGGCCATGCCTCCGCCGAGAATCGCGATCTTCTGCTTCGCCATCGATCTTTCCTCTCATGCTACGCCCGGATGGCTGAGTGACCCTCGCGCTTGACTGCTGCAGCCGTCATTAAATCGTAGCCCCACGGCCGGGCTCCCAGGCCATCGAGCATCGACATTCCCTGTTCGTAGTGGTGCTCGCGCGCGGCGTTGTCGGGCAGGGCTTGCGCGAGCCCGAGATGACCCAATGCCTCCTCAAGCGGCATCTGCAATCGTCGCGCCCAACCCTGCGCACGGCGGAACTGACGGATCGCTCGGCTCTGCCGTCCCGAGGCCAATGCAAAGCGGCCTTCGAGCACGTGCGCGCGCGGGCGGCATATCCGCGTCCGCGCTGCGTAGGCCGATACGGCGCGGCACGCCTCGGCCGTGCGCGCATGCAAGCCGTCGTCGCGCTTGCCGTCAGCCTGGCTTTGCTCGAGCAGTTCGAGGAACACGGCAGCCACGCTGCTGACGCTGTTGTACGCCGAGCCCATCGTGCAGAAGCCGGCGGCCAGGTTCTGCAATGCCTCGTCGGCACCGCGCCGTGCGCCCTCGATGTCGCCTGCCCTGAGACGAGCGGCAGCGGCAACGCCGTCGCAGAGGTGGCGTTCGGCCGGATAGAGAACGAGCTCCCGCACCGCTTCCATCCGTCGCACCGCGGCAGCAGGCGGGCGGCCCTCCAGCATATCGAGTGCCGACTGACCGGCGAGCAACCAGATCCGCACCGCATTCGTTTCGGCCCCCTCCGCGTCCCATCCGAACTCGCTGAGGATGGCACGCGCTTCGCGGTAGTTCGCGGCGGCCATCGCGATATACCCGAGCACCGCGCGGCACGACTGTCGGCGAAACCGGTCGCCGAGCCGCTCGAACAGCTTGGCGCCATCCTGCAGAAGCGTACGCGCCTCGTCCCAGTCACAAGTGTGCAGCGAGTAGACCGCGCCATAGAGACGGGCAAAACCCTGGTCCCGCAATTCTCCGACACGTTTGGATTCGTCGATTGCGCGTTGACGATAGTAGCGGCCCAGCGCATGCAGGCGCGTCGTTCCAAGTCCGATCGCGAGCGCCCCGTATCCGCCGATCGTCTCCGAGACCGCACCAACTTTTTCGGCCTGGTTCAACGCCGCGAGCGTATCGTGCTCCAGCTCGGTGGATTGGCACATGAAGTAGGCGCGCTCGGCGAGGCGTGTATGCAGAAGGGCGGACAGCCGCTCCCGTTGGCGGGTAACTTCATCGCATGGCGTTCGCATCAAGCCGACTCGGTGCGCGGCTTGTCGAGCGAGCTGCCGAATCGTGGAGAGCCTCATCTGGAGGGGGGTCTCCGGCCTCTTGATCCTGTTCAGCCGCATGCATTCCCGGAAATAGCCCTCGGCGTCACCGAAGCGCGCCAAGGCGTGGAGCGCTTCTCCTCTCAGGAACGCGAAGGTCGAGCGCTGGGCGTCGGTCAGCGCCAGCCGTGCGGTCCTGGCCAGACGGTCGGCGCGCTCCACATGCATCGTCATCATTGGCAGAGCGGAGCACGGCGAGGCTCGCCGCCGACAGGCGAAACTCGACCGCTCTCGCCGTCTCGCCCGCGTGCTCGCAATGATGGGCGAGCTCCGAATAGTGCGGCTCCAGCGCCTCCGCGCGCCGCCGCTCGATCTGCTCGACGAGATGAAGATGGATCGATCGTCGTTGCGCATAGCTCAGGAGCTCGTATGTCGCTTCCTGAATGATCACATGGCGGAAGGCATGCGCGGCGCTGTCTCCTCCGGATGCGGGCTCCAGAATGCCCGCGAGGGCCAGGCGCCGCACGCTCATCTCGAGGCTGCGCGCCTCGCTCGGAAGCGGATAGATCGCCCGCAATGTGTCCATGTCGAAAACGCGGCCGATGACGCTCGCAACCTTAGCCACGAGCTGATCGGCCTGACCAAGATGGTCGATGCGTCCGACGACCAGGTCACGGAGCTTTTGCGGCACCGCGGCGGCTCTGAGATCGGACGCATGCACGAGACATTTCCCCTCCCGTGCTTCGATCAACCCATGCTCCTGCAGCGAAAGCACGAGCTGCTCGATATGGATCGGCAAGCCTTGCGACTGTCCGTAGACGAAATCGACCAGCCGGCGTGGGACGGACATGACGTTCAGGAGATCGCAGATGATCTGCGTCGTGCCTTTCGAGTCAATCCGTGTAACCGGGATGCGGCGGGACGCACGCTGGATGACCCGTCCGCCGTGCGGCGCCTCCGTCGCATCGAACGGCCGCGACGTCACCACGATCAGCAGCCGGGGCAATCTGCGCGCCAGCGCCAGCAGAAGGTCCGCCGACAGCGCATCGATCCAGTGCAAATCGTCGAGCAGGATCAAAGGGGCCCGATCCGCCATTCTTCGGGCGGCGAGCGCAACGATGATATCCTCTATGCCCGCCTGTCGCGCCGCGCCCTTGATCTGGGCAGCAAGTTCGCTGCTCGGCAATCCGAGCGGCATCACGTCCTCGATCAAGGCCGCCTTCTCGATGAGGTCAGTTTCGGCAAGCGCCTCGTGAAGTCGTGTCCGCAGCAGAGGCGGGCTCACGGGTTCGCGGTCGCCGGGCTCGCGCAGCAATTGCTGCACGAAATTGCGGAAGACGTAGTAGGGCGTCGCGCGCTCGATCACGTGCGTGGCAGCGACGATCGTCGTGTGGCGACTGCGTTCGGCCGCCTCACGCAAGGCCTGGAGCAATCGGGATTTGCCAGCGCCTGGTTCGCCTTCCAGAACGACGAGGCCGCCTTCACCACTGCCGAGCCCTCGCGTCAATTCCGCATATTCGGCATCGCGCCCGACGAGCGCTTTCTGCCCGGCGGGCGAGTGCGCAGGTGCCGCGAATGCCTGCGAAAGGCGGTGTACGGCAAGCGGACGCCCGCGCCCCTTGACCGAGATTTCCTCGGCTGGCGAGAAGGCGAACCGCCCGCTCGCCGCGCGGGCCGTCTCGGCATCGTAGAGCACGTCGTCGTCGGCGGCCTGCATGAGCCGCGCGCCGTAGTTCATGACGGGTCCGTTCAAGACGTAGTCGCGTCGCGCCGCGTTGCCGACCAGGCCGCAGAATACGCGGCCCGTCGCCACGCCGAGCGAGTGCGGTATGCCGAGCTTCGAGGCGTCCTCACGAATGCGTTCGGCGATCCCGACCGCGTGAGCCGCATTGCTTTCCGAGCCGAAGGACGGCAAGCCGCAGACGATGAGTGCGATGACGCCTTTTTCGTTAGCGACCACCCGCAGAATTTCGACATCGAGCGCCTCCGCGGCTTTCGCGACGACCTCGAACATCGTTTGCAGCCGAGCCTGGGCGGAGCCGTCGGGAAGCTCCGGTGCGCTGAGCCGAACATAGATAAGGCTCACGGCCCGGAATTCGGTCAGCCAGGCTACGAGATCGGACTGGCCGCGCGCGACGACCACGCGCGGCAGGAACGATTTTGGCGTGGACCACGAGAGCGGAATCGGACCAGGCGCCGGGCCGCGATCCGCTGGCCCCGTGTCGACCAAGGCGTCGAGGCGTGCCGCGGCGTGCATCGCTTCGCCGTGAGAGCCAATCGGTTCGAGCTTCGCTGCGGCGCCGAGCATTTGCGCGACCGCATCGTCGACGATCACCTCGCCCGGCTCGACCTCGTGCGAGATCGCGCTGATCGTGCGCAACGGCTCGCCGGCGAGAACATGAAAGCGCCGCCCGCTGTTGCCGGAAAGAATGACCGAGGTGAATTTGCCGGCGACCAGCGTCACTCGGTGGCGAAGCGAGGCGGGCGGCTGGACCGGCCAATGGAGCTGGACCTCGCGCAGGCCAATTGCAGCCCGTGCGGCTGAGACGGCCGGGGTGCTCGTCGATCCGGCGGCGCGCCAAAGCGCGATCGCGGCGTCGCCATCAATGCCCACCACGTCGCCGCCATGCGCCAGCACAATGTTGATCACGCAGCGGAAATAGTCGTTGAGGACGTCCCCGAGCCGCTCGGCGCCATCGGGACCGGACGCGGCCACCAGATCGGTCATGGACGTGGAGTCGACGATGTCGACGAAGAGAACGATTCCGTCGATGTCGCGAAAGCGAAAGCCTTCGGCGTCATCTCCGTCCGCCAGCTCCTGATAGAGTAAGTTCGAGGCGAAGCCTTGGAGCCGCTGGTCCAAAAGGGGAGTAGACAAAACTGCCCTCCCGAGGTGCGGGATCATTCACTGTATCAATGCACTACCGAAGCGCGTCTGACCGTGAAGGGCTTCACATATCGGCAAATTACGTCTGGTTGTTCCAATGCTAACCTTCAGCTTCGGCGGTGTAAACAAACAATTGGGCACCTCTCGGAATCACGTCATCGATGTCGCCGGAAGCGACTAATTCACTTGCTTTCGCAATGTCTTCGAAGCCGTCGGGTTGATGGGATCCTGTCGCGAATGGCGCGCCGTCATTTTGTCGCCCGCCTGCTCCTGCGCGTCGATCCCAGTTTCGCCTTGACGTGGTCCTTCGGCCAAAGCGCGCCTTCGGGCAGAACCCGGACGCGGCCGTCATCATCGTTGCTGACTAGAACCTGGTCGCTTACATCGCCATCGATGCGGGTCAGCCTGAGATCGGTCTCGGGCGTCCAGCCGAGGGTGATGTCGACGTCACCAGGGAACACCTGCCAGCGTGAGCCGTCGTCGAGCTCGACGATATGGCTTTCGGAATGGGATACGATCCTCAAGGCTCGATCTCCAGCTTTCACGACGATAGCGGGGCGTGATCTGGCGGAGCGCATCCCGAATGCCAAATACATTGAATACTCAAACGGAGGACATGCCTTCTGGTTCGGCGATGCCGAGGCACTTCTCGGCGATATCGAAGAATTCATCACGGGAGATCATGAGAATTTATCGAATGATTTCGAGCGAGTTTTGATCACGATTCTATTCACCGACATCGTCGATTCGACCCGCAGCGCAGCCAGGATGGGCGACCTAGCATGGCGTCGGTTGTTGGACCAACACCACCAAATGGCAAGCGGGATCGTAAAGAAGCATCGCGGTAATCTCGTTAAATCTATCGTCGACGGATTCTTGGCAACCTGGGCATCTTTTCTCAGGTTGATGGAGCGCTCTTCAGGGGGCGTAATACTGAGGCCGCGGTCAGGCTTATCCGCGAATCGGCCGCGGGTTTGGTTTATAGAATTGGAAAGCAACTCTAGACTCTGCAGCGCGACGTCCGAGGCAGCCAATCCCGAAATGCCCGGTGTCAGTCCGGCATGAGGCTACTCGGCTGTTTCCCAGCCAACTCGCGGCCGGCGAAGTTAAGCTCCAGGTCTCTAAGGTGTTCGATCAACTGCTCTATGATCTCGTGATAGTCGGATGGCGTCAATGAATGCACGCCGCGCAACGCCAATTCATCCTGAAGAATCGTCGACAACAAGCCTGTCAGTCGTCTGAGCGAGCATGGATAAATCTGAAGTCTCATTGTGAACCGACGAGACGTTTCTCTGCGTTCGGTTTACTCTTTGTCTTCTGTGACGAACTGAACTCCGACGTGAGAACCATCCACCCAAATTAGCTCGCAGCGCCGAAATGCCAGACCCGTGGAGGACAGAACCAAGAAGAATTCCTGTGCTTTCAGGGGATCTGTCGAGCCGTCAACCTCAAGCTTGGCACCCATTGCAGAGGCATCGACAAGGGTCAGCTTCGCCGCCACGTCCCGTGGACACCCATGATGCTGACCGTATGCTTGTGTTCAAAGCGAACACGGTGAGCTTTTCGGTTGTTTTCCATCATCTGCAATCCCTAATTTCAAATCAGTTTCTCCAAATAAATGCGCCGCCTTCCTGCGCGTCTCTGCAATAAGCAAACTCGATCTTCGCCGACTGAGCCAGTAGAGCCGTCTTCTGGCCGCTTCATTTAGTTGTGTCTGTCCCACCATCAATCGGATGCAGCTACTCGCAAGCTCATAAATCAAGACAGCCCGAGCGAATGTCATCTGTTGTTTGAATGTCGAGAGCTTGAACCTGCGACAACAGAGCGGCGACGTTCGGCCCAATGCCGGGCAGTCTCTGGCATGAGGGACTTGTCTCAGATTTCGCCTTGTATGGCTGCCGAAATATGAGCACTGAGGACATTGTCGCAATTCTCAATTCCGGATCGGCATGGCCTTGCCGAACATAAACAGGAGACGATGAAAAATAGAGCGATACGAATACACCCGACTTGTTTGCTGGGCCTTCTCCCAAGAATTCGGATCGAGCCATGAACGCCGCCCATTTCAATTCGCTCTCCCTTGACGAGCTCTGGAGATTTCATCAGCAGGTCACCGCCAGCCTTACTCAGAAAATGTTAGTGCAAAAAGCAAAATTGGAGGAACGGCTCCACAAGATTGGACTCGCTGACGAGGCCACAAGGTTCGATCGTAAGCGCCGTCCATACCCGCCCGTTCGTCCCAAATATCGCAATCCAAGGAACCCGGCGGAGACATGGTCGGGTCGCGGCAGGCTGCCTCGCTGGCTGCGGCCGCAGCTTCGAGGCGGCGGGAAGTTGGACGACTTCCTAATCGACCAGACTTCGGTTCAAAAGCGGCAGACCAATTGAGCGCTGCGGGCGCGACCGCGTTGGAAAGAAGGCCAACCCCACATCCTTTCCTTGTCTGGCATCCGTTTGGCTTCTCCGACTGAAAGAACACGAAGGCCAGCGCCGCAGCATCGAACAGCCCTATCGGGCAATCTTCATTCACCACGGCTTGCGTTGGCGGTGGAACGTCTCGCTCTAACGCCCGTGCGAGCCGGTAGGGTTTGCTTTCTGAGGTCATCGCCGAGACGCGAGCATACGCCGAACTGACATGTTGGCGCTCGTATGTATGTCCCCGCACTCCAGTAGCTTGGACGCGTGGACACCAATACACAGGCTCTAGACGCGAGCGGACGTTCTACGAAGCTGGAGACATCCGTCGAATGGCCCAAGGACTCGATCGCGGCACCCACAGTAAGTGATGAAGCGACTACACCAGCGCGACAACGCCGCGCATTTGTAGGTCGAACGAAAGTGCGCACTCGATCCGACTTACGATAAGTTCTGCTAGGATCGGGCGAGGGCACGCATCGTTAGCCACTGGCGCGACCGCGAGAAACTGCGCAACATCGACTTGGCTAGCGTGGGCAAGCGGCTATGGAGCTCCGGGATGGGGCCGCCGAAGTCGGAGCGATCAACGCGCTGATGCCGAGTTCGGAAGCGGACGCGCTTGCAAAACACAGTCCCACCGTCATTTGGTCGCTCCGGGGGCCGCCAGACATCACTCCTTTGGTCTTCTGCGTGTGATGCGCCGCTGATTTATTCGTGCCGAGATGCATCGGCTGTTAAGGGTTGATTTAGTTCCCGGCACGATCATTGGGGACCACAAGGGACCCGAGCATGCAACTGCATCATGCCAATACCTTGGAAAGGTTCGAGACTGTCGCGGATCAAGGCAGTTGCGAGGTCGCGACCCGGCCCGTCACTCTCGACCAATCAGATTTCTCGACCTCCAATCGAGATGAGGTCCTGGCGCTATTGGCGCCGAGCGGCCTTGCAAAACGCACTTTTTGGCTCGTCGTGGCCGCCTTGGCTGGGGGCTTCGGATTGGGATGGGCTGGTGCTTGGTACGGTCCTGCAACTATCTCGCCTCTCAACCCAATTGCTCAGGTAGAGACCGTTTCGCGCCGCATGCCGGACACAAAGTCAGGCGGCAGGATCGAAAGCGCCCGAAAGGTAGCATCAGCCTCGGACTCGCGAACACCGCCTGGTGTAGGTCAGCCCTCCACAACAAGCGCGAGCCTTGCTCCGAAGCCCTTGGCCAAAGCGTCGAGTGGGGCGCAATCGGCGGAAGCTTCGAACCAAGCTTCTTCGGCCGGCGAGGCGGACATGTCTGTGACCGGCTCGCTTGGGTCTGCGGGGCCGCTCATGTCGGTCCCCGAGACAAGACCAACGACTATTAGGGGGTGGGCAGTCCTTGACGTTCGCGGTGGAACGGCGGTGCTCGAAGGGCCCGATGGGATTCGAATGGCAGCACGGGGCGACGTGGTCCCCGGCATCGGGCGGATCGACTCTATCGTGCGTTGGGGCAACCGCTGGATAGTTGCAACGCCTGGTGGATTGATCTCGACGCCCTAGGCGTGAACGGCTGCGACGAAGAGGCATGCCATCCATTCGTGCGGCACACACTGCAGGGCGCGGGCCCGGGTTTTTGCAATTCAGTTTCACCCGATCTAGCCAGGACTGTTGAGCCATCGACCTCGAGCTCCGGCGGAATTCGAATGGGCGATCTTTGCCTTCGGAGGGCAGCGCTCATTCTTCGAACTCAGTATAGGCCGAAGCTTTCGCCAACCTGCTGTCCTGATAACGCACGCGCCTACCAGCGGACCGCAGCCCGCAAGTTTGCTTGCTCTACCGCCGCCAACACTACGACCGTACTTGTTCTTCCCTAGGCCTGGCCAGAGCGGCACGTTACTTTGCGGCCGAAGGAAACGGGATTGGTAAGGAGGATTCGAACTAGCGTGGTACTGCACGACCTCATCTAGTACAGCAATGCTGTACCGACCGGACGTGCCATGTTCCACGGGGCTACGAAGCCCTCTGAATAAGCACTTGAAACGAAAGGAGAATGCCTCAACTGTTAGCCTGAAAACTTTAGTCGGCCCGAACATCAGCTATACCAGACGAGACGATAAAGCGAAATAACATCAATCTGTTAGCGCATCGATTTTGCATTGCCCCCGTGATGGATTGGAGCGAGAGTTCGAGTGTTTCAATTGGTTAGAAGGCGGCGTGTGCACAACGTGTGCACCGGGAGATCAAGAAAAATCTTGCGACAGCCAATAAAATCTTGCGACAGCCAATGAGGAGCAAGTTCTCTTAAGCGGACGAGCGGACTTCAGTGGTGCAAGTGCAACGCAAGATTTCGAGAGTGACGGCAGACTACGCGAGGCTGACGAGCAACCTCAGTTCTCGAATATGAAAATTGACACTCAATCGGCGCGTAATGGCGTGGGCGTGCTGATCCACCCGAGATCAAACCGTTCCTGGGGTGTGGGTTGGTCGCGTTTCCCGCGACCAACGAGTAAGCAGGCAGATGCTCCTGTTCTCCCATCAGCGGCAGTAGGTCGATCATATGTGCGCTGCCACACATGAGATAGCGCGAGCTTGTCAATTCGTCGGCCCATCCCCGCGAATGGCGAACGTCGTGGCCTTCAGCTTGGTCATGCCGAACTTGTCGAACAGCTTGTCGTAGGTGCCGTCGGCTCGGATCGCGGTGAGCGCATCTGCTGCGGCTTGCGCCAGCAGCTTGTCGCGGAAGGCGAAGGTGATGTCGGTGCCGGCGATGTCGCGGACCCAGATCTTTGCGATGCCTTTCTGCTCGAGCGCGTTCGCGGTCTCGTTGATGTTGAGAGCGGCTTCGAGCTGGCCAGCACGCAGCGCGGCCGAGGTCGCGGTCACCGTGGCGAAGGTACGCAGTTCGACCGGCTTGAGGCCCTTGGCCTCCATCGCGGTGCTGAACTCGCGCGCCTTGCGCTCGGTATAGGTCGCCGATTCCACGCCGACGATGCGGCCGGCGAGATCCTCGAACTTCTCCAGCTTAAGGCTGGAGGAGGGATCGGTGTAGATGCTGATCGCCTGCTGCGCGTAAGGCACGAGATAGAGCATCTTCGAGCGCTCCTCGGTCCAGAACAGGCCGGTGTTGATGGCGTCGAAGCGGCCGGAGCGAAGCGCCGGGATCATCGGCGGGAAGTCCATGCGCAGGAAAACCGCCTCAACGCAGATGCGCTTGGCGATCTCGCGGGCGAGCTCGACATTGAGGCCCTGCAGCTCGCCCTTGTCGTCGACGAATTGCTGCGGCGGCAGCGTCGGGTTGATCGACATCTGCCATTTCGGCGCCTCGATCAGGCTCGACGCCGGCACCTTCGGCGTACAGGTTTGGGCTCCGGCCGCCTGGGACAGGCCGATGAGCAGAGCTAGGGCGGAGAGGGTTTTTCGATATCGCATCTCAATACTCCAATCAAAGCGTGGGTGCAGAGGAGCCGTCCTCCGGTCCGCGTTTTCTTCAATGTCTCGTCATGTTTCCACCGTCGCGTCGGCTTGCCGGGTCAGGATGAGCGAGATGTGGCGCGCCGCGGTCACCACCTCGTCGCGCTGGTTGAGGAGGTCGAGCGTCTCGACGACGATGCCGCGCTCCGGATTTTTGGTCGGCCGCTTCTCGACGAAGCGGAAGCGGACACGCAAGGTGTCGCCGGCGACGATGGGGCCCTTGAACTTCACCTCGTCCCAGCCGAGCGAGGCGACCGAGGTCTCCTCGTACAGTTTCAGCTCCGACTTGAGCCCCTCCATCAGCGACAGGCCGAACAGGCCATGGCCGATGACCGCTGGAAAGCCGCGCGAGCGCGCGTAACCTGAGTCGATATGAAGCGGATGATGGTCGCGCGTGACGTCGGCGAAGACCGCGATATCTGCCTCAGTCACGGTGTGCACGGCGGTCTCGAACTCCGCGCCGAGCGCGATGTCCTCGTAGCCGAGATTGATCGGAGCGCTCGCGTCCATGCTGATCCCTCAGGCGACCTTGCGCGGCCGCGCCGGCAGGGCTTTGAAGCTCTGCGCGATGCCCATTGGGCCCGAACGGAAGATGCGCGGATCCATGTCTTTCAGCTGCGGGCTGATGCGCGGCTTGAAATCCATACGGGCGAGGATGTCCTCCTCAAGCCGCGCGCCCGGCGCGATCTCGGTCAGGGTCACGCTGCCGTTCTCGAGCTCCAACATGGCGCGCTCGGTGACGTAGCTGACATGCTGGCCGCGCTGTGCCGCCAGCGACGCGCTGAAGCTGATCTGGCCCACTTGTGGCACGAATTTGCGGAAAGCGCCGTCGCGACGGATCGCCAGGCGGCCGTTCTCGACGCCGATGTCGAACTTGCCGCCGGTCATGGTGCCGCTGAAGATCAGCCGCTTGGCGTTCTGCGTGATGTCGATGAAGCCGCCGGAGCCGTCGCGGCGCTCGCCGAAGCGGGTGACGTTGACGTTGCCGGCTTCGTCCACCTCCGCGAAAGAGAGGAAGGCGCAAGAAAGGCCGCCGCCATCATAGAAGTCGAACTGATAGGCCTGATCGAGAATGACGCGTGGATTGATGGCGGTGCCGAATTCGCGGGCGTGACCGGGCACGCCGCCGACCACGCCGGATTCCACCGTTAGCGTGATCAGGTCCGAGATGCCTTCCTCGGCCGCGACATTGGGGATCATAGCGGAGATGCCGACGCCGAGATTGACGACGTCGCGAGGGCGCAGCTCGAAGGCGGCGCGGCGGGCGATCACCCGCCGTTCGGTGAGCGGATCGGGCGTGATCATCGCCACCGGGACGCGCGTCTCGCCACAGCGTGCGGGGTCGTAGGCGGTGCCGTAGGTCTGCATCTGCTCGGGCTCGAGCACGATGTGGTCGATCAGGAAGCCCGGGATCTTCACCATCTGCGGATGGATCGAGCCGCGCTTCACGATGCGCTTGACCTGGCAGATCACGGTGCCGCCGGCATTGTGCACGGCCTGTGCGATCGAGAGATCCTCGCGCGTGGTGCCCTCGTGCTCCATGCTGATATAGCCGTCCTCGTCCGCGGACGTGCCGCGGATGATGGCGACATCGGGCGGGGCGGGCACGCGGTAGAGCAGCCACGACTGGTCATGCAACTCGAGCAGGTCCACCAGCGGCGCTGTGGTGCGCTTGTTCATGCGGCCGCCATCCTGCCGCGGGTCCATGTAGGTGTTGAGACCGACATGGGTGAGCACGCCCGGATGCTTTGCCGCCATGGCGCGGCAGAGCTGGCTCATCACCCCTTGCGGGAAATTGTAGGCGTCGATCAGCTCGTCGCGGACGAGGCGCATGAACGGCACCTGGAGGCCGAAATTGCCGCCGATTACGCGCGCGATCAGGCCTTCATGGGCGAGATGGCAGAGACCCTTCTCGGTGACGGCGCCGACGCCGGTGATGTTGATGAGCGTCAGATTGTGCGGACCCTGGCCGCCGAGGAAGCGCTGCTCCAGCGCCTCAAGGATCGATTCGGCAGCGCCCGTGCCGCCATTTCCCCCGACGATCAGCGTGTCAGCATCGCGAATGAGACCGGCGGCCTCTGCCGCTGTGATGATGCTCAGCATGAGCGCGCTTCCCGCATCACGCGGCCTCCTTCTCGACCTGGCGGGCGATGATCAGCCGCTGGATCTGGTTGGTGCCTTCGTATATCTGGGCGAGGCGGACGTCGCGGAAGATGCGCTCGATGCGGTACTCGCGCGAATAGCCGTTGCCGCCGTGGATCTGCAGCGCGTTGGAAACGTGCTTCATCGCCATGTCAGTGGTGAACAGCTTTGCCTGCGCCGCCTCCTTGGCGATCGACTCGCCGGCATCGTGCAGGCGCGCGGCGTGGTGGATCAGCAGGCGCGCGGCGGCGATGTCGGTGGACATGTCCGCGAGCATGAACTGTACGGCCTGGAAGCCGATGATGGCCTGGCCGAACTGCTTGCGGTCCTTTGCGTAAGTCGTGGCGTCCTCGAACGCCGCCTGCGCCATGCCGAGCGCCATCGAGGCCATCATGAGCCGGCTGAAGTTGAAATTGCTCATGGCCATCTTGAAGGCCTGGTTCTCCGGCCCCATCACGCTGTCGGCGGGGAGGCGCACGTCTGAGAAGGTCATCTGGCAGTCGTCGAGGCCATGCATGCCGAGCAGCTCCTCGTTCTTGCCGCGGGCGATGCCGGGCAAGGTGCCGTCCACGAGAAGACAGGAAATGGCGCGATGGCCCGCATCTGCGCCGGTGCGCGCGAACACCATGATGCGGTCGGCGACGCCGCCGAGCGTCACCCAGGCCTTGGTGCCATTGAGCCGCCAGCCATTGCCATCGCGCACCGCGTTGGTGCGGATGCCCGCGACGTCGGAGCCGTGGTCGGGTTCCGAGACGGCGGTCGCGGGAATGATGTCGCCGTTGAGGATTTTGGGGATCAGCGCCTTGTGCGCCTCAGTGCCGTGATGGTCGAAGAACAGCACGGCCTCGACGGGAATTGCGAAGGCGTTAGCGACCGCGCCGGAGCAGCGCGCCAGCTCCTCCATCGCGATGCAGGCAGCAATCGCATCGAGACCCGCGCCACCGGCGCCTTCCCGCAGGCAGATGCCGAACAGGCCGAGATCGGCCATGCCCTTGTAGAGCGCGCGGTCGAACCGGTCCTCGCGGTCGATCGCGGCGGCGCGCGGCAGGATCTCCGCTTCGGCGAAGCGGCGGGCGGTCTCGCGCAGGGCTTTCTGGTCTTGGCTGTAGAAGCGGTCCATGGCGTGCTCCCGTCAGTCGCTGGCGAGCTTGGAATCGTGGGAGACTTCGCTGCGGGCGCGATCGAGGAAATAGATCGCGACGTCGTCGCCCGGCACGCCATAGGCGCTGCACACGCCGCGGGTTAGCGCGATGGCGGCGGCGCGACGCTCAGCCTCGCTGCGGCGGAAGGCGTGGACCTTGAGCAGGATGCGCTGGCCGGTAGCCTGCGCGCCGAACGTGCCGGCATGGGCGTAGTCGTCAGGCGCAATCGGCAGGAAATAGAGTGTGACTGTATCGGCGGCGACGCCGAACGCCGACATCAGGCCGTCGGTCACCGAGCGCGCCACCGCGGCCTTGCGCTGGGACGGGACTTGCGGGGCGAGCACTTCGACATACGGCATCGATCAGACCTTCGCGGATTTGGCCGCAGATGATTTGGATGAAGACGATTTGAACTTGCCGGATTTCGCAGGGGCCGGGGCTTCGATCTGGCGGCAGGAGTCGCGCTTGATCAGCCGGGCACCGACGCGATATTCGCGGACGCCGTCATTGCCGTTGCCCTTGCTATTTCCCTTGGCGTCCATGCGATGCAGCAGCCGGTCGACGGCGAGATTGGCAAGATCCCGCGCGCCGTTGTCGACGATGCTGATCGCCGGGCGATGCCATTCGAACCACGGCATGTCCTCGTAGCAGAGCAGCGACAGATCGTCGGGAATGACGATCTTCCGTTCCGCGGTGACACGCAGCACGCCGAGCGTTGCCTCGTGGTTGGCGACGAAGATCGCGCTGGGCGGGCGGGGAAGGTCGAGCAGCTTGCGGGCGGAGGTCGCGCCGGTCTCGGGCTCGAAATGGCCGGCATGGATCAATGTGTCGTCCCTGACGATGCCGGCCTCGCGCAGGGCGCGGACATAGCCGGACAACCGTTCGCGGCCGGACGTGGTGTCCTGGCGGCCGACGATCAGCCCGATGCGCTTGTGCCCGAGCTCGATCAGGTGACGCGTGCCGAGATATGCGCCTTGCGGATCGTCGGCGAGCACGGTCTCGAGATCGGTCGCGTCGTCGCGCCGCACCAGGCAGACGATGGGCACGTCCTTCGAGAGCGCCTTGAGCTGCGCGCCGTTCTTGCCGGTCGGCACCACGATCAGCCCGTCGATGCGGTGGTCGACCAGCGTGGTGAGGGTGTCGCTCTCCTGCTGCGGATCGTCGCCGCCGATGCACAGAAGCATCTGATAACCCAGCGCCTTCACGCGCGCCTGCACCACTTCGGCCATCACCTGGAACGAGGCGTTGGTGAGATTGTGGACGAGAAGCGCCACCAGCCGCGACTGTCCGGTCTTCAATCCGCGTGCGATCGGGTTCGGTCGATAGCCGAGCTCGCGCGCGATGCGCACCAGCCGCTGCTGCGTGCGTTCGCTGGTCAGGCCGGTTCCCGTCAGCGCTCGGGAAGCAGTGCTGACTGAAACGCGGGCCGCCTGTGCCACATCTTTGAGCGTGACGCTCATCAAACCTGCCGATAAACTGCAAACGATTGCAGAAACGCTAAGAGCTTATTCCACACCAATCAAGCTTAAAAAATGGATGGTGTTGCCCAATGCAGAAACATTTATGCAAACGATTGCATAAGGCGTGCGGTTATTCCGCAGGCGGCATCCATCGCCTGAATCCACCCGAGTACCCGGCAGTTCCCTGATGAAGACGTTCCGCGGCACCTACACCGTCATGATCACTCCGTTCACGGCAGCGGGCGAGGTCGATGTCGCGGCATTGCGCGCCTTCGTCGACTGGCAGATCGTGGAGGGCATTCACGGGTTGATCCCGCTCGGCTCGACCGGCGAGTTCCTGTCCATGGACGATGACGAGAAGGCGCTGGTTGCCGAGGTCGTCATTCGCCAGGCGGCGGGGCGCGTCCCCGTGCTGATCGGCACCGGCGCGGAGGATACGCGTGAGGTGGTTCGCCTCAGTCGCCGTGCCGAAAAACTGGGCGCTGACGGCGTGATGATCATTCCGCCGTTCTATTCGACGCCGACCGACGACGAGTTGGTCCATCACTACAAGACGGTGGCCGACGCGATCGCGCTGCCGATCATGGTCTACAACAATCCGGCAACCGCAAATGTCGATCTCAAGCCGCAGCTCGTGGCGCGCATCGCCGAGATCGACAACTGTCTCTATATCAAGGATTCGACGCTGGAGGTGACGCGCGTGCGCGACATCATCCGCCTCTGCGGTGACAGGATGACGGTGTTCGGCGGCATCCTCGGCTTCGAATCCTTCGTCGAGGGCGCGCAAGGCTGGGTGGCTGTGGCCTCCAACGTGGTCCCCGCGGAGATGGCTCGCATCTTCAGCTTCGTCGCCGACCACGGCGCGATCAAGGAAGCGCGCGAGCTCTATCTCAAATACCTGCCGGTGATCGAATTCGTCGGCGGCCAGGCCTACGTCGCCGGCAGCAAGGCGCTGCTCGGCCACATGGGTTTTGCAGCCGGCCATCCGCGGCCGCCGCGGCTGCCGTTGCCGGCTGCGCAGGATGCGGCCGCACGCGCCCTGGTCAAGACCTTCGATCTCGCATGGCGCGGTGCGCCGGTTGCGGCTGCTTAAACTGAGGTGAACGGATGAACCTGCTCGACGGCGTCAAGATCCTCAGCTTCAATCATTATCTCGCAGGCCCGCTGGCGGCGCAGACGCTGGCCGATCTTGGCGCCGACGTCATCGCGGTCGAACCGATCGAGGGCGCCTTTCAGCGCAACTGGGCGGTCGCCAATCATTTCATTGCGGGTGACAGCGTCAATCATCTGGCGACCGGGCGCAACAAGCGCAGCCTCGCGGTCAATCTCAAGCATCCCGACGGCGTTGCGGCGGTGAAGAAGCTGGTCGCCACCGCCGATGTCGTGATGGAGAACTTTCGGCCGGGCACCATGGCCAAGCTCGGCCTCGGCTACGACACGCTCAAGGAGATCAACCCCGGCCTGATCTATGCGGTTGCCACCGGCTTCGGATCGGAGGGGCCGTACAAGGATCGTCCGGGCCAGGATCTTTTGCTTCAAGCGATGTCGGGTCTTGCGATGCGGACCGGACGCGCCGACGGCGAGCCGACGGCGGTCGGTGCCGTCATCGTCGATCAGCATGCCGCCTCGCTCTACGCCATGAGCATCCTCGCGGCGCTGTTCGCCCGGACGAAGATGGGCAAGGGACAGCTCGTCGAGGTCAACCTCTATCAGGCCGCACTGGATCTCCAGGTCGAGCCGCTGACGGCATGGCTAAACGGCGCGCCGTCGCCGACGCCGCGCGGCCCGGCCGGCATCGCGGCGTGGTTCAGCCCCGGGCCTTACGGCGTTCACGCCACGGGGGATGGTCATATGGCGATCTCGATGGCCACGCCCAAAGCGCTCGCGGTCGCGTTGGATAGCGAAGAGCTGAAGCAATTCGGCGAGGGCGACAGTTTCTCGAAGCGCGAGGAGATCACGCGGATCGTTGCTATCAGGCTGAAGCAGAAGCCGACGGCGGAATGGCTGCCCGCGCTGGAAGCCGCGGGCATCTGGCACGCGCCGGTGCAGGATTATCGCGACCTCGAGACCGATCCCCAGCTTAAGCATCTCGGCGTGTTCAAGAGTGCCGAGAGTGCAGGCGGCGCGCCGATCCGGATGATCGCACATCCCGCGCGCTATGACGGCCGGACGCCGGAGGTGCGGCTGGTGCCGCAACGGCTCGGTGCGCAGACCCGCGAAGTGCTCGGCGAGATCGGTTACGGCGCAGCCGACATTGATGCGATGATCGCCGGCAAGGCCGTGGGAGTGGCGCGATGATCGACTTTTCCGTGCCCGAGGAGACACGTCTCCTGGTCGACACCGTTCGCCGTTTCGTCGAGACGGAGGTGCAGCCGCTCGAAGACGTCGTGGAGCAGACGGCCAAAGTGCCGGCCGACGCGCTGGCGGTCACCAAGTCCAAGGCGCAGAAGCTCGGCCTTTACGCCATGAACATGCCGACGGATGTGGGCGGCGGCGGGCTAACTTGCGTCGAACATTGCCTGGTCGAGGAAGAGTTCGGCAAGACGTCCGACGCGCTGATCCGCCGTGTGTTCGGCCAGGTCTATCCGATGCTGATGGCCTGCAAGGGCGACCAGATCGAGCGCTACCTGCTGCCGACGGTGAAGGGCGACAAGATCTGCGCCATGGCGATCACGGAGCCTGGCGCCGGTTCCGACGCCGCCTCAATCAGCACGACCGCCCAGCCCGATGGCGACCAGTGGGTCCTCAACGGCACCAAGCATTTCATCAGCGACGGCGACATCGCCGACTATGTGATTCTGATGGCGCTGACCGACAAGGAGAAGCGTGCCCGCGGCGGCATCACCCTGTTCCTGGTCGATCGCGGCACACCGGGCTTCAAGGTGGCGCGCACCCAGCCGATGATGGGCCATCGCGGCTATGGCCATGCCGAACTGAGCTTCGAGGATTGCCGCATTCCGAAAGCGGCCGTGCTCGGCGAGGTCGGCGGCGGCTTCAAGCTGATCATGCAAAGCGTGCTGCAGATCCGGCTCGCCCATATCGGCGCCCGCGCTGTCGGCATGGCGCAGCGTGCGCTGGAGATGATGCGCAAGCATGCCGGCGAGCGGCGCCAGTTCGGCCAGCTGATCGGCGATTTCCAGATGGTGCAGAAGCTGATCGCGGATTCCGCCACCGAGATCTTCGGCGTGAAGATGATGGTGATGAACGCCGCCTGGGACATCGATCAGGGCAAGGATGCGCGAGACAAGGTCTCGATGATCAAGGTTGCGGCCTCCGAGATGCAGGGCCGCGTGGTCGACCGCGCCATCCAGGTGTTCGGCGGCATGGGGTTCAGCAAGGATTTGCCGCTGGAGCGGATGTATCGCGATGCCCGAGTCACCCGCATCTATGACGGCACCTCCGAGATTCACCGCATGCTGGTCGCGCGCAGCACCATCAAGAACGGCCTGCAGCTTTAGGGAAACGATCGATGTCCCACGCACCTCTTGAGCCCGGCGCTGCCTTCGCCTTCCGCAAGACCATGACCGTGGCCGAGCAGGCGATGTTCACCGGCATTAGCGGCAATCTCGGCGCTCTCTATGTCGATGCCGTCCGCGCCAAGAAAGCTGGCGCGTCGAATATGATCGCCTTCGAACTCGCGGTCGGAGGTCTCGCTACGACGTGCCTCAGCCAGCTCGGTGGTCCCACGCGGCGGATCGGCAGCATCGCGCTGAATTTTGCCGCGCCCGTGATCGTCGGCGACTCCGTCGAGGCCAGGGCCGAGATCGTTTCGGTTGACGGCGACGACGCGGTCTGTCGCGTCACCTGCACGCTGTCGCCCTCAGGTGCCACCGTGGTGGACGGCACCGCGACGCTGGTTCCCTTTGCCAGGGCCTAAGCCATGTACGAGCCGAAATCCTTCGACGATCTCAAGGTGAATGACAGGGTCAGCCTGAGCAAGACCATCACCGAGGCCGATGGCGCGCTCTATATCGCCGCGACCGGCGATTTCGGTCCCGTTCATGTCGATGAGGTCTATGCCGGCGCGACGCGCTTTGGCCGCAGGCTGGCGCCGGGGATCATGGTTGCGGGACTCTGCACTAGCATCCTCACCAGCGAGCTGGTCGGCACTATCGGCGTGTCGGTGGAGGACCGGTTCTGGTTCACCGGTCCCGTGTTCTACGGCGATACGCTCACCTTCGACGTCTGGATCGCCGAGCAGCACGACGAGACCCGCACCATCATCTGGGAAGCGAGCGCGCGCAACGAAGGTGGCCTCGAAGTGCTGAAGGCGCGCGCGAGCCTGAAATTTCCGCGGCGGAAACCGTCATGAGCAAGGCGATGAAGAAACCGGATTTGCGTGGCGTCACGGTCGCGACCGTGCTGCCCTTCAGGGACGACAGCTCGATCGACTGGGACGGCTATGCCCGCGTGCTGGACTATTGCGCCTGCCCTGACAGCATCGCGGCGGTGTTCGTCAATGGACATGCCGGCGAGGCTGGATCGCTCTCGGATGACGAGCGTCAGGCGGTGATCGAGCGGACGCGCCGGCAGATCGGCGGCAAGCCGCTATTGGCCGGCATCATCGCGCATTCCACCGCGGAAGTGATCCATCAGGCACAGCTCGCGGAGGCTGCCGGTGCCGACTGCGCGGTGTTGTTCCCGCCCGCACCGCTCGGCGGCGGAGCGTCGGCGACCTCGCGCACGCCAATGGCTTTCGTGCAGGCGGTCGCCTCCGCGATCGGAATTCCCGTGTCGATCTTCCAGTATCCGCTCGCATCGGGATTTGGCTACTCGCCGGAGACCTTGGCCAAGATCGCCGCGCTCGACAGGGTCATCGCCATTAAGGAGGGCAGCGACACCATGCTGGCCTATGACGAGAACCGGCGGGCGGTGAAGCTGGCCGATCCATCCGTGGCGATCCTGCCGTCGAACTTCAACTGGTTCCTGCCGCAGCTCGCCGTCGGCGGCGACGGCATTCTCTCCGGCCTCGTCAGCCTCGCGCCGCATCTGTTCGCAGCGCTCTGGCAGGCCTCGCTCGCCGACGACCTCAAGGCGATGCGCGCCGTCAACGAGCGGCTCTATCCGATCGTCCGCGCCATTTACGGGCCTGCGCCGATCATGGACATGCACACGCGCATGAAGGTCGGGCTCAAGGCGCTCGGCCTGATCCGCAATGCCGATCCGCGGCCGCCGCTGCTGCCGGTTCTACCTGCGCTGTGCGATGCCATTGTAACGACGGTCGGTGTGGCGCGCGCAGCCGGCGACATCCGTCCGGCATGAGGAACGAGACGATGCTGGACGAAGCCTTCATCCATATCGTGCGGGTCGACATCGACCCCGAGCACGAGGCTGCGTTCAACGCCTGGTACGAGCAGAGGCATTTCCCCGATCTGCTCGCCTGTCCCGGCTGGCTCTCGGCAAAGCGCTTCGTCTCCATCGGCGACGGGCCGAAATACGCCGCGATGTACGAAGTCGCGGGGCGATGGGCATTCGAGACGCCGGAATTCCTGAGGGTAAAGGGCTTCGGTCCGTTCGAATCCCTGGTGAAGAACTTCATGCGCATCCAGCTCAGGCCGATGTCGGGACCGGCTTGAGCAGATCGAAGACGACGCTGCCTGCCGTGTCGCGAGATCCGGCCGGCCGCATCCAAGAAACGTCGAGGGGAATTCCGGGCGAGGAACTGCATCAGTTATTGGCGTGTTACTGGAGGTATCCATGGTCTCGACACTGCTTCGCTTGGGTGCTGTTGCCGCACTCGTTCTCGCATCCACGGCGGTGCATGCCGCCTGTACGCCCACAATCACCGACGACAATCTGATCGCGCCCGGCAAGTTGCAGCTCTCCATCAACCCGACCAATCCGCCGCAGCAATTCGTCGACAAGGACGGCCAGCTGCAGGGCCTCAACGTCGAGCTCGCCGCCGAGCTCGGCAAGCGGTTGTGTCTTCCGGTCGAACTCGTCCGGATGGATTTTCCGGCAATGATTCCCGCCCTCAACGCGACCCGCATCGACGGCATCGATACCGGGATGTTCTGGACCGAGGAGCGTTCCAAGCTGATGTACATGGTGCCTTACGCGATCCAGGCGATCTCTGTCGTGGTGGCCCCCGACAGCGGCACAAAAATTGCTACCGAAAATGATCTGATCGGAAAATCATCCGCCGTCGAGGTCAGCAGTTACCAGATGAACTGGCTCAAGAAGCTCAGCGATGCCAGCGTGGCGAAAGGCGGAGCCGCCGTCGAGATGCGGACGTTTCCCACTGCCACCAACGTCGTCAGCGCGCTGCTGGCGGGACAGGTCGACAACGCCTTGCTCGTGGATAGCGTGGCGCGCGATCTCACCAGCCGGGGCCGCGTCAAGGAAGTGCTGAGCGGGCTCGGCACCGCGCGCACGACGCTCGGCTTCCGTAACAAGATGGTGGTCGATGCCGTCGTCAAGGCGCTGAACGCTATGCGGGCCGATGGCAGCTACCAGGCGCTGTTCGACAAGTTCGGCCTGACCAGCATGCCGGCCGACCAGCCGCTTGCGATCGCCGGCCCGGGTCCGGCCTGAGATCTACGGAGACGAGCCGATGAGCCATTTCAGTCCGACGGCCGCCGTCAGCTACTTCTTCAATTACTTCCTGATGAAGGGAGTGCTCGTTACCATCGGCTTGACGGTGGCGGCGGTCGTCGGCGGCTTGATCCTCGGCATGGGCGTCGCGTTGCTGCGCATGTCGTCCAATCCGGCGCTCGCGGGCGCTGCGCGCTTCTACATCTGGTTCTTCCGCGGCACGCCGCTGCTGATCCAGCTGGTGGTGATCTACAGCGGCTTGCCGCAGCTGGGCATCAAGTTCAGCGTGATCACCTGCGCACTCGTCGGCCTGATCCTCAATGAGGCGGCCTATCTCGCCGAGATCGTGCGCAGCGGCTTCATGGCGGTGTCGGCAGGACAGCGCGAGGCCGCCTGGGCGCTCAGCCTGTCGCCCTGGGTCACGTTCCGCCGCGTGACCTTGCCGCAGGCGTTCCGGTTGATGATCCCGCCGCTCGGCAACTCCATCAACTCGCTACTGAAGGCGACCTCGCTCGCCTCCGTGATCTCGGTGGAAGAGCTCATGCGCCGCAGCGACATGCTGATGCAGGAGCATTTCCAAATCCTCGAAGTCTATGCGGCGGCAACCGCCTATTACCTGATCCTCACCTCGGTCTGGGATGCGATTCAACGCCGGCTGGAGAAGCACTTTGGTCGGTCGAGTGCTGCGAAGTCGAGGCGCCTCGACGCGAGGGGGCCGGTTGTGCAGGCGAGCGTGGAGGCTCGCGCATGAGCGAGACATCGATGAATACCGCTATGGGGAGCGGCGTCGAAGGTGCAACAGCGCAACCGCAGCTCCGTGAGGTGCCTGCGGTCCGGATGGAGGCCGTCTACAAGCACTATGGCGACTTCACCGCGTTGAATGAGGTCGATCTCAAGGTCGCCAAAGGCGAGAAGATCGTGATCTGCGGTCCGTCCGGCTCGGGCAAGTCGACGCTCATCCGCTGCATCAATCACATCGAGAAGCACGACGAGGGCCTGATCTACGTCAACGGCGTCGAGCTCGATCGCCAGCGCAAAAACATCGATGTGGTCAGGCGCGACACCGGCATGGTGTTCCAGAGCTTCAACCTGTTCCCGCACATGACGGTGCTGGAGAATTGCATCCTGGCGCCGATGACCGTGAATGGCATGTCGGAAGCGGAGGCAAAGAACCTTGCCATGCATTTCCTCACCAAGGTCCGGATTCCGGACCAGGCCGAGAAATTCCCCGGCCAGCTGTCGGGCGGCCAGCAGCAGCGTGTCGCCATCGCACGCGCGCTGTGCATGCGTCCCAAGATCATGCTGTTCGACGAGCCGACCTCGGCGCTCGACCCTGAGATGGTCAAGGAAGTCCTGGAGACCATGAAAAAGCTCGCGGAGGAGGGCATGACCATGCTGTGCGTGACGCACGAGATGGGCTTTGCCCGCGAGGTCGCCGACCGCATCGTGTTCATGAACGAGGGCAAGGTCGTGGAGCAGGCTGCGCCGGTGGACTTCTTCAACCATCCGAAATCCGAGCGGGCGAAGACGTTCCTCGACCAGATCATTCACTAGACGGCGATGTCCGGCGGGATGACAATTTCGCGGTCGTTCGCAGATCGGCTGCGCGGCATTCATGCTGCGACGATCGTGCCGATGACGCCCGATTTCGAGATCGATGAGGCAAAGCTCGCCGCGCATCTCGCCTCGGTCGCGTCCACGCCCGGCATCAATGGACTCCTGGTCAACGGCCACGCCGGCGAGAATTTCGTGCTGTCCCTCGCTGAAAAGCAGCGCGTGGTGGAGCTGGCGAGCGAGCACGCTCCGAAGGACTGCCTGATCGTCTCTGGCGTCAATCATGAATCCAGCCCGGAGGCTGCGCGAGAGGCAGCCACGCTGGAGCAGGCGGGTGCGGACGGTCTGCTGGTTTTTCCGCCCAATAGCTGGGCGCTCGGTCACGCCGACGGCTGTGTTATCGAACATCACCGCCATATCCGCGATGCCACGACCGTGCCGCTGATGCTCTACGCCGCGCCGGTCGGTGCGGGTGCGATGACCTATGCATCGCCGCTGCTCGAGCAGCTCGTCGCCGATCCTCGCTTCGTCGCGATCAAGGAGGGCAGCTGGGAGGTCGCTGCCTACGAACAGAATCTGAGGCTGATCCGCAAGCTGCGGTCGGACTTCGTCGTGCTCGGCTCGGGAGATGAGCACCTGCTGACGAGTTATCTCGTCGGCTCGGCCGGCAGCCAAGTCAGTCTCGCCTGTGTCGTTCCGGAACTAGTGGTCAGCCTCTGGATCGCGGCGGAGGCTGGCGATTGGCCGCGGGCTCGCGCAGTGCACGAGAAGCTGTATCCCCTGGCAGGTGCGATCTACCGCGATCCGCCCGGAGGACGGGCAACGGTGCGGCTCAAAGCCTGCCTGAAGCTGCTCGGACGTCTGTCATGCGACGCGGTGCGGCCGCCGCAGCCGCCGGCGACGCCGGATGAGTTGCGGGCACTCGACCTTGCCTTGCGGATCGCCGGACACGGATGATGGCGGTACGTCAGAACGATTTCGCGCGTAGTCGGGCGGCCTGACCAGGTGCGACGTCGGCTTGTGCAGTCAGCAGTAAGATGCCCTCATCATTCAAGCTGCCGGCTTGCTCGGCGGACTTCATCGAGGAACACTCTTGCAAGACGCGAGATCGGCTCCGCTTCCGACCACAGCATGTATGCCAGCGCAGGTGTCTTGGGAAGGAAGGGGCGTATGACCAGCTCTTGATTTCCAGCCTGGTGCGGCGAGAATGGATCCACCACCGCCGCGCCGATGCCTGCCGCGGCGAGCACGCAGGCGGTGTTGCAGTATCGCACCTCGACGGTCGGCTGGAATGAAGCGCCGGCCGAAGCAAAACTCGCGCGCACGGCCTCACCCAACTGTGTTCCACGCTCGAGCCCGATGAAGGGTAGATCGACGAGATCGGACGCGGTGATCACCGCGCGGTCCGCCAGCGGATGCTGCGGCGGCATGACGCAGACCATCTCGCCGGCGCGGACCACTTCATGCGCGATGCCTGGATGATGCGAGAAGCCGAGCACGAAGCCGAGCTCGGCGACCCGGCTCAGCAGTCCGTCGATGATGCCCTCATAGCGGCGTACGTCGAAGAACATCCGCGTCTGCGGTCGCCGACGCAGGAAGACCGACAATGCGGGCGGGATGATGCTGTAGGCCAGCGGCGGCGTTGCGACGATCGACAGATGCCCAGTGCGACATTCCCTGAGGTCACGGACGCGGTTTTCCAGCTTGGCATGCAGCGCAAAAATCGTCTCGCTTTCCTTGTAGAGCGCCATCGCCTCCGCGGTCGGAAACAGGCGGTTGTTGACGCGCTCGAACAAGGCGAAGCCCGCCTGCGTCTCCATTGCCTTCAGCGCGTTGCTGATCGCTGGCTGTGAGAGCGACAGCTCCTCGGCTGCTGCGACCGTTGTCCGGTGTCGAACGACCGCACGCATAATTTCGAGTTGACGCAGGTTCATCTATTCGTGCCCGTTATAGTCTGGCCGAAAATATCATAGCACGAGTGATTGCCAATGCTGTCCAGCTTTCTTGTAATGCACTGCGGAAAGTGTGCTGCCGAACGTAAAATCGGTTCGCCTAACGAGGCAGCAGTCCGCTAGATTTGGAGGCAATGTTTGACCCGCGTCCTTCGTGCTGCCGCCGCCCAGATGGGGCCGACGCAAAGAGCAGACACCCGCGCGCATACGCTCGATCGCATGTTGAAACTGTTGGATGCGGCGGCTGAACAAGGCGCGCGCCTCGTGGTGTTTCCCGAACTGGCCTTCACGACGTTCTTTCCGCGCTGGCTGCTCGAAGGCGATGGGCTCGATCAGTATTTCGAGCGCGGCATGCCGAACCCGGCTGTCCAAGCGCTGTTCGACCGCGCCCGCGCGCTCGGCGTCGGCTTCTATGTCGGCTATGCCGAGCTGACAGCAGATGGCCGGCGCTACAATTGCGCGATCCTGGTCGACGACGTCGGCGAGATCATCGGCCGCTATCGCAAGGTGCATCTGCCGGGCTCGGTCGAGCCGCGGGCGGGCGCGCGCTATCAGCAACTCGAGAAACGCTATTTCGAGTATGGCGATCTCGGCTTTCCGGCCTTCCGCACGGGTTCGGCGTGGGGACACGCGATCATGGGCATGATGATCTGCAATGATCGCCGCTGGCCGGAATCCTGGCGGATGCTCGGCCTGCAGGGCGTTGAGCTCGTGTGCATCGGCTACAACTCCGCGGCCTACGATCCGAACGGCGGGACCAGCGAGGATGCCGCGCTGCGCACCTTCCATTCGACGCTCGTCGCACAGGCCAACGCCTACATGAACGCGACCTGGGCGATTGCGGTGGCGAAGGCGGGCGACGAGGATGGCTCCGGCCTGATCGGCGGCTCCTGCATCGTCGATCCGAATGGCAGGATCGTTGCACAGGCGAAGACCCTCGCCGACGAAGTCATCGTCGCCGACATCGATCTCGATCTCTGCCGTCAGGGCAAGGACAAGATGTTCAATTTTGCGGCCCACCGGCGGCCCGAGCAATACCGGGCGATCACCGAACGCGCCGGCGTCATCGAGCCGGCGCTTCTCGACATGGACTGATACGCGGCCGGTTGCAGCGTTGGCAAAGGAGCTGACATGATACGCCTCTCGCTTTTCCTCGGGCTCGCCGCATTCGCTGCTGCGGCCGTCGCCTCGGCAGCCGAACTGCCAGCAGAGATCAAGCAGGCCGGTACGCTGAAACTGACTGTTAATTCGACCTACGCGCCGATGGAGTATCGCGATCCCGCAACCAACGAGCTGGTCGGGCTCGATATCGATCTCGCCAACGAGCTTGCCAGGCGGCTTGGCGTGAAGATCGTCTGGAGCGAGACGCCGTTCGCCGAGCTCATTCCGTCGCTGCAGACCAAGCGCGCCGATTTCATCATCAGCGGCATTTCCGACCGCGCCTCACGGCGCGAGACCGCCGACTTCATCGACTATCTGACCACCGGACCGCAGTTCTTCGTGCTGGCCGACCATGAGGCGACCGCCGCCACCGACCTCTGCGGCAAGAAGGTCGGCACCACCCGCAGCACCAGCTTCCCGATCGAGATCGAGAAATGGAGCAAGCAGAATTGCGAGACCGCCGGCAAGCCGGCCATTCAGTATGTTCCGGGCGAGAACTCGATCGACGTGCGCAACCAGCTCAAGCAGGGCCGCATCGACGCTGCAGTTCAGGGCGGCGAGACGCTGCCCTTTGCGCAGGCGCAGGAGGCTGGCAAATACCGTGTCGTCGGCGAGCCCTTTGCAATCGGCTATCAGGGCATCATGTTCCGCAAGGACGATGTCGCACTGCGCGAAGTGGTGACGGAGCATCTGGCGGCGATGATCGCCGACGGCTCCTACAAGAAGATCCTCGAGAAATTCGGTTTGGGCGCGAACGCGGTTTCCAAGCCCTTGATGAATGCGGCGCCGCAATGAGGGCGGCGCCGACGCTGGCGGAAGGCTTTCCTGATCTCTCGCAGATGCAGATCGCGCGGGAGATCCACTGGCGGCGGTGGCTGGCTGCGGCCGCGATCGTCGTTGTGCTTGCGGCGATCGCTCGCGCCTTTGCCAATGGCCAGATCGAATGGTCCTATGTCAGCCGCTTCCTGACCGCGAAGGTGATCCTCCAGGGCATCGTCAACACCATGGTGATGGCGGTACTCGCGATGGCACTCGGCATCGTCCTCGGCGCGGTCGCGGCGATCATGCGGCTGTCACCCAATCCGGTGCTGAAGTCGGTTGCTGCAGGTTACACTTGGCTGTTCCGCGGCACGCCGCTGATCCTGCAACTCCTCCTGTGGTTCAACCTCGCGCTGGTGTTTCCGACCATCGGTATTCCCGGCCTGTGGACGGCGCGGGCCGTTGACGTCATGACGCCGTTCCTCGCAGCGCTGCTCGGGCTCGGCATCAACCAGGGTGCCTATACGTCGGAAGTGATGCGCGCCGGCATGCTGTCGGTCGACGCCGGGCAGTATGAGGCGGCGCAGGCGATCGGCCTGGGGCGGCTGCGGGCGCTGCGGCGGATTATCCTGCCTCAGGCGATGCGGGTGGTGATTCCACCGCTCGGCAACGAGTTCATCGGCATGGTGAAGGCGACCTCGCTCGCCAGCGTGATCCAGTATCCCGAGGTGCTGCACAACGCCGAGAATATCTACTATGCGAATTCGCGCGTCATCGAGCTTCTGATCGTCGCCGGCTGCTGGTATCTGCTGGTGGTATCGATCCTGACGCCTCTGCAGATGCTGCTCGAGCGCCATTTTGCGCGTGGAACGGCACGGATCAACCGATGACGAAACCGCTCGTCGCGATCCGCTCCGTCAGCAAGGCCTTTGGAGAGTTCCAGGCTCTCAGGAATGTCTCGCTCGACGTGTGGCCCGGCGAGGTTCTGTGTCTGATCGGTGCGTCAGGTTCTGGCAAGACAACGCTGCTTCGCTGCATCAACCAGCTTACCGTGATCGACAGCGGTGGTATCTGGCTGGATGGCGAGATGCTGGGCGTCCGCGAGGAGGGCGGCAAGCTGCGCCGCCTCACCGACCGGCAGATCGCGCGGCAGCGGCTGAAAACCGGCATGGTGTTCCAGCGCTTCAACCTGTTTCCGCACAAGACTGCGCTGGAGAACATCACGGAAGGACCGGTGCAGGTGCAGGGCCGCAACCCGGGCGAGGTGCGCGCCGAGGCAATCGAGCTCCTGCGGCGCGTCGGGCTTGCGACGAAAGCGGACTCCTATCCGTCGCAGCTTTCGGGCGGCCAGCAGCAGCGCGTGGCGATCGCCCGGGCGCTGGCGATGAAGCCGATGCTAATGCTGTTCGACGAGCCGACCAGCGCGCTCGATCCCGAGCTTGTGGGCGAGGTGCTGGCTGTCATGAAGGAGCTCGCGCAGAGCGGCATGACCATGATGGTGGTGACGCACGAGCTTGGCTTTGCCCGCGAGGTCGCTGATCGCGTCGTCTACATGGATCATGGCGCGATTGTGGAATCCGGGCGCGCCGCCGACGTTCTCGGGGCGCCGCGCGAGGCACGTACGCGGGCATTTCTGGCGGCAGTGATTTGATGGGGGCACTTTTGATGATCAGGCTGGTTGTTGCGGGCTTAGTTGGATTGATCATGGCCGGACCGGTCTTTGCGATCGAGCTGCCTGCGGAGATCACGAAACGGGGCACTATCAAGGTCGCAATCGTGCCGAACTATCCGCCGATGGAGTTCCGCGATCCCGTCACCAACGCGCTGGCCGGGTTCGACATCGACCTGGGCGAGGCGCTTGGCCGCAAGCTCGGCATCAAGCTGGAGTGGGAGGAGACCAGTTTTGCGCAGTTCATGCCGTCGATCTCGTCGGGGCGGGTGGACGCGATCCTGTCCGGCTTCACCGATTATGCCACGCGTCATGAGGCGGCAAGCTTCGTCGATTATCTGCGCAGCGGCCCGCAGTTCTTTGTGCAGCAATCCCGTGCAGCCGAGTTCAAGGACATGGCGGCGCTGTGTGGCAAGAAGGTCGGCGCCAGCCGCCGCACCATGTTCCCGGACCAGATCGCGGCGTGGAGCACGGCGCATTGCGGCGGCAATGCGATCGTGGTCGTCGGCACCGAAGGCTCCGCTGACGCGCGCACGCAGTTGAAGCAGGGTCGGATCGACGCGGCCGTCCAGGGCAGCGAGACGCTGCTCTACATCATGGACCAGGAGCCCGGCGCCTATGCGCCCGTCGGGCAGGCGATCGCGGCGCAGTTCACCGGGATCGCCTTGCCGGTCAAGGAGAAGGCGTTGCAGCAGGCCTTTGTGGAAGCGCTGGACGCGCTGATCGCCGACGGCACCTACCGCAGCCTGCTTGTGAAGTGGAAACTGAACGACAACGGCGTAGAGAAGGCGACCATCAATGCTGGACAGTAAGGCACTCCAGAGCATCCCGCT
Organism: Bradyrhizobium sp. 159; assembly: GCF_023073795.1. Taxonomy (NCBI): domain Bacteria; kingdom Pseudomonadati; phylum Pseudomonadota; class Alphaproteobacteria; order Hyphomicrobiales; family Nitrobacteraceae; genus Bradyrhizobium; species Bradyrhizobium sp. 159. Next base: position 61,764 of record NZ_JADPKE010000018.1, on the reverse strand, counting down.
CGTCCCGGCGAACACCGCGGACCCGGCACCGAATTATCCCTGGCCGAAGCCTTGGGGGTCGGCGATGTTCCTGTCGTTCGATGTCGACGCTGAGAGCGCCTGGACCAGCAAGGACGCCGTGCACGCCCAGCGCCTGATCACCATGAGCTATGGCGGCTATGAGGCGCGGGTCGGCACACCGAAGTTGCTGGAGCTGCTCGATCAACTCGACCTGAAGGCGACGTTCTTCGTCACCGGCTGGTCGGTCGATGCGCATCCGGCAATGGCCGAATCCATCCTCAAGGCCGGTCATGAGATCGGCCACCACGGCTATCACCATCTGCTGCCCGACCCCGGAGATCCCTGGATCGAGGACGAGCTGGAGCGGGGCTTTGAAGCGCTGAAGCGGCGGCTCGGCGTCAAGCCGATCGGCTACCGCGCGCCCTATGGTGAGTTCACCGAGGAGCTGCGCACGGCGCTGGTACGCCATGGCATCGTCTATACGTCCTCGTTCCGCGATGACGTCCGGCCCTATCGCCACCGCCTCGCCGACGGCAACCCGGGCACGATCGAGCTTCCGGTCACGGCGAGCTATGATGACTGGATGCACGGCCTCTCGGCACGCTTCAGCCCGCGCTCGATCTTTCCGAAGGAGCATGTGCTCTCGATCTGGAAGGACGAACTCGACGAGGTCCGCGATTGGGGCGCGATGGTGACGACCGTGCTGCATCCGCAGTGCAGCGGCCGTCCGATGCGGCTGCGCCTGCTGCGCGAGTTTCTCACCTACGCCAAATCCTGCGCGGACGTGTGGATCACGACCGGGGAGGCGATCGCAGGCAACTTCCAGAAGCATGAAGCCGCGGGTCAGTCGCGCTGATGAGCATGGGCGCGTCTTCGATGCAGTTCTCCCGCCGCTCGCTGCTTCGCGCGGCCGCGATGGCGCCTGCCTTTTCCTTGCCGGGCATCGTGCGCGCGCAATCGCAAACCACGCTGCGCTTCATCCCGGTGATCGATCTGGCTTTCCTCGATCCGATCTATTCCACCGCGCAGGTGTCGCGCAACCACGGCTTCATGGTCTACGACACGCTCTATGGCATGAATGCGGCGCTGGAAGTCTCGCCGCAGATGGTGTCGGGCCATGTCGTCTCCAGTGACGCCAAGCAGTGGGACCTGACGCTGCGCGACGGGCTTTTCTGGCATGACGGCGAGCGGGTGCTGGCGCGTGACTGCGTCGCCAGCATTCGCCGCTGGGCCTCGCGCGACGGGTTCGGCGGCGAAGTGATGGCGGCGACAGAGGAACTGTCCGCGCCCGATGACCGCACCATCCGTTTTCGTTTGCGTCGGCCGTTTCCGCTGCTGCCACAGGCACTCGGCAAGGCCGCGGTGCATGCCGCGTTCATGATGCCCGAGCGGTTTGCGAACCAGGATCCGCTCAAGCCGATCACCGAAGTGATCGGCAGCGGACCGTTTCGTTTCATCGCGGATGAGCGCGTGCCGGGCGTGCGCAATGCCTATGCAAGATTCGAGCGCTATCAACCGCGCCAGGACGGCAAGCCCGACTGGACCGCCGGTCCCAAGATCGTGCATTACGATCGCGTGGTGTGGACGACGACGCCGGATCCGGGGACTGCCGTCGCAGCACTGCAGACCGGCGAGCAGGATTGGCAGGAAACCACGCCGCACGATCTGCTGCCGGTGCTGAAGCAGTCCGACGAGGTCGAGACGCGTGTGCTCGATCCCCGCGGCTATGCCTGCATGCTTCGCGTCAATCATCTGCAGCCGCCGTTCGACAATCCGGCGATCCGCCGTGCGCTGCTGGGCGCGATCGACCAGGCCGACTTCATGACCGCCGTCGCAGGCGTCGATCCGGCCTACCAGCTTTCGCCGATTGGCTATTTCGCCCCGGGAACGCCGATGGCCAATGACGTCGGCCTCGACGTCTTCCGCGGTCCGCGCGACATGGCTAAGGTGAAGGCCGAACTGGCTGCCGCCGGCTACAATGGCGAAAAGGTTGTGCTGCTGTCGCCGAGCAATTCGGCCGCGCAAAAGCCGCTTGGCCAGGTCGCCGCCGACATGCTGCGGAGAGCCGGGATGAACGTCGAACACCACGCGCTCGACTTTGCCGTCGTGCTGCAGCGCCAGTTGAAAAAGGACCCGATCGACAAGGGCGGCTGGAGTGCTGCGGTCGGCAACTGGCAGGGGATAGACTGGCTCAATCCGGCCGGCAACACCAATCTGCGCGGCGAAGGCAAGGTCGCCGGATGGTATAGCAGCGAGGAGATGGGCGGCCTGCGCAGCCAGTGGTTGGCCGCGTCCTCGCTGGAGGAGCAGCAGCGGATCTGCCACGATATCCAGGCGCTGGCGTTCGAGGAGATCCCGTATTTTCCGATCGGCCTGTACAAGCAACCGACCGCCTACCGCAAGAGCATCACCGGCATCCTCGACGGCACTGCGGTCTTCTGGAACGTGCGTCCATCATGAGCAGCATCGCGATCTTCGGCAGCTACGTTCTCTCTCGCCGCGACGGCGCGCAGGATGTGCTGCGCGATCACTGGGTGCTGATCGAAGGCAAGACGATCGCCGCGATCAGCAAGGACCGGCCATCCGCCGCCGAGGTCCGTGACCGTCCTGGACGTTTCATCCTGCCGGGCTTGATGAACCTGCATAATCATTGCTTCAGCGAGGCGGTAGCGCGCAGCCACACCGAGGACGGCAACGGCCGGCGCAACAATCAGAGCATCGTCTATACGGTGCTGCTGCCGCTGACCAAGCGCGGAGCCGACCTGCTCTCGCCTGAAGAGCGCCTTGCGGTGGCCCGGCTCGGCATCCTGCAACTGCTGAAGGGCGGCGCGACCACGGTGATGGAGCCGTTCCGCAACACGATTCCCGAGATGTTCGACGCCGCCGAGGAGATGGGCATCCGCTTCTACGGCGCGCCCTATCTGTTCTCGACGTCAGACGCCAAGGCTGGCCCGGACGGTGTTGTCAGGTACGCCGGCGACGATGGTGCGGCCGATCTCGCCACTTGGAACGCGCTCTATCAGCGTTGGAACGGTTGTGGCGGGGGCCGGATTGGCCTCGCGATGAGTCCGCATGCGACCGATACCTGCGGCCCGGATCTGCTCAAGGTGTGCGCGGAGCGCGCCCGCGAGCTCGGTGTGCCCATCACGACCCATCTGGCGCAAAGCCGGGCCGAGGTCGAAACCATCGGCAAGCGCTACGACGGCCGCACGCCGGCCGAATATCTCGACTGGCTCGGCCTGCTGGCGCCCGATCTGCTCGCAGCGCACTGCATCGCAAGCTCCGACAGGGATCTGAAGCTGATGGCGGCGCGCGGCGCGGCGGTGCTGAACTGCCCGCGGGTGTTCGCCCGATCCGGCGTGACCGCCGCATTCGGCCGGTTTGCCGAGCATGGCGTGCGGACGGTAGTCGGCACCGACGGCTACAACATGGACCTGCTCGGCGAGCTGAATGCGGCGTCGATGATCTCGAAGCTCGCGCTGCAGCGCGCCGAGGTCGCGAGCGCGCCCGACCTGATCGAATCGGTGACGGTGACCGCAGCTGCGCTGGTGAAGCGCCCTGATCTCGGCACGATCGCGCCCGGCGCGACGGCCGACCTGACCGTGATCGACATGACCCATCCGCATCTGCAGCCGCTGTTCGATCCGCGTCGTGCGCTGATCGCGCTCGGTAACCGCGCCAATATCGATCAGGTCATCGTCGATGGCCGTGTGCTGATTGACGCCGGCCGCTATGTTCACGGCGACGAGGCTGCAATCACCGCGGCAGGGGCTGTTGCAATTGGCAAGATCTGGGATTTGCCGGAAGCGCAGGCCGCGTTCGCCGGCTGAGTTTGCAAGGAGAACAACAACCATGCGCATGATCAACGTCGCCGCAGCTCAGATGGGTCCGATCCAGCGCGCTGACGGGCGCGATGTCGTCGTCAAGCGAATGATCGCGCTGATGGATGAGGCCAAGTCAAAGGGTGCTGATCTGATCGTCTATCCCGAACTCGCGCTGACCACGTTCTTCCCGCGCTGGTACCTGGAAAACCGCGCCGATGCCAATGGTTGGTTCGAGCAAGAGATGCCCAATGACGCTGTGCGGCCGCTGTTCGAGCGCGCGGCTCGCCACGAGATGGCGATGAGCTTTGGCTATGCCGAGCTGACGCCTGACGGACATCACTTCAACACTGCCATCCTGACCGACCGCAGCGGCAACATCGTCGGAAAATACCGCAAGATCCATTTGCCCGGGCATGCCGAGTTCGATCCGGAGCGCACGCATCAGCATCTTGAGAAGCGCTATTTCGAGCCGGGCGATCTCGGCTTCCCGGTCTGGCGCAATCTCGGCGGCATCATGGGCATGGCGGTCTGTAACGACCGCCGTTGGCCGGAAACCTATCGCGTGATGGGCTTGCAGGGCGTCGAGATGGTGCTGATCGGGTACAACACGCCGTCGGTCAACGCGCAGAAGGGCGACGAAGGGCCAGAGAAGCGGTTGTTCCATAACCGCCTGTCGGTGCAGGCCGGCGCCTATCAGAACTCCTGCTGGGTGATCGCGGTCGCCAAGGCCGGCAATGAGGACGGCCATCCCCTGATCGGCGGCAGCATCATCGTTAATCCCGACGGCGAGATTGTCGCCGAGGCCGGGACGGAGGACGACGAGCTTCTGATTCATCCCTGCGATCTCGATGCCACCGCATTCGGCAAGCAAACGATCTTCAATTTCGCCGCGCACCGCCGCACCGAGCATTACGGCCTGATCGCTGGCCGCACCGGCGCGGTGCCGCCGCCATGAACTGCGGAGGACGCGCCCGATGATCGGCCTGTCGTTTCGCGACCTTGCGCCCCGCGACCGCTACAAGCTCTTGTGCGGTGTGGTGGTGCCGCGTCCGATCGCTTTTGTCACCACGGTAGACGACAACGGCGCGCTGAATGCGGCGCCGTTCAGCTTCTTCAACGTGTTCTCCGAGAACCCGCCGCTGATCGTGCTCGGCCTGCAGCATCATCCCGATGGCCGGTTCAAGGACACCACCCGCAACATCCACCGTACCGGCGAATTCGTCGTGCATATGGTGGACGAGACGCTGGCGAAAGCGATGAACGACTGCGCGGTGGATTTTCCCTCCGGCGAGAGCGAGGTCGCCGCCGTGGGCCTGGCGACGGAGGCGAGTGCCGAGGTCAAGGTCCCGCGGCTGGCTGCGGCGCCCTTCGCGCTGGAATGCCGGCGGCAGGTCTCGCTCGCGTTTGGCCCGGGGCGCGAGCTGCTGGTTGGCGAGGTCTTGCATCTGCATGCGCGCGAAGGGCTGCTCGATCCGGCGCGGATGTATGTCGACATGGCAACCTATCAGCCGATCGGCCGCCTGTTCGGCAATCTCTATTCGACCCAGCGCGACATGTTCGCGATGGACCGCGAGAGCTATGACGATTGGCAGGCGAGGCGGGCGCGTGAGGCACGCTAGCCCGTCAATCAGTGCCTCAGTGCGCGCCGAATTGCACGGCGCCGAGCGCCATGGTGACGGCGGCCTGGGTCGGATCGATCACGGGAATGCCGAGCGCCTCCTCAAGCGGCTTCCGGTGGCGCGCCATGCCGGCACAGCCCATCACGATGGCGCCGGCGCCGTCCTCCTCTTTCAGGGCGCGGCCGACCGCGATCATCTTGGCGAGCGTGCCTTCGCCCGATGCGGTTTCCGCCACGCTCATGTCGAGCGGGCGCTCGCCGGCCAGCCGCTCCAACAGGCCCATCTGACGCAGATAACGCATATGCCGGCGGATCGAGCGCTGCGCGATCGCGATCACGCCAAAGGTCTCGGCGCGGGTCAGCGCGGTCAGCACGCCGCATTCGGCAATGCCCAGCACCGGCCGCGTGGTGGCCTCGCGGCAGACATGCAGGCCGGGGTCGCTGTAGCAGGCGATCACGAAGGCCGCCGACTCCTTGTCGCCGGCGAGGGTCCGCCGCAGCGGCATCACCACGCTTTCGGCGTCGGCCTGGCTCTCGATGCCGTAGGGTCCTTCGACCAAGGTCTCGCACACGATCTCCGGACCGTCGGCAAAGGCCAGCGGCTTCAGCGCTTCGGCAAGGCCGGCCGTGACCACGCGGTTGGAATTCGGGTTGATGACCATGATGCGCGGTCGGGGCATGGGAGGTTCCTGCTTGGGCAGTGTTGACGGTGCGAAGCTTGACGATGCGAAACAAAGGCAATCACTATGCCATGGACAGCATGAAGCGGTCATGCGCAGGGCGCAAGGGCGCGCCGCAAAGCTGCGCAACGCCAATGGACTTCGAGAGTTTCGCAAGGAGACACCGTTATGACCGAACCCGCCTATGACCTGATCATCCGCGGCGGGCGCGTCGCCACGACCACCGACGTGTTCGAGGCCGACGTGGCAATCACAGGTGAAGCCATTGCTGCGATCGGGCGCGGGCTCGGCCCGGCCAAGCGCGAGATCGACGCGCGCGGCAGGCTGGTGCTGCCGGGCGGTGTCGACAGCCATTGTCACATCGAGCAATTGTCTGCCGCCGGCATCATGAATGCCGACACCTTCGAGAGTGCCACGACGTCGGCGGCCTTCGGCGGCACCACCTCGGTCATTTCCTTTGCCGCGCAGCATGTCGGCATGCAGCTGCCGCAGGTGCTGGAGGATTATCATGCGCTGGCGCGCAAGGGCGCGGTAATCGACTACGCCTTCCATATGATTATCGCCGACCCGACGAAAGAGACGCTGGAGCGCGATCTGCCGACGCTGATTCGTCAGGGTCACGGCTCGATCAAGATTTTCATGACCTATGACCGGCTGAAGATCGACGACGAGCCGCTGCTCGACATTCTCGTTGCAGCGCGCGAGGGCGGCGCGATGCTGTGTGCGCACGCGGAAAATCACGGCATCATCTCCTGGATGGTGAAGCGGCTGCTCGCGCGCGGCTACACTCATCCGAAATATCACGCGATCAGCCATGCGCGCTTTTCGGAAGCAGAGGCGTTCAACCGCCTGATCGGCATGGCGGCCCTGGTCGACCAGCCGATCATGATCTTCCACGTCTCGACCGCCGAGGGCGCGCAGACGATCCGCGATGCCCGCGGACAGGGGTTGAAAGTGTTTGCCGAGACCTGCCCGCAATATCTGTTCCTCACCGCCGACGATCTCGACAAGCCGGGCGCGGAAGGCGCCAAATGGATGTGCAGCCCGCCACCGCGCCGCAAGGACGACCAGGAGGCGCTGTGGAAGGCGTTATCGCTCGGCGATCTGCAGACCATCTCCTCCGATCATGCGCCGTATCGGTTCGACGAGACCGGCAAGCTTCGCGCCGGGCCGAACCCGAACTTCAAGCAGGTGGCCAACGGCCTGCCGGGCCTCGAGATGCGGCTGCCGCTGCTGTTCGATGCGATGGTCTCCAAGGGACGGCTTGGCCTCGAGAAATTCGTCGAGCTGACTGCGACCGCGCCGGCCAAGATCTACAATCTGCATCCGCGCAAGGGCTCGATCGCCGTCGGCGCTGACGCCGATATCGCGATCTGGGATCCCGATCGCCGCGTGACCGTCACCGACACGATGATGCACGATCTGGCCGGCTACACCCCGTTCGCCGGCCGTTCGCTGCAGGGCTGGCCGGTGACGGTGCTCTCCCGCGGCCGCGTCATTGTCGAAAGCGGAAGGCTGAACGCCTCGCCGGGCTCCGGCCGCTTCCTGGCCCGCAGCGGCGGCGAGGCCGCGAAACCGACTGGTCGATTGGTCTCGGACATGAACCCGGAGCAGAATTTTGGCGCCAAGCTATTGTGAGCGGACCGCGAGATGAGCGTCGTGATCTTCGGTGGCGCAGGCTTTGTCGGGCTCAATATCGCGGAGCTGCTGCTTGCCCGCGGCCATGCGGTCACACTGTTCGATCAGGCCGAGTTGCCGGTGGAGGCGCGCTGCGCCTTTGCGCCCTACGGTGAACGCTTGCGGGTGCTGCGAGGGGACGTGACCGAACGCAGCGCGGTTGAGGCCGCAGTCGGACCGGGATGCAATGCCGTGGTGCTTGGCGCCGCGATCACGGCAGGCGCGGCGCGCGATGCCGCCGAGCCGGAGCGCATCCTGGCGGTCAATCTGCTGGCGCAGGTGTCGATCCTGACCGCTGCGCGCAAGGCAAAGGTGCAGCGTGTGATCAACCTGTCGTCCGCTGCAAGCTATGGCGCGAGCGGCCGGCATTATCCCCTGCTCGAAGAGACGACGCCCTGCGATCCGCAATCGCTGTATGCGATCACGAAATTCGGCTCTGAGCGTGTGGTGGCGCGGCTCTCCGACCTCTGGCAGGCCGATGTGATCAGCGTCCGGCTCTCGGGCGTTTTTGGCCCGTACGAGCGTGCAGGCGGTGTCCGCGACACGCCGTCGCCGCAGGCGCTGATTGTGGATTGCGTGCGGCGGGGCGCGCCGGCGTTGCTCAGCGAACCCGGTGCACGGGACTGGGTCTATGCCGCCGACGTCGCCGCCGCTGTCGCCGTGCTGCTCGATGCCGCCCGGCCCCGCCACATGCTTTACAATATCTCGAGCGGTGTGACGTTCACCGCCGAGGCCTGGGGCAAGGCTTTTGCTGATAAAGCTCTTGCCGACCCGGACAGCGGTTTCGTTTGCCGCGTGGCTGTCTCCGGCGAGACACCAACCGTGACGGTGCACGGCCCGACCCGGGCGCCGCTGTCGGTACAGCGCATGGCCGACGAATTCGGATGGCGCGCCAAATTTGGCTGTGAGGAGTCAGCGGAGCATATGCGGCGCTGGTTGCATGATCATGATCGAGGCGGCGCCTGAGATGAAGCTGGCGGGCAGGATGGCGATCATCACAGGCGGCGGCTCCGGGATCGGCCGGGCCAGCGCCGTTCTGTTCGCCCGCGAAGGCGCCTTCGTCGCGCTGGTCGATCGCGATGCTGACAGCGCAGCCGAAACACTGGCGATGCTTCGCGAACAGGGTGGCAGCGGCAGCGTCCATGTTGGCGATGTCGGCGACGCCGATTTTGCAAGGGCCACCGTCGAAAGTGTCGCAACAGGCGGCGGCAGGCTGGACGTGCTGATGACGTCTGCCGGCTTCTCCTGCGGTGGTACCGTGATCACGACCGCACCGGCGGATTGGGACGCGGTATTCCGTGCCAATGTCGGCGGCACCTGGTTGTGGACGCGCGCGGTGGTGCCGATCATGCAGCGGCAAGGCAAGGGCGCCATCATCACGCTGGCGTCGCAGCTGGCAATCGCTGGCGGCAAGGGCAACAGCGCCTATATTGCGGCCAAGGGCGCCATCGTCAGCCTGACCCGCACCATGGCCATCGATTTCGCGACCGATGGCATCCGTGTCAACGCGTTGGCGCCCGGTGCGATCGACACGCCGCTGCTGCGCCGCAGTTTTGCGCGCCATGTCGATCCCGAGTCGGTGCGCGAGGCCTCGCGGCAGCGTCATGCCATGAAGCGATTCGGCCGCGCCGAGGAGGTGGCGGCGGCGGCGCTCTATCTCGCCAGTGACGATTCCTCCTTCGTCACCGGCACGGTGCTTCCAGTCGATGGCGGGTGGCTTGCGGCATGAGTGATGGCCTTGCAGCACTTGCAGTTCAGGTCCGCGCCGATCTTGCCAAGACGGCGCATCCGGGCATGCCCTGGCTGACGCCGATGACGGCTCCCGATGGCAGCCGCGCTCTGGACGTGCTCATTGTTGGGGCTGGTCAATCCGGACTTGCGACGGCTTTCGGCCTGCAGCGCTCGCAGGTCACCAACATCCTCGTGCTCGACAAGGCGGATGAGGGTTGCGAAGGCCCATGGCTGACCTATGCGCGGATGCCGACCCTGCGCAGTCCGAAGGACTACACCGGCCCTGATCTCGACCTGCCGAGCCTGACCTATCAGGCCTGGCACGAGGCCAAATTCGGAATGGAGAGCTGGCGCGATCTTGGTCTGATCCCGCGCGAATATTGGGCGGCCTATCTGTCGTGGTATCGGAAGGTGCTCGGTTTACCGGTGCACAATGGCTGCGAGGTGACCGATATCGCACCCGATGCTAACGGCCTACTGAGGGTAACAGTGAGGACTGCTCATAGCGAGGAGGTGCTTTACGCCCGCAAGATCGTGCTCGCGACGGGACAGGAAGGTATGGGCGATTGGAGCATTCCCGAACCATTGCGCCATCTGCCGGCGTCGCGATGCGTTACTTGCGCGGCGCCGACAGATTTTACCGCGCTACGCGACAAGCGCGTCGCGGTGATTGGCGCGGGCGCCTCGGCCTTCGATAACGCAGCGATGGCACTGGAGGCAGGTGCGGGCGCCGTGCATTTGCTGTGCCGGCGCGCTGCGATCCAGCTGGTGCAGCCCTATCGATGGCTGACCTTCCGCGGCTTCCTCAGGCATTTCTCCGAGCTCGACGATTCCTGGCGCTGGCGCTTCATGCGCGCGGTGCTCGAGCTGCGCGAGGGATTTCCGCAAGCCACCTATGATCGCTGCGCCCGGCACGCGACGTTCCATCTGCACGAGGGCGCACCTGTCGAGGGAGCGCGGGAGACTGTTGACAGCGTGCTGCTGCGCACGCCACGTGGCGAGATCGCGGTCGATTTCATCATCTGCGCCACCGGCGTCATGATGGACTTTGCCGGTCGCCCCGAGCTGAAGCGATGCGCCGATAACATCGCGCGCTGGGCCGACTGCTACACGCCGCCGGCGCAGGAACAGAGCCCGCGCCTTGGCGCCTTTCCTTATTTGTCGGACGACTATGCCTTCTGCGAGCGCGCGGTTGGACGAACACCGTGGATCTCCGGCATTCACCTGTTCGCCATCGCCTCGACCATGAGCTTTGGTCCGTCCGGCTCTTCGATCAATGCGATGACGACGGCGGTGCCGAAGCTGGTCCACGGCCTCACGCGCGACCTGTTCCGCGCCGATATCGACAAGCACTGGGCGGCATTCCAGGCCTATGATGTCCCTCAAGCTATGATCCGGCGCACCCCCGCGGCGGCGGAGGGGAGCGCGTGATGCCGGCGAGCGTGTATGCATTCCACTGCGACGAAGAAGCATGCCGAACTGCCGGTTTCTGGCACATGATTTGCTGCCATTTCGGGCGTGCGCGGCCTAACAAAGGACAGAGGCGATGTACCCCGTGATTTCCAGGCATCTGATTTCGGCGTCCGCCGTTCTTCTTTCGGCGACATTGATTGCGCCCGCGGCCCGTGCGCAGAGCCGCGCTGAGACCTTGCGCTACGTGACGGCGGCAACGGTCAACACGCTCGATCCCAACATTCCCGGCTCGACCCGCGAAGCCTTCGCGCTCAGCATGAGCAGCTATGACCGGCTGGTGTCGTTCGGCCGCAAACAGCTCAACGGCAAATGGGTGTTCGATCTCGATACCATCAATGGCGAGCTCGCGGAGTCCTTCAGCGTCAGCCCCGATGGCCTGAAGCTCACCTTCAAGCTTCGTCCCGACGCCAAGTTCCACGATGGCTCGCCGGTTACTGCAGAAGACGTGAAGTGGTCGCTCGACCGCTGCGTCACCGCGCCGGTACTCGGCAAGGCGCAATTGCTGACAGGATCGTTGACCAGCGCCGACCAGTTCAAGGTGATCGATCCACTGACCCTTGAAGTGACATTGCCGCGGCCCGACAAGCTGGCGCTGCCGAACCTTGCGACCGTCTATCCCATCATCATCAATTCCAAGCTTGCCAAATCGCATGCGACGCCTGAGGATCCTTGGGCGCTGAGCTGGCTGAAGGAGAACGAGGCGGGCAGCGGCGCCTATATCGTCGAAACCTTCAAGCCGGGCGAGCAGGCGATCGCCAAGCGCAACGAGGCCTGGAATCGCGGCTCGCCGGACAAGCCGGCGTTCTTCAAGCGGCTGATCATCCAGTCGGTACCGGAGCCGGCGACGCGCGCCAATCTGGTCGAGCGCGGCGACGCGGACCTCGTGATCGATCTGCAGGCCAGCGACGTCCAGGCGCTGGAGGCCAAAGGCAAGCTGAAGGTGATTTCGACGCCGCAATACAATGCGGTGACCTTCATCTCGATGAACAACAAGATCCCGCCGTTCGACAACGTCAACGTCCGCCGGGCTGTCGCCGCGGCGCTACCCTATGATGACATGTTCAAGGCGGCGCTGTTCGGCCGCGGCGCGCCGCTGTTCGGTGCCAGCTGGGCCGACGGGAGGCCGCCGAGCGGCGGCTATCCGATCCCGCAACCGGTCAAGCTCGATCTGGAGAAGGCGCGGGCCTATCTGAAGGAGGCTGGCGTGCCCGAAGGTTTCGCCACGACCTTCAGCTTCAACGTCGGTCAGGCCGCGACTGCCGAACCGATGGCCGCCCTGGTCAAGGAATCGCTGGAGAAGATCGGCATCAAGGTCGACATCCAGAAGCTGCCGGATGCGCAGATGTCGACCTCGATCAACGAGAAGAAGCTGCCCTTCTTCACCGAGGGCATCGTCGCCTGGCTGCCGTCGACCGATTATTTCTACCGCAACTTCTACACCGGCAATCAGCGCTGGAACTATTCGTCCACTGACAATGCCGAGTTGGAGGAGATCGCGCAGGCAGCGCGCTTCGAGCCGGACAAGGCGAAGTACGAGGCGGAGGGCAAGGAGCTCAACGCCATCCATTTCGAGCAGATGTTCCAGGTCCCGCTCTGGCAACCGGCGCAGGACGCGGTCATGGCCGCCAATCTCGACGGCTATGTCTATCAATTCACCCGCCAGGTGGATTATCGTAACCTGAGCCGCAAATAGCAGCGGAGCCGGGAGCGCGGCGAAGAGCATGGGCACCATCGGTGCGACTTTGATCCGGACCGGGCGGCGGTTTCTCTCGTCGCTGCCGGCGCTGTTCGGCGTGCTGGTCTTCACTTTCCTCTTGATGCGGGTGCTGCCAGGCGATCCCGCCGTGTTCTTTGCCTCCGGTCCCAGTGCCGGCAACGAGGAGATCGAAGTCGTCCGCAGGCAGCTCGGGCTCGACAGGTCGCTGCCGGAGCAACTCGGCATCTATCTCTACGATGTCGGCCGCGGCAATCTTGGCCGTTCCATGATGACGGGGCAGCCGGTTGCCAAGGACCTGCGGCAGCGGCTGCCGGCCTCGCTCGAGCTGACGCTAACCGCGCTCGTGATCGCGCTGATCGCGGCGGTGCCGCTCGGCGTGCTGGCCGCGCTGCGGCCGAACTCGCTGATCGATCACGGCGTACGGCTGTTCTGCTCGCTCGGCGTCTGCGTGCCGACCTTCGTCTCCGGACTGCTGCTGATCTACGTGTTCTACTATCTGCTGGGTCTTGCCCCCGATCCGACCGGACGGATCGACGTCTTCGCCTCGGTGCCGCCGGCGCGCACCGGCTTCCTGATGGTGGATTTCCTGCTCGCGGGTGACGTCGAGGGGTGGTGGGCCGCGGCGCGTCAGTTGATGCTGCCTGCCTTCACGATGGCGCTGTTCGTGATCGCGCCGCTCGCCCGCATCACCCGTGCCTCGATGCTGGTGTCGCTCGGAAGCGATTTCGTGCGTACCGCGCGCTCGATCGGCCTGTCGCGCTGGCAGATCGTGGTGACCTATGCGCTGCGGAATGCAATCCTGCCCGTGATCACCATCGCCGGCATCGTGTTCTCGACCATGCTCGGTGCCAACGTGCTGGTCGAGAAAGTGTTCTCCTGGCCGGGCGTTGCGTCCTACGCGCTCGATGCGCTGCTGGTCTCCGACTATGCGCCGGTGCAGGGCTTCGTGCTGCTGATGGCCAGCATCTTCGTCGCGGTCAATCTCCTGGTCGATGTGCTCTACGGCATCGCCGATCCCAGGGCGACGGTCGTATGAGCCTGACAGCAACATGGTCGGGGCTGCGTCACACCGTGTGGGTGCTGCGCGGTAACCTCGTTACCGCGATTGCCGCCGCGGCGGCGATATTGCTGGCGCTGGTCGCAATCTTCGGCCCCATGCTGGTGCCTTATGATCCCGTCGCTTCGGACGTGCCGCGTGCGCTGCAGCCGCCGAGCGCACTCCACTGGGCCGGCACCGACCAGCTCGGCCGCGATGTCTTCAGCCGATTGATCGTCGCCACGCGGCTCGATCTCGCCATCGCCGTGACGGCCGTCAGCGTGTCCTTCGTGATCGGCACGGTGATCGGCTCGCTCTGCGGCTATGTCGGCGGCAAGCTCGATCGCGCGGTCGGCCGGTTCGTCGACGTGCTGATGGCCTTTCCGCTCTTCGTGCTCGCCATGGCCATGGTCGCAGCGCTCGGCAACCGGGTCGAGAATATCGTCATCGCGACCGCGATCATCAATCTGCCGTTCTACATCCGCTTCGCGCGCGCGGAGGTCAACATCCGCCGCAATCTCGGTTGGGTGGAGGCGGCGCGCGCCTGCGGCGATGGGCATGTCTCCGTCGTGCTGCGCTTCCTGCTACCCAACGTGCTGCCGGCGATGGCGGTGCAGATGTCGCTCAATCTCGGCTGGGCGATCCTGAATGCCGCGGGCCTCTCCTTCATCGGCCTGGGCGTCAAGCCGCCGACGCCGGAATGGGGCATCATGGTCGCCGAGGGCGCGCGCTTCATCTCGACGGGCAGGTGGTGGTTGGTGTCGTTTCCGGGGCTGGCCCTGATGCTGGCCGTGCTCTGCTTCAACCTGCTCGGCGACGGGTTGCGCGATATCCTCGATCCGCGCATGCGCACATGATGTCGCCACTGCTCGAAATCGACAATCTCGGCGTGACGTTCTCGACGCGGCGCGGGCTCGTCGAGGCGCTGCGGGGAGTCTCGCTGTCGCTCCAGCCGGGTGAAATGCTGGGCCTCGTCGGCGAGAGCGGGTCCGGCAAATCAGTCACCGGCTTCGCGGTCACGGGCCTGCTCGACAAAGCGGGTCGCATCACCGCCGGTCGTGTCAAGTTCAGGGGCCAGGACATTACGCGCGCATCGGGGGCGGAGCTGCGCAACCTGCACGGCGCCAACATGGCGATGATCTTCCAGAATCCGCGCGCCGCGCTCAATCCGATCCGCACCGTCGGTGCCCAGATCGCCGACGCCGTCCTTTCGCATCGGCGGCTCTCGAAGCAGGAGGCGCGGGCCGAGGCGCTGAAGTTGCTGCGCGCGGTGCAGATCCGCGATCCCGACCGGCGGCTGGATGCCTATCCGCACGAGCTCTCCGGCGGTATGTGCCAGCGCGTGATGATCGCGATCGCGATCTCCTGCAACCCATCACTTCTGATTGCCGACGAGCCGACCACCGGCCTCGATGTGACGACACAAAAGGTGGTGATGGACCTCCTGGCGCGCATCGTCGCCGAACGGGGCATGACGACAATCCTCATCACCCACGACCTTGGTCTTGCGGCACATTATTGTCGGCGCGTGGTGGTGATGGAGCAGGGGCGGCTCGTGGAAGAAGGCGCGCCGCAGACATTGTTTCGGGCGCCGCAGCACGCCTATACCAAGCGACTGGTGGCATCGTCGCCGACCGCGACATCGCGTGTCGGCGACCTCGTGCCGGCCGACGAAGCTCTGCCGGTTGTCGAGGTGAAGGACCGGCCGACGCCCGCGCCGGGCACGCCGCCGCTGCTCGACGTCCAGCACGTCGTCAAGCGTTTTGACGATGGCGCCGCTGCGGTAGCGGATTTCTCGATGACCGTGGCGGCGGGCGAGAGCGTCGGCCTGGTCGGGGAGTCCGGCTCCGGCAAGAGCACCACCGCCCGCATGATCTGCCGGCTGATCGATCCGAGCGCAGGCGATATCCTGTTCGACGGCTATTCGATCGCAAAGCTGCCGGCGCGTGATTTTCATCGCTCGCCGCTACGCAAGGAAATCCAGATCGTCTTTCAGGATCCGCACGAGAGCCTCAATCCGCGCTTTACCGCGTTCGACTGCATTGCTCATCCGCTGCTGAGGCTCACCGGCCTGCGCCCCGGCGACGCGCTGCGGTCCCGGGTCGAGGAGTGCGCCGACCGCGTCGGCCTGCCGCGTGAGTTGTTGTCCCGCTTCCCGCATCAATTGTCGGGTGGCCAGAAGGCGCGCATCGGCATCGCCCGCGCCATTGCGTGTCGGCCGCGTTTGCTGGTGCTCGACGAGCCCACTGCGGCGCTCGATGTCTCGGTGCAGGCCGTAGTGCTGCAGCTGCTCGACCGGCTTCGGCGCGAGGACAATCTCGCCTTCCTGTTCGTCAGTCACGACCTCAACGTGGTACGCATGATGTGCAGCCGGACCATCGTGCTGCGCGCCGGTGGCATCGTCGAGCAGGGCGAGAGCCTCGCTCTGTTTGCCAATCCGCAGACGGATTACACGCGCGAGCTGGTCGAAGCTATCCCACACATTGGGTCGCCTGCTTCGCTTCTGCCCGCCTGATTTCCACTTCCAATTCATGGCTATATCGCCCGACAAGAGCCAGGCAGCGGATGCTTGATCGTGTAGGAGCGAGGAACTTTTTCGAAAGGCGGGCTCAGACTAGAATAATTCGCAAAAACGAAAGTCCGGAGAATCTTCTCTTCATTGCGATCGGTTCATAAGTCCTGCCGCCTTCCTGAGCCGCGTGCCGCCATGAAGTGCAGAGAGCTGAGCCATTAGGCCTGTTCCTGCTCTGCACCGTGCCGTTCTGGACCTCGAACATCATCAGGATGATTTCCTGGATTCCGCTGCTCGGCAAGGAAGGATTGAACATCGCGCCGCCGGGCTGCGAATCCCGCTTGTTTGCCTTCGGCCGTATCCTCGAGAACGAATTGGGGTTTTCGTATCGCCGGCCGAAGCTCCCCTAGCGGTCGCGATGCTCGAGCCGGGCGGCGAGCGCGTCGGCAAGGCCGATGGTCGGCTTGGCGGCGGGGCGGCGATAGGTTCCCGCCGTTGCCTTGCGCAGGCGCAGCGCATGCAGCGCCTCGGCTTGTTTCACGGAGGCGATGACCTGATCGACCACCGGGACCGGAATCCGCTCGGCGACGCGCTCGGCAAGGCCCGAGAGCGGGGCGCCGGCGAAGATCAGCACATCGGCCTCGTCCTCGATGATGGCGCGCTGGGCGAGCTCGACCAGCACGTCTTCCTTCTCGGTGCCGACCTCGCAGATCGCCTGAAACGGCGCATCGAGCATGCGGATGCCGGCGCACCGCTGCCACAGCCCGTGGGCGCGGACGCATTCCTCGTACCAAGGGCCCAGGGCCTGGGCGAAGGTGACGATGGCAAAGCGGCGTCCGGCCATACAGGCGGTCAGCATGGCGGCTTCCGCCATGCCGATCACGGGGATGTCGAAGGTCTCGCGCGCCGCGAACAGGCCGGGATCGCCGAATGCCGCGATGATTGCGGCATCCACCTTCATGTGCTGCTCTGCCAGCATCTCCAGCGCAATGGCGCCGCCGATCTGCGCTTCGGTACGCGTGGCGATATAGGGCACCCCGCGGGTCGCGGTGCAGGGGATCAGCTCGGTGCCGGAGGAAGCGGCGCGCTGCCCGACTCCCAACATCAACTGAGTGACCTCGGTGCTGGTGTTCGGGTTGAGCAGCAGCAGCTTCATGATTATGCCGCCGTCCGTTTGGCCTGAGAGGCGGCGAGGACTTCGAGCAGCGCCGTGCCGGTGCGCGCGACGTGGGCGCCGAGCAGGCGGCCGGCCGCTTCGCTGTCGCGTGCCTCCAGCGCGGCCAGGATGTCCGCGTGCTCGTCGACCGAATTGCTCCAGCGCCTGTTCGCGCCGAGCGCGAGATAGCGCGCGCGCTCGGCGCGGGAGATCAGCGTCTCGTGGGCTTCGCGCAGCGGTGTGTTGCGGGCCATGCGGACGATGGTGTTGTGAATCTCGCCGTTGATGGTGAAATAATCGTCGAGCTTGCCGTTGCGGTGATGACCCTCCATGCGGGTCTGAAGCGTGCGCAGGCGGGCGAGGTCGCGCTCGGTGGCGCGCTCCGCGGCGAGCTCGGCGGCGAGCCGCTCGATGCCGGCGAGGGCCTCGAACAATTCCGAGATGCCGTCCACCGCGATATCGGCAATGCGCGGGCTGCGATTGGGACGAAGCTCGATCAAGCCTTCAGCCGCCAGCACCTTCATCGCCTCGCGCAAGGGGGTGCGCGACACGCCGAGCTCCTTCGACAGCTTCGTCTCCTGGGTTTGCGAACCCGGTGGCAGCTCGCCGCGAATGATCATCGCCCGCATCCGCGCCGCGGCACGCTCGTGCAGGCCCGTCCGCTTGAGTTTGGGCGACTTTCGTCCCTTTGGCGCTTCCGATTTTGGCTGCACGCGTGCCTCACTTCTCACGTTGATCTTAGCCGTTTCCGGCCCTTTGGCCTGCTCAAAATATCGACGCATCTCGCTGAAAACAATGGCATAGCGCGCAAATTGTATGCAGCATGCAGAAACTGGATTGCGTTGTGGCTAAGGGCGGCGGATGATCGTTTCTGACGCGCGAGATCCCGCGCATTCGAAACGGAGCAGGTGATGCGGACGAGTTTGCGACTGGGCCTCGTGGTGATGGCGGCAATGCTTGGCGGAAGCGATCTCGCCTCCGCGCAAGCCGCGAAGATCAAGCTCGGCTACGCCAAATGCGCGCACTGCCTGCCGATGTCGCTGATCCCGGGGATGGCGAAGGGCGTCGAGGTCGAGGCCACCGGCTTCAACTCCGGCAATGACGTGCTCACCGCCCTGGTCTCGAAGAGCATCGACGTCGCGCAGGTGACCTATCTCCATTACATCACAGCGCTCGACAAAGGTTTCGACGTCGTCGCCGTCTCAGGCCAGATCAATGGCGGCTCGGAATGCCTCTCCTCCGTGAAACTGAACCTTCCCCCTGAGGACTGGGCGACGTTCAAGACGACCGTTGCGAAGGCGAAGGGCGACGGTCAGCCGCTCAAGATCGCGGCGTCCCGCGGTAATGCCCAGGACATCCACATGCGCGGCGCATTCCTCAAGCAGGGCGTCGATCCCAACAAGGACATCCAGTTCATCAACATCCCCAATCCGTCAGATCATCTCGCCGCGCTCCAGCGCGGCGAGGTCGACATGATCTGCTCGGTCGAGCCGTTCGCCTCACAGATCCGGCTCGCCGGCGCCGGCAAGCATTTTGTGCTGCCGTATGAGCAGGCTGCGGGAAATCTCACGAATCTGATCGTCACGCGTTCGGATGTGATCGCGAGTCAGCGCGCCGGCGTCCAGGGCGTCGTCGGCGCCGTGGTCGAGCTCGACAACAAGCTGATCGCCGACAAGGCGCCATGGGTCGAGGCCATCAACAAGCTCACCGGCCTCGACAAGACTGTCGCGACTGAGGCGCTGAAGAATGCCTCGCCCGATCCCGCGATCCATCGCTCGCAAACGCTGGCGATTGCCGCGATGATGCGTGACCTCAAATACATTTCGAAGGACGTTTCCGCGGACGCGGAGAAGAACATGGACTATTCGTTCCTGGAGCAGGCCACCGGAAAAGCCAAGAATGACCTCGGTTACTGACGTCTCGCCGGTCAGGCCGGCGTTTCGGCTGACGCGGGCATTCCAGGGGCTCGAACGCCTCGTTGTGCCTGCGCTGCTGATCGCGGGCTGGGAGGCCTTTGCCCGCAGCGGCATGCTTCCGCCCGCGCTGCTGCCGGCGCCCAGCGCGGTGCTGCATGCGCTCGGCGATTGGGTGTTCGGCTTCGACGAGACCACGCAGACCTATTCCGGGCACTGGCTGCGCGACGCGCTTGCCAGCGCGCTTCGCGTGTTCGGCGGCTTTGCGCTGGCGAGCCTCCTCGGCATCCTCGCGGGCGTCGCGATCGGCTGGTCGCGCTTGTTCGAGAAGACGCTGGAGCCGACGCTGCAGATGCTCCGCCCGATCCCGCCGGTGTCCTGGATCCCGCTGGCCATCATCTGGTTCGGCATCGCCGACAAGCCCGCGATCTTCCTGGTCTTCCTCGGCGCCTTCTTCCCGGTGCTGATGAACAGCATCCATGGCGTGAAGACCGTGGATCACAATCTGGTCCGCGCCGGTGCGATGATGGGCGCCAATGGCCGGCAGATGCTGACCGACATCGTGCTGCCGGCGGCGCTGCCCTCGATCTTCGCAGGGCTACGTATCGCGGTCGGCTCGGCCTGGATGCTGACGGTCACGGCCGAGATGGTCGCGGTCAAGAGCGGCCTCGGCTACGTGCTCTGGGATTCCTACTACTTCCTGCGCTACGACATCGTGCTGGCTGCGATGATCTCGATCGGGCTGCTCGGCTATCTCTCCGACCTCGGGCTCAAGGCGATCATGGCGCGCACGCTGCGCTGGCAGCAGACGACCACCGTGCAGGGCAGGGCGCGCTGATGGCGGCAATCGAGCTTCGCAACATCGTCAAGGTGTTCTCGGACAAGCGGCGCGGTCGCGACCTGCTGACGCTGGACAACATCAATCTCGACATCGAGGCCAACGACTTCGTCTGCTTGCTCGGCCCTTCCGGCTGCGGCAAGTCGACCCTCCTCAACATCATCGCCGGATTCGAGCAGGCGACCTCCGGCCGCACGCTGGTCGACGGCAAGCAGGTGGAGCGCCCGGGCTCGGACCGCGGTGTCGTGTTCCAGCAGCCGACGCTGATGCCGTGGCTGACGGCGATCGACAACGTCGCCTTCCACCTCAAGCTGAAGGGCGTCGCCAAGACCGAGCGCCACGACCACGCCATGGAGTTCATCGATCTCGTCGGCCTGCGCGGCTTCGAGCATCATCATCCCTCCGAAATGTCGGGCGGCATGAACCAGCGGGTCGGCATCGCCCGCGCGCTGCTGATGAACCCGAGCGTGATCCTGATGGACGAGCCGTTCGCTGCGCTGGATGCCCAGACCAAGCTCGAAATGCAGGAGGAGCTGGTCGCGATCTGGCAGAAGCGCCGCTGCACCATCGTGTTCGTCACCCACAGCGTCGACGAGGCCCTGGTGCTCGGCAACAAGATCGTGGTGATGACCAGGCGGCCGGGCCGGATCCGCGAGGCCGTCAATTTCGATCTGCCGCGACCGCGTGACATCACCAGCCCCGAATTCAACGACGCCAAGCGCCACATCCTGGCTTTGATCCGGGAGGAGTCGACGCGGCTTGCGCAGGCGTCGTAAGGTATCGCCATGCGCAAGCGTCTCGGCATGATCACGCCGTCCTCCAACTCGGTGCTCGAGCCCGTCACCAGCGCCATGCTGCATGGCGTGGCTGATGTCACCGCACATTTCTCGCGCTTTCGCGTCACCGAGATTGCGCTCGACGCCGCTGCGCTGAGCCAGTTCGATGCCTCGGTGATGCTGCCGGCCGCGGACCTGCTGGCCGATGCCAAGGTCGACGCGATTGCCTGGAATGGCACTTCCGCAAGCTGGCTCGGCGTCGGCCGCGACCGGAGCCTGTGCGAGGCGATTACGGCTCGCACAGGCAAGCCGGCGACGACGTCGACGCTCGCCTGCATCGATGCCGCCCGCGCGCTCGGCGCCAAGCGCGTCGGCCTGGTCTCGCCATATACGGACGATGTGCAGCGGCGCATCGCCGACGTCTGGGCCGAGGAGGGGATCATCCCGCACGCCGAGCGGCACCTCGGCCTGCGCGACAATTTCTCCTTTGGCGAGGTCGCGCCGGCGACCATTGCGGACATGATTCGCGCCGTGGCGGCGGAGGGGGCAGATGCGATCGTCATCCTCTGCACCAATCTCGATGGTGCGGCGCTTGCGGCCTCGCTCGAACGGGAATTGGATGTCGCTGTTCTCGACTCGGTCGCGGTCACGTTGTGGCGGACTCTCGGCCTCGCCGGCGGCGACATCAGGGCCCTTGCGGGGTGGGGCCGCATATTCCAGACATCAGCGGTCATCAAGTGACGGAGGCGCAAGTGATGCAGTTCGATCTCGCCATTCGCGGCGGCACCATCGTGACCGCCAGCGACGAGTTTCGCGCCGATATCGGCATTCGCGACGGCCGCATCGTCAGCATTGCCGATCGCATCGAGGGTGCCGCGCGCGAGATCGACGCGACGGGCCTGTTGGCACTGCCGGGCGGCATCGACAGCCACGTCCACATCTCGCAAGCCTCTGGCCCGGACGTGGTGATGGCCGACGACTTCGCCTCAGCGACGCGCGCGGCGGCTGCCGGCGGCAACACCATGGTGCTGCCCTTCGCGCTACAGGAGAAGGGCACCTCGCTGCGCACCTGCGTCGAGAACTACCGCAAGCTCGCCGAAGGCGAATGCTATATCGACACCGCGTTCCATCTCATCATCTCCGATCCGACCGCGGTGGTGCTCGGGCAGGAGCTGCCGGCCCTGGTCAAGGACGGCTACACCTCCTTCAAGGTGTTCATGACCTATGACGACCTCGTACTCAGCGACAAGCAGCTGCTCGAGGTCTTCGAGGTCGCCCGCCGCGAGCAGGCGCTAGTGATGGTCCATTGCGAGGGCTATGACGCCATCCGTTTCCTCACCAATAAGCTCGAGCGCGAGGGCCACATTGCCCCTTACTATCACGGCGCCTCGCGGCCTCAGGCCGTCGAGCGCGAGGCGACGCATCGCGCCATCAGCCATGCCGAGGTGATCGGCGTTCCCATCATGATCGTGCACGTCTCCGGCCGCGAGGCGATGGAGCAGGTGCGCTGGGCACAGCAGCGCGGATTGCCGGTGCATGCGGAGACCTGCCCGCAATACATCACGCTGACGGCTGATGACATGAAGGGCCTCAACATGGACATTACGGGCGCGAAATATGTCTGCTCGCCGCCGCCACGCGATGTCGAAAGCCAGCAGGCGATCTGGGAGGGCATCACATCAGGCGTGTTCCAGACCTTCTCGTCCGATCATTGCCCGTTCCGCTACGACGATCCCAAGGGCAAGCTGACGCCGAACGCTCGTACCTCGTTCCGCTGGGTCCCGAACGGCATTCCCGGCGTCGAGACCCGGCTGCCGATCCTGTTCTCGGAAGGTGTTTCGAAGGGCCGCATCACCTTGCAAAAATTCGTCGAGCTGACCGCAACCAACCACGCCCGCATCTACGGCCTCTATCCGCGCAAAGGCTCGATCGGCGTCGGCTTCGATGCCGATATCGTGCTGTGGGACCCCAAGCTCAAGAAGAAGATTCAGCAGGCCGATCTTCACCACGGCTCGGACTATACGCCCTGGGAAGGCTTTGATGTCACCGGTTGGCCCGTCACCACCATTGCCCGCGGCCGGATCGTGTACGACCAGGGCGAGATCGTCGGCGACAAAGGCTCGGGTGAGGTGCTGAGCCGCGGCAAGTCGAGCCTGATCTGACCAGGCGCGCTCTCGCGGCGCCTGGTCGAGCGAAGGACGCGGTCAGGGCATGCGGGATTTTGCCAGGACGCAGTGGCCGCCCTTGTTGCCGTCGACCATCTGCGTAACTCTGAGATCGGCGGCGATCGAACACAGCGTATAGGCGTCCTGCGCGCTGAGGCCGCTCCTCTCGCGGATCAGCGCGATCATGTCGCGCAGCGCCGCCTTGGCCGCATCCTCGAGGTCTTCATTGAACCCCATCGCGATCCAGTCGACTGCGGTTTCCGCGCGCGGGGAGGCGAGGCGAAGATCGCGCCGGACGTGGAATTCGACGGTGCCGGTGAGCGCGGCCTTGATCGCCGTCAGGCAGACCTCGCAATCGCCCTGGAGCGCATGGCCGTCGCTGGCGGAGAACAGCGCGCCCAGCACGAAGACGGGAAAGTAAAGCGTGCTGCCAGCGCCGAGCTCCTTGTTGTCCATGTTGCCGCCGAATGCCCGCGGCTCCTTCGAGGACATCCGGCCTCAGCCCGGCGGCGAGGCGACGCCGAAATTGCCGTGGATAGCGGCAGCTCCTCTCCCCAGGGTTACGCGCGCGGTCGTCCGTCCCAGAGCCCCCACTGGATGTTTCCGGGAATGGATCGCAGAACGTAGTCCATGAATCGACCGTCACTGCCGCTGCTATCTGCCTGCGCCGCTCGCAACGATGGAGGAGGGTGAGGTCGAGAGCTTGCCGAGCCCGAGATAGACGAAGCCCGAGACCCCGATGCCGAATAGCCAGCTCAGGTCGGCACCGCCGAGCAGGTTGATCGAGATTGGCCCCTGCAGCGCGCCGACGAGGCCGTCTTCAACCAGCCATCCGGCAACGAGGCCCGCAAGGAAGGCGATCATGCCGGCCCAGTTGATGTCGCCATAGGCGCTGGTCTCCGGCGAGCGATAGAGCTCGGCGATGTCGATCTTGCCCTTCCGCTTGATGAAGAAGTCGGCCAGCACCACCCCGGCCCACGGGCTCATCCATAAGAGCAGGCTGATCATCCAGTTGTCGAACGCTTTTGCGAAAGACGGCGCGAAGATGAAATACAGCGTAACCAGATAGCCGGCGATGCCGACGATGACGGTAAGCCAGAAGCGCGAGAACTTCAGCCCCGCGCTCAGCGCTGCCAATGTCGCCGAATAGACGTTGAGGATATTGGTGGCGATCGGGCCGTGCAGCACCATCAGCAGGACGAGGATGCTGACGGGCCCGCCGAACACCGCGCTGACCATTTTTGCAGGATCGGTGTCCAGCGTCGTCGAGGCGATGGTCGCGCCGAGGATGCCGAGCCAGACCGTCGGCACGAACATGCCGACATAGCTGTACCAGAACACGGCCTTCGACGACGTGCTGCGCGGCACGAAGCGCGAATAGTCGGAGGCCCAGGTCACCCAGGAAATGCCCCAGCCGACCCCGATCGCGGTCGTCAGCAGCGTCAGCATCGCCAGATGTGCACCCGGAGGCAGCGAGGTCGTCAAGTTCCAGTTGACGACACCCGGGCGCGTCCATGCCAACACGCTCATCAGCACCATGATGGCGATGGTCGGCGGTACCGTGTACTTTTCGAAGGTGCGTATCGCGTAGAAGCCGTAGATTCCGATCAGGACCTGCGCGGCCATGACCAGCGTGATGACGACGATCTCGACCGCCCAAGTGTCGGGAATGCCGAACTGCCCGAGGATGCCCATCGACACCTTCACCGGGAAATAGGTGTTTACCCCGATCCAGCCCAGCGTCATCAGGAACATCAGGATGCTCGGCAGATAGGCGGCGCGGACCCCGAACGCGGACCGGCTCAGCACCATCTGATTGACGCCGGTCTTGTGCCCCATCACCGTGAAGGTCGCGAAGATCGCGCAGCCGACGATGTTGCCGAGCACGATGACCGCGATCGTCTCCATCAGGCCAAGCTTGAGGATGATGCCGAGCGCGCCGAGCGCCCAGTTCACCGGCGCGATGTTGGCGCCGGCCCAGATCCACATCTGCTGCGGCCCGGTTGAGTCCCGGTCCGCATCGGGAATTGGCTCGATGCTGTGAAGATCAGCGCGAAGTTCGGAATCCGTCATGACATCCCCCAATACGAAGCACGCTTCGCATCCTCGCAGCATAAATCGTGCCATCGGTTGTGGCCGGCCGGAGCAGGGCTTGCATCGATGCCGGATGGAGCCTCGCTTGCGTCGGATTGCTGTTGGATTCTCAAGCGCGCCTCGACCTCACGTGTAAGTTGGCCGCCGGAACTACGAGGTGGCGATCCTCTGCGCGAGCCAGTGGGCGAGAGGCAAGGGACGTTGCATGGCTGAGCAGCGGGTACGATGATAAATTGAGCAGCCCAACTCAAAAGCGCAGCAACTGCGTCTAATCGAATAAGGCAGTGGCACTGTCGCGACTGGGGTGGCCGGCCACGATGCGCTGCATCATTTCGATGAACTGCGCCTGTTCCCGATCGCTGAGATCCCCCAGCGTTGCCCGATGCGCTCGTCGCGCCGCGCCCTCGATCTTGACCAGTAAGGCTGCGCCGGCCGGCGTCAATCGGCACAGGCGCGCCCGTCGATCGTCCTTGTTGACCGCGCGCTCGATCAGGTTTCGTGCCGCGAGACGTTTCAATGCGCCGGTCGTGGTGGTGCGGTCGAGGGCTATATCGGCCGCCAAAGTGGTCTGATCGGCGATTTCACGCACCGCCAATGCCGTGAGAAGGCTGTATTGCAGCGGCGTGACCTCGAACGCGCCGCAGGCCTCCTGAAACAGTGCTACGTGAATCTGGTGCAGCCGGCGGATCAGATATCCGGGTCGTTGCGACAAGGGCCAAGGGCGGTGCCTGCTCCCGCCGCGACGTGTCTTCGCCTGCCGCAATGCACGCTCTCCCAATCCAAATCCCTGCCGCGCTTAGCTCGATTCGAACCCGCTCGCCACCTCCGGATCATGGCACGGAGTTTGCTTCATCCAAAATGCGAAGCATGCTTCGTAATTGGGCGATGCTGTCGCTCGTTCAAGGAGAGGAGAGCGCCCATGTCCGTTACTGCCAGCTTCGACCTTCTGCTGCGAGGCGGTCGCGTGATCTGTCCGGCTTCCGGCGTTGATGGCATCAAGGACCTCGCTATCCGCAACGGCAGGATTGCAGCCGTCGCGTCCGACATTCTGCCGACCAGCGCCAAGGAGGTCGTCGACGTCGGCGGCAAGCTGGTGCTACCCGGGCTGATCGACACCCACGCCCATGTCTATCAATATGTCTCCGGCCGCTTCGGCATGAATCCCGACATGGTCGGCGTGCAGTCGGGCGTGACGACGCTGGTCGACCAGGGCGGCCCGTCCTGCATGACGCTGCCCGGTTTTCGTCACTTCATCGCGGAGCCCGCGGCCTCACGAGTTTATGCCTTTCTGTCCGCCTACCTCGTCGGCGGCCTCGAAGGGCACTTCTATCCGCAGCTCTACAGTCCCGATGGCGTCGACATTGACGCCGCGGTCAAGGCGGCGACGGCCAATCTCGACATTGTACGCGGCATTAAGGCGCATGCCGAGATCGGCGGTTTCGCGCGCTGGGGCATTCGCGTCATCGAGATGGCGGCGGAGATCGGCAGGCGCGCGGATCTTCCGGTCTACGTGCATTTCGGCCAGCTCTGGGGCCTGCCCGAAAGCGGCGCCAATGGCGAGGATGCCGACACGATTCTTACGCGCGTGATCCCGCTCTTGCGTGAAGGCGATGTTCTCGCTCATCCGTTCACGCGTCATCCCGGCGGCTTCGTCAACCGCGAGGGTGAGGTGCATCCGGTGATTCAGGCCGCGCTCGACCGCGGCCTGAAGGTCGATGTCGGTCACGGTAGCCACTTCTCTTACCGGCTCGCCAAGAAGGCGATTGCCGCCGGCATCATTCCGACCACGCTCGGCGCCGATATTCACGGCTACAACACGCATGTGCCCGCGCCGGCCGGAACGCCCGACCAGCACGAGGACGAGGAGAACCATCCGTTCGCAGGACAGGCCAAGTTCAGTCTGGTGCAGGCAATGAGCTCGATGATGGCGCTCGGTCTGTCGCTGGAGCAGGTAGTGCCGATGGTCACCTCCAATCCCGCAAAGATGCTTGGCCGCAGCGAGGAGATCGGCGCGCTCAAGGTCGGCATGGGTGCCGACATCTCCGTGCTCACGGAGAAGAACGGCCGGTTCGTCCTGAAGGACAACGAGAAGAACGAGATCATCGCCGACCGCCTGCTGCAGCCGGCCTTCTGCCTGCGCGCCGGCACGCGCTTCGACGCGGTCGCACCGATCCTGCCGCAGGCCGTCGCGGCATAAGGCCGTTGGTGAGGGAGAACGCCGGCGTGCGCAACGAGCGAGAGTTTCCTTGCAAGTCCGGGCAGGGCGTTGGCGCACGGTTGCCGCGGAAGGAGGATGACCGCCTGATGCGCGGCCGCGGCCAATACGTCGCCGACATCAGGCTCGCGGGCCTTCAGGACGTCGCCTTCGTGCGCAGTCCGATGGCGCATGCGCGCATCTGCGGCATCCACGTGCCCGAGCGTTATCGCGGCAGCGTGTTCACGGCGGCCGATCTCGTCGGGATCAAGCCGATCCGCGCGGTATCGGGGCTGCCGGGCTTCAAGATATCCGAACAACCGGTGCTCGCCACCGGCAAGGTGCGCCAGGTCGGCGAGCTCGTTGCGATGTGCCTTGCGCCAACGCGCGCCGAGGCCGAGGATATCGCGGCCTCCGTGACGCTCGATCTGGAGGAGCTGTCCGCGGTCACCGACATGCTGAAGGCGCGCGAGCCCGGCTCGGCGCTGGTGCATGAGCATTGGGGCGACAACGTCTTCCTCGAGACTAATTACGAGGTCGACATCTCCGCCGCGCTCGATGCGCCGATCAAGGTGACACGCGAGATCTCGACGGCGCGGCAATGCATGTCGCCACTGGAGGGCCGCGGCGTGGTTGCGACCTTCGACCGACGGCTCGATCAGCTCACGCTGCATTCCGCGGCACAGATGCCACACATCACCCGCAGCGGCCTTGCCGAATCCCTCGGCATGGAGGAGGGCCAGATCCGCGTCATCTCGCCCGATGTTGGTGGCGGCTTTGGCCACAAGGGCATTCTGCTGCCGGAAGAGGTCTGCCTGTCCTGGCTGACCATGCGTAACGGCCATCCCGTGCGCTGGCTGGAAGATCGCCGCGAGCATCTCGTCGCCAGCTCCAATTGCCGCGAGCATCATTACAGGATCACGGTCTATGCGGACCGTGACGGCACGCTGCGCGGCATCGATTGCGAGGCGACCGTGGATTCCGGGGCCTACTCGTCCTATCCGTTCTCGGCCTGTCTCGAGGCCGCGCAGGTCGCGAGCATTTTGCCCGGCCCTTACAAGATGCCGGCCTATCGCTGCCGCACCTTCTCGGTTGCTACCAACAAATGCCCGATCCTGCCGTATCGCGGCGTCGCGCGCACCGGCGTCTGCTTCGCGCTGGAGCTGATGCTTGATCTCGTGGCGGCCGAAGCCGGGCTCGAGCCAGGCGAGGTGCGGCTGCGCAACCTGGTGCTGCCGGAACAGATGCCGTTCGACAACATCACCAGGAAGCACTTTGACAGCGGCGATTACCCCGAAGCGATGCGGCGCGCGCTCGCCGCCATCGACATCGACTCCATTCGTGCCAAACAGAGGCTGGGCGAGGTTGACGGACGCCGCATCGGCGTCGGCGTCTCCATCTATTGCGAGCAGGCGGCGCACGGCACGTCGGTCTATTCCGGCTGGGGCATCCCCATGGTGCCAGGTCACGAGCAGGCCTCGGCACGCTTGACGCCGGACGGCGGCCTCGAATTGCGCGTCGGTGTGCATTCGCATGGGCAGGGCATGGAAACGACGCTTGCCCAGGTCGCGCACGAGATCCTCGGCGTCGACGTTGCAAAGATCCGCATCGTCCTCGGCGACACCGCGATGACGCCCTATTCGACCGGAACCTGGGGCTCACGCTCTATGGTGATGGCCGGCGGCGCGGTGGCGACGGCTTGCCGCGAGCTCGGCGAACGCGCAAGGCGCATCGGCGCCAAGCTGTTGCAGCATGACCCCGCCTCGGTGGTGTTGCAGAACGGCGAGGTACGTGGCGTCAACGGCAGTGTCAGCCTGAGGGCGATCGCCCACGCCTGGTATCGCCGTCCGCAAGACTTGCCGGCCGACGTCGATGCCGGCGGGCTGGAGGTGACGCAAGGCTACAAGCCGGTGCGCGACAGCGGCACCTTCAGCTATGCCGCGCATGCGGCCGTCGTCGCAGTCGATCCTGATCTCGGCGTAGTCGAAATTCTGGATTATGTGATCGTCGAAGACGGCGGCGTGCTGGTCAATCCGCTCGTCGTTGACGGCCAGATCTATGGCGGTCTGGCGCAGGGCATCGGCACCGCGCTCTACGAGGAGATGCCATTTGATGCCTCCGGCCAGCCGCTGGCGACGACGCTCGCCGACTATCTGCTGCCGGGCCCGACCGAGGTTCCGGCGGCGCGCCTGGACCACATGGAGACGCCGTCGCCTTACACGCAGTTCGGCGTGAAGGGCATCGGCGAGGGCGGCGCGATTGCGCCGCCGGCCGCCATCGCCAACGCGGTCAACGACGCGCTGCGTCCGCTCGGCGTCGAGCTGATGCAGTCGCCGATCACGCCGCATCGCCTTGTCGAAGCCGTGCTGGCTGCACGCGCGGCCGAAAGGAGCGCGGCATGAAACCGGCACCCTTCAGTTATGAGCGTCCGCGCGATCTCGACGCCGCGCTGTCGATGCTGGCCGCAAGCCGCGGTTCGGCAAAGATCATCGCCGGCGGCCAGTCGCTCGGACCGATGCTCAATCTGCGGCTGGTGCAGCCGGAGCTGATCGTGGACATTTCCGGCCTGGCTGAGCTCAAGCGGGCCGAGGTTTCTCGCGGCGAACTCGTGCTCGGCGCCTTGATCACCCATGCCGACATCGAGGACGGGCGCACGGCCGACGTGACCCGCGGCGCCATGCGCGGCGTCGCCGCCAACATCGCATACCGCGCGGTACGCAACCGCGGCACGATCGGCGGCTCGCTCAGTCATGCCGATCCCGCCGCCGACTGGATCTCGTCGCTCGCGGCCCTGGGTGCGCGTGTGACGCTGCGCAGCCTTGCCGGCGCTCGCACGATGGCGATCGAGGCCTTCGTCGTCGGCGCCCTGGAATCGGCGCTGCATGCGGGGGAAATCGTCGAGGCGATTCACGTCCCGTCACGCGCGGCTTCGGCCCATTGGGGCTATGCTAAGAGCTGCCGCAAGACCGGCGAGTTCGCCCACGCCATCGGCGCGGTACTGATCGATCCAGTTGCTGCCTCGGCGCGCGTCGTGATCGGTGCGATTGATACGACGCCGATCGTCGTCACCGATGCCGCCGAGCTGTTCGGCGGACGGATCGTGGCCGACTACAAGCAGCGCTTCGACGCTCGCGTCGCGGATGACCTTCTGACCAAAGCCGGCATCGACGACGCCGCGCAGCGTCACATCCATGTCAGAGTGTTGAAGCGCGCCGTCCTGGAGGCGACGGCATGACGACGGTCGCGCTTCAGGTCAATCGCCGTGCGGTCGAAGTCTCGGCTGAGCCGCGGACCAGCTTGGCCGATTTCGTCCGCGATAAGCTGGACTTGACCGGCACCCATCTCGGTTGTGAGCACGGCGTCTGCGGCGCCTGTACCGTGTTGCTCGACGGCGTGCCGGCGCGCTCCTGTATCACCTATGCGGTGACCTGCGCGGGCGCCGACATCACCACCATCGAAGGGCTCGATGAGGACGAGGTCACGACCGAGTTGCGCGCAGCCTTCACCCGCGAGCATGCCCTCCAGTGCGGCTATTGCACCCCTGGGATGCTGGTCTCGGCGCGCGACCTGGTGCTGCGTCTGCCCGATGCCGATGAGCGGCGCATCCGTGTCGGTCTCAGCGGCAATCTCTGCCGCTGTACCGGCTACGTCGGGATTGTGCGGGCCGTCCAGTCCGTCATCGAGGCGAGGCGTGCACGCAACATCGCGCCGCTTGCCGATGGCGGCCGGACCAGTCTCGGCCCTGCCGGATCGGGACGAGCCATGTTCGGCGGCGACGAGCCGGAGCCTGCGCCGCGGGTCTCAGTGCCGGCATCAGACGGCGCCGCACCGGTCAGAATTTCCGATTTCGTTCCGGCGACCGTTCTCGATCAGAGCTTCACGCTGCCGCACGCACCCACAAAGGTGCTCGCGATGTTCGATGACATCGCCGATATTGCATCCTGCCTGCCTGGCGTCTCGCTCACGGCGCCGCCAACGCCGGAGCGCGTGGAGGGCATGATCAGCGTCAAGCTCGGGCCGATCGCGGCGTCCTTCGAGGGCGTCGCGCGCGTCGAACGCGATCCCGCAACACTATCGGGACGCATCGTCGGCGTAGGCACCGACCAGCGCAGCCGTTCGGCGACGCAAGGAGAGATCCGCTATCGCCTGCTTCCGCTCGAAGGCGGCGCGGCGACCGCGGTCGAGCTCTCGATCGGGTACACGCTCACGGGAATGCTGGCGCAGGTCGGCCGATCCGGCTTGGTGCGGGATCTCGCCAAGCGGCTCGTTGCGGAGTTCGCGGGCAATCTCGACCGCCACATGGCCGGCGCGCCGTCGGGGCAGGTGGCCGCGGCAGAGCTCAGTGGCTGGTCGATTGTCTCGGACGTTTCGCGCGCCGGGCTGGCGCGCATGTTTGGCCGCGCCTTCACTGGAAAAGGTGGCGCGGAATGATCGGCGTGCCGGCGCTGTGGAGTGACGAAGTCTTGGACGACCCTGGACATCAACATCGTGCGATTTGGAGAGACAACATGACACGAGCACTCGGACTGGTTCCGGTCTTCGCGCTTGCGACGGCCTTGTTCGGCGGCACGGCAGGGGCGCAGACCATCAAGATCGGCGTCAATGAGCCGCTTACCGGCGCGTTCGCGGCCTCCGGGACCTACGTCGTCAACGGCGCGAAGATCGCCGCCGACGAGATCAACGCCAAGGGCGGCATCCTGGGCAAGAAGATCGAGCTCGTCATCGAGGACAACAAGAGCAACCCGACGGAAGCTGCCGCCGTCGCCGAAAAACTCATCACCAGCGACAAGGTGCCGGTGCTGATGGGCGCCTGGGGCTCGAGCCTGACGCTCGCGGTGATGCCCAAGCTGATGGAATACGAGACCCCGATGGTGGTGGAAACCTCGTCCTCCGGCAAGATCACGACGACGGGCAATCCCTTCGTCTTCCGGATCTCGCCGCCCTCGGCGGTTGAGGCCGCCGCGTTCAAGGGCATCGTCGACAAGCTCGCGCTCAAGAAGGTCGATTTCCTCATCATCAACAACGACTGGGGCCGGGGCACTGCCGAGGATTTCAGCAAGATGATGAAGGACAAGGGCATCAGCATCGGCCTCGTCGAGACCATGGACCAGGGCGCGCAGGACATGAGCGCGCAGCTCTCCAAGATCAAGAGCTCGGATTCCGAGACGGTGATCGTCACGACGGCGGTCGATCAGCTGACCCTGATCTTCAAGCAAGCGGCCGCGCTCGGCCTGAAGAAGCGCATCATCACCACCGGCGGCTCGCAGAACCCGGACCAGATCATCGCCCAGGCCGGTGCCGCCGCCAATGGCACCATGCATCTGACCACCTTCCTGCCGTGGTTCCCGGACAAGACGCCGAATCCGGAAGCCACCAACTATTTCATCACGGAATGGAAGAAGCGCGGTTTCGAGTTCGCCGGCTGCACCGAGAGTTTTCGCGGCTATGACGGCATCCGCACTGCGGCGGCGGCGGTCGAGAAGGCCGGCAAGGCCGAGCCGGCTGCGATCAAGGCGGCGCTCTGGGACATCAATATCAAGGGGCTGAACGGCGACATCGTGTTCCGCAAGTCTGGTCCGGAGGGCAAGGAGAGCGGGCAGAGCCAGCCGAACGTCTATCTCATCGAGATCAACGACGGCAAGGTCGAGCTGAAGACGCTCTAGAGCATGATCCGGAAAAGTGTGAAGCCATTTTCCGGCAAGATCATGCTCAAACAATAACGCGCTTCGTCGACGGCGAGGGCGGTACATCACTGCCCCCGTCATGTGCGATTTATTCGGGAACGGCTTTGAGCGAATTCCTTCAGCATCTGGTCAACATGCTCGTGCTCGGCGGCACCTATGCGCTGCTGGGCATCGGACTAACCTTGATTTTCGGCATCATGAACGTCGTGAACTTCACGCACGGCGTGCTCTACACGTTCGGCGCCTACATCATGTTCATCGTGGTGCAGCAGCTCGGGCTGAATTTCTTCCTGGCATTGCCGGTCGCGGTGCTTGCCGGGTGGCTGCTCGGGGCAACCATCGAGCTGACATTGCTGCGACCGCTGCGCGGCTCCGACATCGACACCACGATGCTGGTCATGATCGGCGCCTGGATCGCGATGCAGTCCGGCACGCTGTGGATCTGGGGCGGTGTCGCCAAATCGGTGGCCACGCCGTTTCCCGAAGCGCCGCTGGTGCTCGGACCGGTGTCAGTATCCTGGCTTCGCCTGTTTGTGCTCGCCGCGGCGGCAATGTTGATCCTGGTGACGTACCTCCTGATCAACAAGACCAGCCTGGGACGTGCAATGCGGGCGACGTTCCAGGACCACGACACGGCCTCGCTGATGGGTGTCAACGTGGACATGATCTACACCTCGACCTTCGCGATCGGCTCCAGCCTTGCCGCCGCCGCCGGCGCTCTGCTCGGGCCTGTCTACGTGATCTTCCCGCAAATGGGCGATTTGGCCGCCGTCAAGGCCTTCGCCATCGTCATCCTTGGCGGCCTCGGCAATATCACGGGCGCGGTGATCGGTGGCTTCATCCTGGCGCTGGCCGAGGAATTGGGGGCAGGCTACGTCTCGTCGGGTTACCGCGACGCCATGGGTTTCGTGATCATCATCGCGGTCCTGATCTTCCGGCCGACCGGCCTGTTTGCGCGCGCGGAGCGGGTTGGATGAGAGCCGCCGTCACCATTCTCGCCGTCGCGGCCCTGGCCTCGGTGCCGCTCTGGCTGCGCGATCCCTATCTCCTGAACGCGCTGATCACGACCGGAATCTTCGTCATCGGCGCGATGAGCCTCAATCTGCTGCTAGGCTTCACCGGCCAGCTCAGCCTCGGCCACATCGCTTTCTTCGGCATCGGTGCCTATGTCAGCGCGCTGACGTCGCTCGGCTTCGACGTCGGTCTGCCCGGAGACGTCCGCCTGGTTCACGCACCCTGGCCGCCGATTGCAGGCTCCTTGCTGGCCATCCTGGTCGCCGGAATGTGCGGCTATTTCGTCGGGTTGCTCTCCTTCCGCGTCCGCGGCGCCTATTTCGTCATCGTGACCATCTCCTTTGCCGAGGTCGTCCGGCTGGTCGCGCTGAACTGGGTCGAGCTGACGCAGGGACCGCTGGCGCTGACCAACATTCCATCCATCGCGCTGTCCTTGCCCGGGATTGGTGAGCTGACGCTGCGCACCAAGATGCAGAACTACTATCTTGTGCTGGTCGTGGCCCTCGTCGCCTATCTCCTGATCGCCCGCCTCGTTCATTCCCATTTCGGCCGTGCGATGCGGGGGCTGATGGAGAACGAGACGCTGGCGGTCTCTGTCGGCATCGACGTCACCAGGACGCTGACCCTGGCAGCCGTGATCTCGGCCGCAATCGCGGGCGCGGCCGGCAGCCTCTATGCGCACTACATCCGGATCATCGATCCTGAAGTATTCGCCTTCATCAACACCGTCACCATGGTGATCATGGTCATCAGCGGCGGCAAGGGCTCGCTGGCCGGGCCCGTCGTCGGTGGTCTGATCTTCGGGTTGCTGCCGGTCGCACTGCGGCCGGTGATGGCGCCGGAGGCGCAGTGGATCGCCTATGGCGGCGTGCTGATCGCCATCCTGTTCGTGTTGCCCCGTGGCATCGTGCCCTCGCTCGCACAGCGCTTCATCCGACGGCGCAGCGGCGCGCCGGCGCTGGCATCAGTCGCGCTCACCGAAACCGGTGCCAAGGAGCCGGCGTGATGACCGCGCGCAGCATTGCCTTGACCATCGAGCAGGTCGCCGTCCGCTTCGGCGGGCTGGTCGCGATCTCCGACATGAGTTTTACGGTCGGTGAGGGCGAGATCGTCAGTCTGATTGGACCGAATGGCGCCGGCAAGACCACCGCCTTCAACGTCATGACTGGTTTCCTGAGGCCGAGCGCAGGCCAGGTTACCTATCAGGGGGCGACGCTGACCGGGTTGAAGCCGCACGAGATCGCCGATCTCGGCCTGATACGCACCTTTCAGCGCACCAGCGTGTTTCCCAACGACACCGTCTACGACAATCTCCTGATCGGTCTGCATCGTCAGGGCCGGGTCCGGCTGCTCGATGCCATCCTCGGGCTGCCGGGCGCGCGCGCCTCGGAACGCAGGCTGCGGCAGCGCGCGAGCGAGTTGATCGAATGGGTCGGCCTCGAACGCCGCGCCCATGATGCGGCTGGCTCGCTGTCCTACGGTGAGCAGCGCCTTGTCGGTGTCGCGCTGGCGTTGGCGGCGGAGCCCTCGATGCTGCTGCTCGACGAGCCCGTCTCGGGCATGAACGCCTCGGAAACCCACCGTTTCGTCGAGCTGATCCGCAGCGTCCGCGACCGTGGCATCACCATCCTGCTGGTCGAGCACGACATGCCGATGGTGATGACAGTCTCGGACCGCATCGTGGTGCTGAACTATGGCCGTATCATCGCCGAGGGAACCCCGGATATGATTCGCAACGATCCGGCCGTGATCGAGGCCTATCTCGGACATGGAGCGGGGCGTGCTTGAGATCCGCGACGTGGTGTGCGGCTATGGCGGCGTCACTGCGCTGCGCGGCATCTCGCTCGACGTGAGGGCTGGCCAGCTCGTCGCCCTGATCGGCGCCAACGGTGCCGGCAAGAGCACGACGCTGCGCGCGATTTCCGGCCTCGTGCCGCCGCGCGCAGGGCAAATGCGGTTCGAGGGCATCGACATCACCGGGGCGAGACCGCCGCGCGTTCTTGCCAGCGGGATCGCACATTGTCCGGAAGGCCGGCGCGTATTTCCGCACATGAGTGTCGAGGAAAATCTCGACATGGGGGCTTACCTCCGTCGTGGTTCGGGCGAGATCGCGGCCGACCGCGACCGCATCTACGCGGAATTTCCGCGGCTCGCCGAGCGGCGCCGGCAGGCGGCGGGCACGCTGTCGGGCGGCGAGCAGCAGATGCTGGCGATCGGGCGCGCGCTGATGTCACGGCCGCGGCTGATCATGTTCGACGAGCCCTCGCTCGGGCTCGCG
The DNA here is from genome assembly GCF_023073795.1 of Bradyrhizobium sp. 159. Taxonomy (NCBI): domain Bacteria; kingdom Pseudomonadati; phylum Pseudomonadota; class Alphaproteobacteria; order Hyphomicrobiales; family Nitrobacteraceae; genus Bradyrhizobium; species Bradyrhizobium sp. 159. The sequence goes on along the minus strand of NZ_JADPKE010000018.1, from coordinate 25,384 downwards.
CCGAACATCGTCGAGCGCACCTTCGCAATCATCCGCGGTATCCGTGATGCCGGCACCACGGTGCTGCTGGTCGAGCAGAATGCGTTCGCCGCGCTCGAGATGTGCGACCACGCCTATCTGCTCGAGAATGGCCGCATCGTGCTGTCAGGCGCAGGTTCCGAGCTGATCGCGAACGAGCATGTGCGGAAGGCCTATCTCGGTGGATGATCCGGCTGTCTCTCCGGATCAGCGGGGGTGCATTGCGGTGTGTGATCTCGACCGGCTCAAGGCCGTGACCATCGTCCGCGTCGCCGGGCGGGACATGCTTGTGATCTGGAACGAGGGCGATGTCGTCGCGTGCGACCGCGTGTGCCCGCACGAACAGGCAGACCTTGGTCGGGGGCGCGTGGAGGCGGGGCGGCTGTTCTGCCCGCGCCATGCCGCGTCATTCGATTTGCGTGATGGGGCCATCACTGCGGGCTGGCCGAGCCCGCCATTGCGGCTCTACCCGGTGCGGATCACGGGTGAGCAGGTCTGGGTTGATACGGGGATGCGACAGTCAGAGCGATGATGGCATTGTGCCGGTGTTTTGCCCGACGTGTCAAATCCATGGGTGGTGCAAATTAGTCCTGAGAAAACAACGGCATTCTACTGTGCATGGGGTTGTTTTCGCAGTTTTAGTTCAGCAGCGCCTGCGCGGCCTCCACCAGAATGCCGTCAGGCCGCCGCAGCGCCTCCAGAATAGTGAAGTGATCGGCGCCTGCGACCTGGATGAGTTGTCCCGGCGCTTTCGCGGCCGCGCGCTTCTCATGGAAGTTGATCGAATCCAGCACCAGTGCCGGTAGCTCGCTGCTGCCATAGGCGATATCGAGCCGCTTGTTTGTTACGGGCAGGCGAAGCGGCGAGAGCCTGGCGATTTCCTCGTCCGTCAGCTTCAGTGCGTCGTTGAGCCAGGTGTCGCGGATCGGCGCGAGATCGTAGACGCCCGATAGCGCCAGCCCTGCATGGACGCGCGGATGATCCAGCGCCATCGCAACGAGCTGCGCGCCTGCCGACCAGCCCGACAGCACGACCGGTCCGGCAATGCCGTAGGAGGCACCGTGCGCCGCGATCCAGTCGAGCGTCCGCGGGATCTCGGCGACGATGTCGGTGAGGGACACCTCGGGCGCCAGCGAATAGCCGGGAATGGCGACCGACCAGCCATGGGCGGCGATGCCTTCGACGAGCATGGCGAACAATTCGCGCGAATTGCGCTGCCAATAGCCGCCATGCAGGAACACCAGGCAGGGCGCCTCAGGCCCGGCGGCCGGGTAGAGATCGATCTTGTTGTTCGCCCGCTGACCGTAAGCCAGATCGAGATGGGATTTCAGCGTGCTTCGCAGCCGGCTGGAGGTTTCGTTCCGTTCGGCGATCAGGGCCGTGCTGTTCTTGACGGCGGCGTTGTTGTCGTAGGCGGCGTCGCGTTCTGCCTGGGACAGCCCGGACCATGCGGAACGGGGATCGAGCGGTCGACCTGTCGAATGAGCATTCTCAATCATAATCACTCCGATACGGCCCTGGATGGCACCCTTGTCCAATTTGGGCCGGCTATTCACCGACAATTGAGGTGTTGGACCAGCCGTGTTCAGATTGGACGAGGCTGCCTCGGACTATGCCATGCGGGATCATTGTTGCCTTCTCTTGTCGGCCCCACGTTACTGTTGCGGTTGCATCAGACGCCCATTCAGGCGAAGGATACGCGCCACGCCACACAAAATGCTGGTTCGGGTGCGAGGGCACCTCCATGCTGTCGGTTCGATGAAAGAATAGCATTTGAATTCGCAAGACTATCGCTTTTCCGTGGCACCCATGATGGATTGGACTGACCGGCATTGCCGGGTGTTCCACCGTCATCTGACGCGGCGGGCGCTGCTTTATACGGAGATGCTGACCACCGGCGCCATTATCCATGGCAACCGGGAGCGGCTGCTTGGGTACGACGCGTGCGAGCATCCGGTGGCGCTTCAGCTTGGCGGGTCGGATCCGCACGACCTCGCGCTGGCCGCGCGGATCGGCGAAGGATTTGGTTATGACGAGATCAATCTCAATGTCGGCTGCCCGTCCGATCGCGTCAAGGACGGCCGGTTCGGCGCCTGCCTCATGGCGGAGCCGGAACTAGTGGCCCGGTGCGTTCAGGCCATGAAGCGCGCGGTCGCCGTTCCCGTCACGGTGAAGTGCCGTATCGGGATCGACGACCAGGACCCTGAAGTGGCGCTCGATACGATCGCGCGTGCGGTGGTGGCGTCCGGCTGCGATGCGCTGATCGTGCATGCCCGCAAAGCCTGGCTCACTGGCCTGTCGCCAAAGGAGAACCGCGACATCCCGCCGCTCGATTATGATCGCGTCTATCGGCTCAAGCGCACGATGCCTGCTGTGCCCGTCATCATCAATGGCGGCATCTCTGGGATCGACGAGGCCAAGGCGCATCTTGCCCACGTCAACGGTGCGATGCTCGGCCGCGCCGCCTATCAGGAGCCGTGGCGGTTGCTCAGCGTCGATACCGACATCTTCGGCGAGGCGGCGCCGCACGCGTCCATGCAGGACGCGCTCGAGGCGATGATGCCCTATATCGAAGAGCAGCTCGCGCGCGGCACCCGGCTGCACGCAATTACGCGGCATTTCGTCGGCGCGTTCCACGCCGTGCCCGGCGCGCGCGCCTTCCGCCGCCATCTTGCCGAGCAGGGGGTGAAGCCGGGCGCCGGTCTCGACGTGCTGCGCGAGGCGATCGCTCATGTCGGTGCACGCGCGCCAGCGGAGGCGGCGTAGAATTGTCTAGTCGGCCGCGATCCGGGAGCGTCGGGGGCTGCTCTGGAGCTCCGGAAAACCTGTCAGCATCAGCGTGTCCGCGCGCACGCCCCAGCTTTCCAGGCGGTCGAGGAAGCTCATGCCGAGCAGATTGGTCTTCATCTGGCCGCGTTGCACGACCAGGGCCGGCACCGACTTCTCGACCAGCTTGCCGACGGCGAGACGGTCTAGCGTGAGCCGTGCCGCCTTGGTGTGGCCGCCCGCGGTCTCCAGGTCGACGTCGTATTCGAGCATCTCGAGCGGCAGTCCGATCGCTTTCGCGGTTTCCCAGGTCAGCACCACGGAGGTTGCACCTGTATCGATTACCATCGGCGCAGTGACGCCGTTGATCTTCGCTCGCAGCGCAAATTCGCCACCCTGGCCGCGCGGGATATGCACGGCGGGGGCCGGGGCGGCGGTCTGCGCCCGGAAGATGTGGGAAACCTTGTGACTGGCACGCACGATCTGATCGGGATCGCCATAGGCGACGACGGCGCCTGCGGTGCCGGCGAGCATGAGGAGAACGAGCAGGAAGCGGATCATGGCGCGCCTCCAGAGGCGTTCGTGCCGATCAGGTACGCTTCGGCAATGCTGCGATCGGCGCGAGTCCTGCCTGATTCATGCGCGCGGGCAACAGCGCCATGATCGCCAGCCGTTCCGCGCTGTGCATGGCGTGCCAGCGCGCGATCTCCGGCAAGGTCCGGCCGCAGCCGAAGCAAAGCTTGGTCTTGGGATCGATCATGCAGACGGCGACGCACGGCGTTTCTTTGCTCATGCGGATATTGTGAGGGATCGTCGGGCATTTCTGCAAGCATCTCGTTAAGAGCCCGTGCCTGCGCTCATGATCGGCTTGTGGCGCGGCCGGCGCTTCTCGTCGGGAACGAGCGAATTCTCGGGCTGAAGCGGCGGAGAATCATCCGACAGCGGCGCCAGCGCGCTCATCACGCGCTCCGGCGGGAAGGTGACGATCACCTCGGTGCCGATGCGCAGCTTCGATTTCAGAGTGAACGTGCCGCCATGCAGGTCAATCAGATTCTTGGCGATGGGCAGGCCGAGGCCTGCGCCCTGTTCGGCCGACTTGATCGAGTTGGAGCCCTGGCCGAACGAGGCGAGCACGACCGGGATCTCGTCCTCGGGAATTCCGGAGCCGGAATCCCTCACCGAGAGATATTGTCCGCCCGAAGCGGTCCATCCCGCCTTGAGCCAGATCTCGCCACCCTGCGGCGTAAACTTGATCGAGTTAGAGAGCAGGTTGAGCACGACTTGGCGGATCGCGCGCTCGTCGGCCCAGAGCCGCGGCATGGCCTGCTCGAACACTTCGTGGATCGTGATGCCACGGCTCGAGGCGCGCAGCTTCATCAAATGATGGCAGTCGGCGACGATGCCGACCAACGACACTGCTTCCTCGTTCAGCTCGTAGCGGCCGGCTTCGATCCGCGATAGATCGAGGATCTCGTTGATAAGGTTGAGCAGGTGCACGCCGGAATTATGGATGTCCGCCGAGTACTCCTTGTAGACGGGCACCGCGTGTGCGCCAAAAATCTCACTCTTCATCACCTCGGAGAAGCCGAGGATGGCGTTCAGGGGCGTGCGCAGTTCGTGGCTCATCTGCGCAAGGAAGCGCGACTTGGCGACGTTGGCGGATTCGGCGCGGTGGCGCGCTTCGTCCGAGATGGCCTTGGCCTGTTCGAGTTCGCCGATCAGCGCGTCCTTCTCGGCGCGCGCCTCGAGCGTGGCGAAGGTCGAGGAGTGCAGGCGGTGAGCCAGCAGGACGAAATAGCCTTCGGCCGCCAGCGCGAGTGCCGCCAGGACGTAATTGTCCAGTGAGCCGGTCATCACGAAACTCAGCGCCATTGCGACCGCGACCGGCGCGGTGGCGGCAAGGGCAGCGATCGGCAGATTGGCGGCCAGCATGCTCGATACTGCGATCACCAGCAGCATCAGGAACATCATCAGCGTTTCCGTGACCATGTCGAGCACGGGGTGGATCAGGATCGCCATCCAGCACAGGCCATAGAGCAGGTCGAGCACGACGAAACGCGTTCGCCATGCGCGCGTCGCGGCCGGAGAGGTGGCCTCTGTCAGGAACCGCCGGCAACTGCGGATCATCGCACTGTGGATGCAGAGCATGCCCGCGGTCCAGGCCGCCGCCGGGATCGGCTGCATCCAGAGCCCGAACAGCACGCCGGTGGCGACCACCAGCAGCATCACGACATAGGAAGCCGACAGCCGCGTCTGGGCATATTGACGCAACATCTCGGCGTCGAACGCCGGCCGGGTTCCGCTGGTCGACGTTAACTTGTCGCGTGCCTCGCGTACCCGCTGCGCCGCAGCCCTGCGGCTGCTCGCCGATGGAGCGCTCACCGGCTCGGCCGGAAGCTGCACAACCTCGGGCTTTTCAGCGGGGTTACTCATCAAGCAACACGATTCCTGCCCACGCCGGACGCGGGCCTTCTGCATTGTCTATCTCTGGCAAGAAATCCTTAAGAGGTGCCTTAAGGAGCTAAAGAATTACGTTAACGCCTGATTAAGAAACGCCTTCCGTGATGGGAACCGGCGCTGGCGACGGGCGTCATGACGGGCAGATCAATGCAGCAGCGAGTGCTGCGCGATGTAGACCAGTGCACCCGCGAGGTAGCCCACGAGCGCGGGACCCGCGATGCGGCGGGCGTACCAGAAGAACTCGATCTTCTCGAGCCCCATCGCCGCGACCCCTGCGGCCGAGCCGATGATCAGGATCGAGCCGCCGGTGCCGGCGCAATAGGCGATGAATTCCCAGATGAAGCTGTCGGGCGGATATTGCGCCAGATTGTACATGCCCATCGTCGCCGCGACGAGCGGCACGTTGTCGATGATGGCGCTCAATAGGCCGAGTAGGATGACGATGATGTCGAGACGGCCGACTGTTGTGTCGAGCCATTTAGCCAGCACCTCCAGGACGTGGGCGTGCTCCAGGCACGCGACGGCTATGAGAATGCCGACGAAGAACACGATGGAGCTCATGTCGATGCGCGTTAGCGCATGGACGAGGGTGAGGGGGCGACGCGCATCCTCGTCCTTGTGGCGGTGAACGATCTCGCCCACCAGCCAGAGAATGCCCAGCCCGAACAGGATCCCCATGAAGGGTGCGAGGTGCGTCACGGCCTTGAACACAGGAACGGCGACCAGCGTACCGAGGCCGAGATAGAACATCAGATTGCGCTCGAACACCTCGACCTTGAGAGCCTGCGCTTCCCGCTGCGGCGGCGGGATGATGTCCTTCCCCTTGACGGAGTAGCCAACGATGAGCAGCGGGACCAGCAGATTGAGCAGGGACGGCAGGAACACCGATTGCATGATGCTGACGGGGGTGATCTGCCCTCCGATCCAGAGCATCGTCGTCGTGACGTCGCCGATGACGGTCCAGGCGCCGCCCGCATTGGCGGCGATGACGATGAGGGAGGCGAAGAGCAGGCGGTCGTTCTTGTGGCCGATCAGCTTCTGGATCAGCGAGATCATCACGATGGTTGTCGTGAGATTGTCGAGGATCGCGCTCAGGAAGAACGTCACGAAGCCGATGATCCACATCAACGTGGTCTGCTTCGTGGTGCGGATCACGGACGTGATGACCTCGAAGCCGTTGTGGGCGTCGATCACCTCGACGATCGTCATGGCGCCGATCAGGAAGAAGACGATTTGGGCGGTCGCGGAGACGGATTCGTCGAGCTGGCGGTTGACAAGGGATGCATCGCCGACGGACAGCGCATAGATGGTCCAGAGCAGGCCCGCTCCCAGGAGAGCCGAAGCGCTCTTGTTGATGCCGAGCGGGTGTTCGAGCGCGATGGCAGCATACGCAACGATGAAAACGGCGGCTATCACGCTCAGCAAGTCAGTCCCCCCGAACTTTGTACTTCAGCTCAATGTGCTTGCCAGACCTCGTCGCAGTGCCGGCGGCGTCGAGGTCTGGGACGGTCGCAGTGCCGCCCGGCAGCAAGCCGTCAAGATGATCCTCAGCGTTGCAGACGCGCGAGCAGGCTCGACGTGTCCCAGCGCTTGCCGCCCATTTTCTCCACCTCGGAGTAGAATTGGTCGACCAGCGCCGTGACAGGCAGGTTGGCGCCGTTGCGGCGAGCTTCAGCCAGCGAGATCGAGAGGTCCTTGCGCATCCATTCCACCGCGAACCCGAAATCGTACTTGCCCTCGTTCATGGTCTTGTAGCGATTTTCCATCTGCCAGGACTGCGCGGCCCCTTTCGAGATGGTCTCGATCACTGCGGCGACGTCGAGGCCACTCTTCTTGGCGAAGTGGATACCCTCGGAGAGACCCTGCACGAGGCCGGCGATGCAGATCTGGTTGACCATCTTCGTCAGTTGGCCGGAACCGGCGGGCCCGAGCAGTTTGCACATCCGCGCATAGGCCCCCGTGATGATCGGCTCGGCGCCGGCATAGGCGTCCTGAGCGCCGCCGCACATCACCGTCAGCACGCCATTCTCGGCGCCCGCCTGGCCGCCGGAGACCGGTGCATCGATGAACCTGAAACCGGCCTTGGTCGCGGCCGCATCGAGTTCGCGCGCGACTTCCGCCGAGGCGGTGGTGTGGTCGACGAAGGTCGCACCCTTCTTGATGCCGGCAAACGCGCCGTCGGGGCCGGTTGTGACCGCGCGCAGATCGTTGTCGTTGCCGACGCAGCACATCACGAAATCCTGGCCTTCAGCGGCGGCCTTCGGACTCGCTGCGGTCTTGCCGCCGAACTTGTCCGCCCACTCCTTCGCCTTGGCCGCGGTGCGGTTATAGACGGTGACCTCATGGCCCCCTTTTTTCACGAGGTGTCCGGCCATGGGGAAGCCCATGACGCCAAGACCGAGGAAAGCGACTTTTGCCATGTATGAGACCTTGTCCGTAGTTTGGGTTTTACGGTTCTTGCCGGGCGAGCAGGAGCCTGGTTCCGCCGTGAGGGCGGATTGGGGCGCACCATAAACCCTTGAGGCCTGAGGGCAACGGCTTCGTTTGGCGGTCCCCTGTGCTAGGATGGCGGACCTCAAGGACTTCAAAAAAGGGAGCGAAGGCATGGACATGGGTTTGGGCGGCGTGAGCGTGGGCGTGCTCGATCATTTCAACATCCGAACCCGGAAACTGGCCGAGACGGTCCGCTTCTACGAAGACGTGCTGGGCCTGGAAAATGGTGCCCGGCCGAATTTCGCCTTTCCGGGCGCCTGGATGTACAGCGAGGGCAAGCCGGTGGTGCACCTCGTCGATATTTCTCCGACCGCCGAGCCACAAAAGCCGGATTCCGGCGTTGTCCACCATGTCGCCTTCGTCAGCCGCGGCTTCGACGCTATGAAGCAGCGGCTCGCATCCAAGGGGATGAAGTTCGAGTCCCGCCAGGTGCCCGGCGGCGACCTCTGGCAGATCTTCGTCCACGATCCCAACGGGGTCATGATCGAGCTGAACTACGAGGCGGCCCGGGAGCAGGGAGCCGCGCCCGCGGAGATGGCTGACGATATCGGCAGGCAGTAGCCTTTTGGGCGTTTCCGCTCTAATGGGGCATCTTGAAATCAGGAGATGCGCTTTGAGCGTGACGCAGCAACAGGTTCTCGACAGCCTTGGCCGGATCAAGTCGCCGCGCGGGGTCGCGCTCACCAACGCCAATGTGCTGAGCGCAATCAGCGCCTCGGACGGCAAGGTGTTCTTCTCGATCAATGTCGATGCCGCCGAGGCGCGCGCCTGGGAGTCCATCCGGGCCGAAGCGGAAGCCGCTGTGCGCGCCATTCCCGGCGTCACCACCGTGATGGTGGCGCTGACCGCGGAGCGCAAGCCGGGCTCCGCGCCGCCGCCACTACCGCAGCCGAGCCGCGGCACGCCCGGCGTGCAGCCGGCCCACGCCCATAAGCCGCCGCAGGCCGGCCAATCGCCGATGGCGCGGCAGTCTGAGATCCCGGGCGTTGCCGCCGTGATCGCGGTGGCCTCCGGCAAGGGCGGGGTGGGAAAATCGACCACCGCGCTCAATCTGGCGCTCGGCCTGCGCGACCTCGGCCTCAAGGTCGGGCTGCTCGACGCCGACATCTACGGCCCCTCGGTGCCGCGGCTGACCGGCCTGCGCGACAAGCCGGAGCTGAACGACGAGCGCAAGATGATTCCGCTCCGGCGCTTCGGCCTCGCCATCATGTCGATCGGCTTTTTGGTGGAGGAGGAGACCGCGATGATCTGGCGCGGCCCCATGGTGATGTCGGCGGTGACGCAGATGCTGCGCGACGTCGAATGGGGCAAGCTCGACGTGCTGGTGGTCGACATGCCGCCTGGCACCGGCGATGCCCAGCTCACGCTGGCTCAGAACGTGCCGCTTAAGGGCGCCGTGATCGTCTCGACCCCGCAGGACCTGTCTCTGATCGATGCACGGCGGGGGCTTGCCATGTTCAAGAAGGTCAACGTGCCCGTGCTCGGCATCGTCGAGAACATGAGCTACTTCCAGTGCCCGCATTGCGGCACCAAGTCGGACATATTCGGCCATGGCGGGGCGCGGCACGAGGCGGAGAAGCTCGGAGTACCGTTCCTGGGCGAGATCCCCTTGCACATGGCGATTCGCGCCACCTCGGATGCCGGCAATCCTGTCGTCGACAGCGAGCCGGACGGACCTCATGCGGCGATCTACCGCGCCATTGCAGGCCAGGTCCGGGACCAGCTCAAGGGTGTCATCGCCGCGGCCTGAACCGGTCGTCGGCAAGCTCCTGGGACATGCGACTTTCGTAGAGTCCCGTCATGCCATTGTCGCGTTCCGCAAGCGGGGCTTCCGTGTTAAACGCCCACGGCAGTCAAGCCCCTTCGGTTCGACGCGGCCTTCACGCGTCGCCGGAATGAGCGGCGGCAAAAGAGAAGTTGAGGGGAAACGCCCCAGCAAGGAGAGAGATGAAGATGAAGCGTCGTGAATTTCTTAAAGTGTCGGCAGCGGGCGCGGCGGCAACCGCGGTGGCCTCGCCGGCGATCGCGCAATCCTCGCCTGAGGTGAAGTGGCGCCTGACTTCGAGCTTCCCGAAGTCGCTCGACACCATCTATGGCGGCGCCGAGCAGGTGGCCAAGTATGTCGCCGAGATGACCGACAACAAATTCCAGATCCAGGTGTTTGCGGCCGGCGAACTCGTCCCCGGCCTGCAGGCGCTCGATGCGACCTCCAGCGGCACGGTGGAGATGTGCCATACGGTGTCCTACTACTATGTCGGCAAGGATCCGACCTTCGCGATTTTCGCCTCGGTGCCGTTCGGCCTCAATGCGCGCCAGCAGAATTCGTGGCTCTATCAGGGCGGCGGCAACGAACTCGCCAACGAGTTCTTCAAGAAGTCGAACGTGGTCGGCTTCCCCTGCGGCAACACCGGCACCCAGATGGGCGGCTGGTTCCGCAAGGAGATCAAGACCGTTGCCGACCTCTCCGGCCTGAAGATGCGCATCGGCGGCATTGCCGGGCAGGTGCTCCAGAAGGTGGGCGTGGTGCCGCAGCAGCTCGCTGGCGGCGACATCTACCCGGCATTGGAGAAGGGCACCATCGACGCGGCCGAGTGGGTCGGTCCCTACGATGACGAGAAGCTCGGCTTCGCCAAGGTCGCCAAGTACTACTATTATCCAGGCTTCTGGGAAGGCGGTCCGACCGTCCACGCCTTCGCCAATCTGGAAAAGTGGAATGCGCTGCCGAAAAACTATCAGGCGATCCTCACCAACGCGACGGCCAACGCCAACACCTGGATGGCCGCGCGTTACGACATGCAGAACCCGGCGGCGCTGAAGCGTCTCGTCGCCGGCGGCACCCAGCTTCGTCCCTTCACCAACGAGGTGCTGGAAGCCTGCCTCAAGGCGACCAACGAGCTTTGGGCGGAAGTCTCGGCCAAGAACCCCGACTTCAAGAAGTCGATCGACGCCATGCAGGCCTATCGCTCCGACGAATATCTGTGGTGGCAGGTCGCCGAATATACCTACGACAGCTTCATGATCCGCTCCCGCACCCGCGGCTGATCTACGGCTTAAGTCGTAAGACGGATCGCCCGGCCTCGCTCGCGAGGCCGGGCTTTTTCTTTGCCGCAGTGCGATCGGGATGGCATTCGGCCCGGCGATGTTCCATGCTGTCCCCAAGCCTCGACAAGAAGGCCCACAATCAGATCCATCAGGGTAGGAAATCATGAAGAGAAGAGACTTCATCAAGGTCACGGGACTTGGTGCGGCCGGTGCCGCCACGCTCGCCGCGCCTGCGATCGCGCAGTCCATGCCGGAAATCAAATGGCGCATGCCGACGAGCTGGCCGAAATCGCTCGACACGCTGTTTGGCGGCGCCGAGATGATGTGCAAGATGGTCGCTGAAGCGACCGACAACAAATTCCAGATCCAGATCTTCGCCGCCGGCGAGATCGTGCCGGGTCTCCAGGTGCTCGATGCCGTGCAGAATGGCACCTGCGAGATCGGCCACACCGCGTCCTACTACTATTTCGGCAAGGACCCGACCTTCACCTTCGGCTCAGCCGTGCCGTTCGGTCCCAACATGCGCATCAACCAGGCCTGGTACATGCTGGGCGGCGGGCGCGACGTGCTCAACGAGTTCTACAAGGGCTACAACGTCGTCTCGCTGCTCGCGGGCAACACCGGCTGCCAGATGGGCGGCTGGTTCAGGAAAGAGGTCAACACGCCCGACGATCTCAAGGGCATGAAATTCCGCGTTGGCGGCTTCGCCGGCCGTGTGCTCCAGAAGCTCGGCGTCGTGCCGCAGCAACTCGCCGGCGGCGACATCTATCCGGCGCTGGAGAAGGGCACCATCGACGCCGCCGAATGGGTCGGTCCCTATGACGACGAGAAGCTCGGCTTCTACAAGATCGCGCCGCACTACTACTATCCCGGTTGGTGGGAAGGCGGGCCGATGCTGCTGGCCTTCGTCAACCTCGACAAGTGGAACGCGCTGCCGAAATATTACCAGAGCGTGTTGGAGCAGGCCGGCCACTACGCCAACAATTACATGATGGCGCGCTACGACAACGCCAATCCGCTGGCGCTGAAGAAGCTGCTCGCAGGCGGCACCAAGCTGCACGCCTTCTCGCCGTCGATCATGGATGCCTGCTACAAGGCGGCCAAGGAGCTGCACGCCGAGGTCGGCGCGACCAACGCCAACTTCAAGAAGGTCCACGATTCCCTCGCCAAGTTCACAAGCGACGGCTACGCCTGGTTCCAGGTCGCCGAGGTCGGCTACGACATCTTCATGGCCCGGCGCTCCCAGAGCTGATCACGCTGCGTGTTGCCTGCAACGCCTCGGAGCGAAGGCTCCGGGGCGTTGTCGTTGCGGCGTTCCGAAGCACGTCCAAACAAAAACAGCGAAAACAACCCCATGCACAGTAGACGAGGGGTGATAGCGGGATTGCCTGTCGGTGCTGCCAATACGCTGATATGTCGAGCTAATTAGCGGGATGAGACGATCGGCGGGCAGCTGGGTCCGCGCCGCGATTTTGGGAGCGAAACTAGCGTTAGGGACGCCGAGCGACGGATCCGGCTTCGCTGTTCCGATTCTGTGGATTACGGAGCCCGTTTGACTCGTCGGGCAAAACAGTGGCAAAAAGCGACAATCGTATAATCCGAAATTTGGGGTCGCGCCGATCTGCGGAAATGACCCATGAGCTTTGATCCCGATGAAATTCAAGACGCACTGCGAAAAGCATGGTCGTCGTCGACGGCCAGCCAATGGAGCGCGGACAATCCGGCGGCCGGGCAATGCAATGTCACTGCGCTGCTCATTCATGAACTGTTCGGCGGCCAGTTGCTGAAGACACCGCTGCCTGCCGCGGACCATTTTTACAACCGGATCGAAGGCGTGAGGTACGACTTCACGGCGAGCCAGTTCGATCGGCCGATCGTTTACCTGGATTTGCTGGCAAGTCGTGCGGAAGCGGAGCTTGGTGCAACAAACGACGAACTAGCGGAACTCAGAACAGCATTTCAGGAACATCACGCCAAGCGAGGCAAGGGTTCAATGCCTTAGTGAACAACGCCTGCCGCGTCCTCTGCGCTCGGCATGAGCCAATCGAGCCCGAGAAGGCCGGCTTCGAGGATAAGGCGACAATACCCCGAGGATTCTCGGGGGGAAGGCAAGCACGAGGCTCCCGTCCCGCAGGGGGAATTTCAGGGCCGCTGCAGCCAGTGATCTTAGCATCGAGGCTGCAAGCAAACTCAGGCGCGGAGTTCACCGACGCCGGGGATGTTCGGGTTCAAGAGCCGAACGATGGCGCCGGGCGCTCGCGCGGCGCCAGCATGAAGGATGAAGGCGTATCCGCCGGCATCAAGCTATCGACCTTGGTATTCACGCCAGCGTTCCACTTCATCCATGGCATCGACTCAAGATGAGGAATCGGTGGGAGCGCGATCTTCTTTTCGAACGCGTCGGCTGGAACGGGTTTGCCCGGCATACGATCCATTCCCCAAGCCGCCAGCGACGGCAGCAGGAGGATCGCAGCGATCGACGCCGCGAGTATCCGGCGGGCTAGGGGTTGCGCGAGCACTACCCGGGGTTTCTCCGCCCGAGCGGAGATATAATGATGTGATCGCTGACCATGTCATCCTCCTATCGTTCGAAAAAGACTGATCCAGGCGATCGTGGCGCAGCTGAGGGTGAACATCAGCCAGTGCACGGCCGCCGCTCCGTTTCTACGCAGCCTTTGCTGACGATCTCTGCTCATCTGACCGCTCCTCGTACGTCGATGTCTCCTTTCCTGATCGAGACGTGGGTCCGTTACTGCTAAGTTAGAAGTCCATCTGCGGCGCGGCTGGGGCTTCCGCCTTCTTCGGTTTCTCGGCGACGAGCGCTTCGGTGGTGATCAGAAGGGCGGCGATAGACGCAGCATCCTGCAAGGCTGTGCGAACCACCTTGGCCGGGTCGATCACGCCGGCCCGCACCAGATCCTGGTACTCGCCAGTCGCGGCGTTGAAGCCCCAATTGTAGTCGCCGTTCTCGATCAGCCTGCCGACCACCAGCGAACCGTCCTCGCCGGCATTCTCGACAATCTGGCGGGCTGGCATCTGGATTGCCCGGCGCACGATGTCGACGCCGGCCTTTTGGTCGGCGTTGGCGGTCTTGATGCGTTCAAGCGCCTTGAGCGCCCGCAACAGCGCCACTCCGCCGCCCGGCAGGATGCCTTCTTCCACCGCGGCGCGGGTCGCATGCATCGCGTCGTCGACGCGATCCTTGCGCTCCTTGACCTCGACTTCAGTGGCACCGCCGACCCGGATTACGGCCACGCCGCCCGCGAGCTTGGCAAGCCGCTCCTGCAACTTCTCGCGATCGTAGTCCGAGGTGGTCTGCTCGATCTGCAGCTTGATCTGGGCCACGCGCGCCTCGATGTCCTTCTTGGCGCCGGCGCCATTGACGATGGTCGTGTTCTCCTTGTCAATTACCACCTTCTTGGCCCGGCCGAGCATGTTGAGCGTGACGTTCTCGAGCTTGATGCCGAGATCTTCGGCGATCATCGTGCCGCCGGTGAGGATCGCGATGTCCTCGAGCATCGCCTTGCGGCGATCGCCGAAGCCCGGCGCCTTGACGGCTGCGATCTTCAGCCCGCCGCGCAGCCTGTTGACGACCAGCGTCGCCAGCGCTTCGCCTTCGATGTCTTCGGCGATGATCAGCAGGGGCTTGCTCGACTGCGCCACCGACTCGAGCAGCGGCAGCATCGATTGCAGTGCGGACAGCTTCTTCTCGTGGATCAGGATGTACGGGTCTTCGAGCTCCGCCCGCATCTTTTCGGCATTGGTGACGAAATAGGGCGACACATAGCCGCGATCGAACTGCATGCCCTCTACCACCTCCAACTCCGTGTTGAGGCTCTTAGCCTCCTCCACGGTGATGACGCCTTCGTTGCCGACCTTCTTCATGGCCTCGGCGAGGAAGCGACCGATCTCAGTGTCGCCATTCGCGGAGATCGTCGCGACCTGGGCGATCTCGTCGTTCGCCGTGACCTTCTTGGCGTGCGATTTGAGGTCCTTGACGATCGCCTCGACTGCGAGGTCGATGCCGCGCTTGAGGTCCATCGGGTTCATGCCCGCTGCAACCGACTTAGCGCCTTCCTTGACGATCGATTGCGCCAGCACGGTCGCAGTCGTCGTTCCGTCGCCAGCGACATCGCTGGTCTTCGACGCCACCTCGCGCACCATCTGCGCGCCCATGTTCTCGAACTTGTCTTCGAGCTCGATCTCCTTGGCCACGGTGACACCGTCCTTGGTGATGCGCGGCGCCCCGAACGATTTCTCCAGCACCACGTTGCGGCCTTTCGGTCCGAGCGTCACCTTGACGGCGTTTGCCAGCGTATCGACGCCGCGCAGCATGCGGTCGCGGGCTTCCGTCGAGAATTTGACGTCCTTGGCAGCCATGACGTTCTCTCCTTTGCCGTTCAATGAGTGTCAGCGCTTCACGCGGCCTTCTTCGTCGCGGCGGCCTTCTCGACCACGCCCAGCAGATCGCTCTCCTTCATGATGAGAAGCTCTTTGCCGTCGATCTTCACCTCCGTGCCGGACCATTTGCCGAACAGCACCCGGTCGCCGACCTTCACGTCGAGCGGCACCAGCTGGCCCTGTTCGTTGCGGCCACCCGGCCCGGCGGCGATCACCTCGCCTTCCTGCGGCTTTTCCTTCGCCGTGTCCGGAATGATGATGCCGCCGGCAGTCCTCTCCTCGGCATCGATGCGTCGCACCAGCACGCGATCATGCAATGGACGGAAATGCATGCACATCCTCCCCTACAATTCAGCGATGTCATAAAAATCGGGGCCGCAACCGGCCGTCCGGCAAAATCGACCTAGGCGCGGCAAAGATGAGGTCAAGAGGGGCTATGAAAAATTTTTCGACACCGCCGGCAGAAGTTTCCGCGACGACGTGTCGTGACACGGCGGGACGGAGCGGCGCCCTTGCCGGCTTTCCGCAGTGCCGCAGGTCCGTCCCTTCAAATATCTTTTTACGCGGCCGTGGGCGGCGCTCCCGGAGCGGTGTCCGTGGAGGTCGGCCGGACGCGCAGCGAGTGCCGATAGCCGGAGCTGGCGGTAAGGCTGCGAAGCATCCTCTGGTAGATCCGGGTATACTCCGTCGCCATGCGCGCGGACGAGAAACGTCCCTCGAACCGGGCGCGGATGGCTTTGCGGTCGAGCGCCAGCAATCCGGGAATGGCCCGCGCCGCCTCATCGACGTCGGACACGATACGGCCGGTTAGTCCGTCGTCGACGATTTCCGGGACCGATCCGCAACGGAAGGCGAGCACCGGCGTGGCGCAGGCCATGGCTTCGATCATGACCAGGCCGAAAGGCTCCGGCCAGTCGATCGGGAAGAGCAGCGCTGCCGCATTGCCGAGAAATTCGCTTTTGGCGCTCTCATTGATCTCGCCGATGAACTCGATTCCCGGCTCGTTCAGCATCGGCGCGATAACACCGCGAAAATAGGCTTCATCGGCCTTGTCGACCTTGGCAGCTATCTTGAGCGGAAGCCCCGCCGCCCGCGCAATTGCAATAGCGCGGTCGGGACGTTTCTCCGGTGAGATGCGGCCGAGAAACGCTAGATAGCCGCCTGTCGGGCTGAAGCTTGGGGTGTGCAGATCGAGCGGAAGGCCGTGGTACACCGTCGCCACGAAGTTCGCGCCTGAGAGCGGCGCCCGTTGCGCGTTCGAAATCGAAACCAGCGGCATGTCGGAAAATCGGCGGTAGAACGGCATATGGTCCAGCAGATCCTGCCGGCCGTGCAACGTTGTCAGCGTCCGGCCGCGCTCGGACCGGAACAGCGGAAAATGCAGATAGTCGGTGTGGAAGTGCAGGATGTCGAACTCATCCGCGCGCTCGCGCACCTTGTCGAGCATGACCATCGGATGGGGAATAGCATCTTGCACGTCGTGATCGAGGCGCAGCGCACGAGTGGTGCAGGGAACGAGCTCGGCCGAGGTAATGGAGTCCTGGCTGGCGAACAGCGTCACTTGGTGACCCTGTCGCACCAGCTCCTCGGTCAGCCACGAAACCACCCGCTCCGTTCCCCCATAAAGCCGGGGCGGGACGCTCTCGAACAGCGGGGCAATCTGCGCAATCTTCATCTTCTTCCCTCCGCGATTAACCGCTGCGCCAGCCCCGATCGGGACGATCGGGACGGCGCGCAGCTCCATGCAAACGGGAGCGCATCGCGCTCCGGATCTTTTGCAGTGCGCGCTCGCGCGATACGCCGGAAGTGCCGGCAAGCTCCTCCAGGGTCTTCGGCTGTTCGGCCAGGAATCGCGCCCCGACGATATGGCGCTCACGGAGGTCAAGGAGAGCGAGCGCGTCCCCCACTGCGCTTCTTACCCGGTTACGATCCTCCGCCTCCGACAGCAGCGTCTCCGGGTCGGGCGCCGGATCGATCAGCCGGTCCTCGATTTCCTCGGCCCCGTCCTCCCGCCTCGTGGGCAGGTTGAGCGAAGTATCACCCCGTATCCAGCCGTTCATCTCGACGACCTCAGGCGAGGCTACTTTCAGTTTGTCGGTGATATATTCGGCCTGCTCCGGCGACAGGTCGCGGGCAGATTCGATCGGACGGACAGGATGCTCATTTTCCAATTCCTCCTCAGAGCAAAGTGGGTGAGCTCCCCCAGCATGCGCCTGGGCCCAGAAGCGGCGCCCAAGCGCGTCATGCCGGCGGCGCTCACAAAATGTCGTATCTTCCGAATTGTTCCTTCGAGAAATAAGAGCTGCGGCCGGGCCCATGTGAGCAGCGAAGTGCAGGCGGTGAATCCGACAATGGCCTTGACGGCCTCGATTTAGGGAGCTCCCGTGGCGGCTCAAAAGGTGTGGGCCGGCCGAGCATGGGGCTGATTGCGCAGGGCGAAGGTGGCCGTCCGCAGCGGCGGTTGATGCGAAGCACACAATCTACCGAAGCCGGGGTCGGGACGGCAAAAATACAATTCGAGCGCGCATGGCGCCCTTGAAAACGACCCGCACCGTTCTAGCTCTTGGGTGCCACATGTGTGGCGCCGGACGCCGTCAGGGTCCGGTCAAGGCCGTCGGAAAACCGGCGTTGCTCCTATCCATGTTGCTCCAAGGAGGATGTGGTTATGAGAACTTACGAAATGCCCCCGTTCTGGCGCTCGAGCGTCGGCTTCGATCGTCTGTTCGACCTCGTCAACGACGCGGCGAATGCGGACGACGATTATCCGCCGTACGACATCGCGCGTACCGGTGAGAACCAGTACCGGATCACGCTGGCACTGGCGGGCTTCAGCCCGGAGGAGATCACCATCACCGCCGAGCAATCAATGCTTACGGTTGAGGGGCGCAAGCCCAGCAAAGGTGATCAAGACTACCTGTACCAGGGAATCTCCCTGCGGCCGTTCCGCCGCGTTTTCAACCTGGCGGACTATGTTCAGGTCAAGGATGCGACGTTCGAAAACGGCATGCTGAGGATCGCTCTGGTTCGGGAAATCCCGGAGGCGATGAAGCCACGCCGTATCGCGATCGAAGTCGCCGGCAACGACAACCAGCAAATCGAAGGGAAGCAGACCGCCTGACGGAGTTCCGTTCGGGGCCGTCGAACCGCCTGCGCGGCGTGGCCGCGCGCGGCTGAATTTTGTCAAATGAGCATGAAGAAACAGGAAGGAGGAAAGCTATGCCCCTACGCGATCTCGTTCCCCGGAATAACGGCTCCCGCGATCTGAGTCCGCACCGCAGCGAAGCCAATCCGTTCCTCGCGCTTCATCGCGAGATGAATCGGCTGTTCGATGATGCGTTCCGCACGTTCGACGTCACTCCGTTTGGCTCCCAGGCGACCGGATGGCCGAACATCGAAGTCAAAGAGACGGAGAAGGAAGTCAACGTCACCGCCGAGGTCCCCGGTCTCGAGGAGAAGGACGTCAACGTCGAACTGAGGGGCGGCCTGTTGACCATCAGCGGCGAAAAAAGGAGCGAGACCGAAGACAAGGAGCGCCGCTTCAGCGAGCGCTACTACGGACGCTTCGAGCGCTCCGTCCCGGTCGACGATGTCGATCAGGACAAGGTCGAGGCGTCTTTCAAGAATGGCGTGCTCACCGTGACGCTGCCGAAGTTACCGACCACGCAGCACAAGGTGAAACGGATCGCCATCAACGGCAAGTAACCGCGGGACGGGCGGGAGTTCGCTTTCGCCCGTCACCGGACTGGCCTGTGCAAAGAGAGTGAGGGAAAGGAGCGAATGTAAGGAGTTGCAACATGAACACCATCTGGAAAAAGGACATGATCGCCGATGGGGTCAACCTAGTGATCGGCCTCGGCTTGTTCATCTCGCCGTGGGCCTTCGGGTTCGCCGCTGAAAGTCCCACCAACTGGAATGCCTGGTTGAGCGGCATCCTGATCGCTGCGCTGGCCGTTGCGGCGCTGGCGATATTCGCCGAATGGCAGGAGTGGATAGCTCTGGCCGCCGGCGTTTGGGTCGCCGTATCACCCTGGGTGCTGCACTTCTCGGCCAAGGCAACGGTGACACCGCTCCACGTCATCGCCGGAATCCTCGTCGCCGCTGTTGCGGCTCTGCGAGTTTGGCAACTGCATCAGGGCCATCCACGTGTGACAGCGTGAATGCTCGGCGAGGGGATGCTGCGGCAGCCTCCCTTCGCAACTGACCTGCGCGAGTGCGCCATTTTGCTGGCCAAGCTCGTTGCCGCGAGATGAACCATGATGGTGCTGAAGTGAAAGGGAACACGCCAATACTGTCTCCGTCGACCGTTGGGCCAAGCGGAGAGATCGTGCTGACCTCGCGTTTGTACACGCTCGACAAGAAGCGTCGCCGGGTCCTTGCAGGCCTTACCCCTGAGGAGACGACCGAATTCGAACTTTTGGATGCTCAGCTTCCGCTAGATGGCAAGCCGACTTGGCGACATTCCGAGCTACCGCTCTCTCCGAAAGAGCAGCGGTGGCTGGAGCTGTTCCGAAGAATGGAGGCCGCGCGGAAGCAGACCGCTGCCTGAAGACGATTGCGCGTGCTGATCATGGAGGGTTGGCCAAAATACGCGTCCTTCGCAGGAATGGTCTCTTGGGCAAGGAGCCTGTTCGCCGGCGGCTTGCGCGAGAAAAGCCGTTCACTCAGCACAGCGAACGAGGATGCGCTGCGGCAACCACGTCCGCCGATCGTCGCGCAGAAGGCGCCGCCCGGGGCCTCGGGACACGACGGTCCCCAGGATGATTATTCTCTTCCAGAAGGATTGAGAAGGCCGCGCAAAGGACCGCTCAATAAATATACCGGCCGCAGGCCCAATTGCGGATCTGAACTTCGTCGTTGAACATGTGCTGGCGAGACTTGCCGGCGTTGTCCTGGCGGCTCTTGCGGTCCAATTCATTTTTCATTTTCGACGGTATTCGAGGCGCTCGGCTCCTGGTGGCCGATTGAAACGCTGAGGAGTGAAAAGTGGCAAGATCTGGACCGATCGGCTCTGGACCTGCGTGCACCGGCGGCAGTGTTCTTCTACTCGCCCGACGTCGCCGTGCGCGTCCGGAGCAGCATCTGGCTGGTTATGCTGATGCAGGTCGACGCCTTAGACTAGCCAAAGCGCGAGGCCGGTCAGTTCTTCGGCTGGCCGAAATCGAGTGGCGGTGGCAG
Organism: Bradyrhizobium sp. 159; assembly: GCF_023073795.1. Taxonomy (NCBI): domain Bacteria; kingdom Pseudomonadati; phylum Pseudomonadota; class Alphaproteobacteria; order Hyphomicrobiales; family Nitrobacteraceae; genus Bradyrhizobium; species Bradyrhizobium sp. 159. Next base: position 5,029 of record NZ_JADPKE010000018.1, on the reverse strand, counting down.
TTCGATGTCCGGGATCTCGATCTTGATCTTGTCCAAATCCACCTTCGTCGGCGCGTCCAGCAGCCCAGTCACCGTTATTGGAAAGGCGATGACAACGGCAACCATGATCGCCTGCAGGCCGATCCAAGGCATTGCACCCCAATAAATGTCTGAGCTCTTGACTTCTTTTGGCGCCACGCCCCGGAGGTAGAACAAAGCGAAGCCGAAGGGGGGATGCAGGAAGGAGGTCTGCATGTTGACGCAGAGCATGACGCCGAACCAGATCAAGGCAGCATCGGCACCGACGATGGGAGTCAGCAGCTTGTGTGCGATCGGCGCAATCATCGGGATGATGATGAAGGCGATCTCGAAGAAATCGAGGAAGAAGGCGATAAAGAAGATGAACAAATTGATGAAGATCAGGAAGCCCCACACGCCGCCCGGCAGTGATGTCAGCATGTGCTCCAGCCAGACACCACCGTTGCAACCCAAGAAAACGATCGAGAAGCAAGTCGATCCGATCAGGATGAAGGTCACCATGCAGGTGATGCGCATGGTGGTCTCATAACCCTGCTTAACCAGGGTGCGCAGGTCGGGAATCCTGATCGCCTCGATGCAGACCCAGGCCACTGCCAGATAGGCAATTGCGAAGGCAATCTTGAACGGCAGGTTAGGCGTGAAGTAGATGCCGATGATGGTGCCGACACCAGCAGCGGCGACGCCGACGAGCAAAACCCTGTGACCGGCCGAGCTGAAATCCTTGTGATGGATAACGGCAAGGACGATCGCGCCGACGGCGCCCATCGCGCCCGCCTCGGTCGGGGTGGCGAGGCCGAGCATCATGGTGCCGAGCACCACGAAGATCAGAACAGCGGATGGGATGATGCCCAGCAGGCATTTGCGCCAGAGCGCCCAACCTTTGAGCGTCCTCGCTTCCTTAGGCACGGCCGGGACATGGCCTGGCTTGATCAGGCTCAGAGCAAACGTGTAGCCCGCGAAGAGGGCGATCTGGAGGATCGAAGGCCCCCAGGCGCCCAGATACATATCGCCGACCGACTTCCCGAGTTGGTCGGCGAGCACGATCAGAACCAGCGAGGGAGGCACCAGCTGGGTAATGGTGCCGGACGCTGCAAGCACGCCGGTGATGTAGCGCATGTTGTAGCCGTAGCGGATCATGACCGGCATCGAGATCAGCGCCATTGCGATCACCTGCGCGGCCACCGTGCCGGTGATGGCACCGAGGATGAAGCCGACGATGATCACGGAATAGCCGAGACCGCCGCGAATGGGGCCGAACAACTGCCCCATCGAATCCAGCATATCTTCTGCGAGGCCGCATCGTTCGAGGATCGCGCCCATGAACGTGAAGAATGGAATTGCCAGCAGCAGCTCGTTGGCCAGCACGCTGCCGTAGATGCGCTCCGGGATTGCCTGGAGGAAGCTGAATCCGAAGAATCCTTCGTGGATCGCGAGAAATCCAAACGAAAGCCCGAGAGCGGCCAACGTGAAGGCGACAGGGAAGCCGATCAGCATCGCCAAGACCAGCCCGCCGAACATCAGCGGCGGCATCATCTCAATTGTGATCATTGGGTCGGCCGCTCGTATTTCGCATCGATGGTGACTTCGCCGCGCAGAGCCGCTGCTCGTTTGATGACTTCTGAGACACCTTGCAGAGCCAACATGAAGAATCCTGCCGGCAGCGCAAGCTTGATTGGCCATCGGAGGAGGCCGCCAGCATTATTGGACATTTCGCCGATGACGAGCGAGTTGTAGAACATCGACCATGACAGGTAACTGAGGAGCAGGCATGCCGGGACGAGGAAAACCAATGTCCCGATCAGGTCGAGCCATAACTGGCCGCGCTCGGAAAGCATGAGGTACATGATTTCGACACGCACATGCTCGTTACGTTTGAAGGTATAGGACGCGCCGAACATCACGACGACAGCGAACATATACCACTGCGTTTCGAGCCAGCTGTTGGAGCTGTAGCTGAAGGCGTACCGGATCATCGCATTTGCAGCGCTGACGAGACAGGCCGCGAGCACCAGAACGTTGCAGACGTTACCGATCTTCTCGTTCAGCCAGTCGATAGCTGCACTTATCGCCAACAATGGGCGCATCAATATCTTTTCCCCGCTCGCTGAGTGCTGACCCCAAACGAGCAGGATCATGGTGCTGCATCAGCAGCCTTCCACATCTGCGCCGGAGCTAGTTCACCCTCCTGATGCTTCCGCTCGTTCTTGTTGTTCGATTTCCAGCGAGACCTGTGCAGGTCGCGGGCGCGCGTGAAGCAGGGCACCTTTATCGTCGGCAGTTTTCCGGTCAACAGAAAAATAGACAATTTGCCGCAGCGGCCACTAAAAAAGTTCGCGGCCGGTCTGGTGATGGCGATCGAACAGGTGTTCTGAGATTCCCCTGCGCGTGTGTTCGAAACGTCGAGGTCCGTCTAGCGCTGGACGTCGTACTGCTTGCTGAGGTGATCGCCGATCTGGACAAGCATGGCAACGCATTCGGGGTAGCCGGGCCGATCTGAGGTGGCTCGGTCCGCACTGGCTCGAAACTCCCAGGACTTGCCATCGCGGAGGATCGAAATGGTCATTCCATCGGGACAGTCGGCATGAACCTTCAACTCGGCCTTCGCCATGGCGATGAGTTCGCTTTCGGTTTTCACAGGATTGCTCATTAAGTTCATCCTTTAGTCTGAGAGAAACTTGCTGGTATCTGTCAAATTAGCAAACAGCCTTCTCCTTGATGCAAGGACCGGTCATTGAAGCTTACGCGAACCTGACAGAAGGCCGACCCGCCGCCCCGGTGCTTTTTCGCTGGCCGCGGCGCCGCGAATGCTGGAAAAGAACGCAGATGCGGCGCGAGCCGTGCGGTGATACCGGAACAATCGGCGGGAATTTGATGCGCCTTCTGATCGTCGAGGACAATGCCGAGCTGTCGCGGCTCGTGGCCGGCGGGCTGGCGGCTGCCGGGTATGAGAGCGACATCGTCGGCAGCGCAGCCGAGGCGCGCGAAGCTGTGAGCAGCGTCAGCTATGCCGCGATGATCCTCGATCTCGGCCTGCCCGACGGCGACGGCCTGGCAGTGCTGCGCGAGCTGCGCCTCAAGATGGAGCCGCTGCCGGTCCTGGTGTTGACCGCGCGCGGGGGCGTGCAAGACCGCGTCACCGGACTGCGCAGCGGCGCCGACGACTATCTCACAAAGCCGTTCGCGATGGAGGAGCTGGTGGCGCGGCTGGAGGCAATCCTGCGCCGGCCGGGCCAGCTGCTCGGCCGCTCGCTCCGCCTTGCCAATCTCGTCTACGACACCGAGAGCCGCCAGATCTTCGTCGACGACCAGCCGCGGATCATCTCCGCGCGCGAGACGTCGGTGCTGGAGATCCTGTTGCGCCGGCAGGGCCGGGTGGTGCCGAAGAAGAACGTCGAGGATCACATCTTCGGGCTCGAAGGCGAGGTCGCCTCCAACGCGGTCGAGGTCTATGTCTCCAGGCTGCGCAAGCAGCTCACCGAACACGGCGCCAAGGTGGTGATCCACACCATCCGCGGCGTCGGCTATCTCATGGCCGAGGAAAAATAGCGTGGCTGCCGGAGGCCATGTCAGATCGCTCACGTTCAAATCGCTGATCTGGCGGATCGTCTTCCTGCACATCGTGGCGGTCGCGATGGTCGCGATCGTCCTGCCGCTCGTGCTGTTCTGGCTGCTCAATTCCGAGATCGACCAGTTGCACCACGACGGCATGCGCGCCCAGGCCGAGGTGCTGGCGGAGCGCATCGTCACCCAGCCGGACGGCTCGCTGACGTTCAACCTGCCCGACAGTCTGCGCGGGCTCTATTCGGACGCCTACGGCCGCTATCAATACGACATTCGCGATGGCGAAGGCCGGCTGCTGTTTTCCTCGCATCGGCGGGCCGCAGCCGCGGCTCTTCGGCCGCCCGAGACGATTTCCGGCGCTGGCGTCACCCGGGTCATCGACGGCAAGACGGTGCGCATCCAGGTCGCCGAGGATCTCGCGCATCGCGACGTCATCATCGACGACATCGTCTCGAACTTCTTCCGACGGGTCGGGTGGATCACCATCCCCATCCTTCTGGTCCTGCTCGCAACCGACATCATCATCTTCCGCCGCGCGATCGCGCCATTGTGGAAGGCCTCGGAGGAGGCCAGCAATATCGGCCCGGCGCGCACCGACATCCGCCTGCCGACGAAGCAGATCCCGCGCGAGATCATGCCGCTCGTCACGGCAGTGAACCAGGCGCTCGACCGCCTCGAGGACGGCTTTCGGGTGCAGCGGCAGTTCACGGCCGACGCGGCTCATCAACTGCGTACGCCGCTCACGATCCTGCGCACGCGGATCGAGACGCTTGGCGACGGCGCGGCGCGTCAGGCGCTGCATGCCGACATCGAAGCCATGAGCCGGATCGTCGCCCAGCTGCTGGAGATCGCCGAGCTCGACACGCTGGTGCTCGACCCCGGCGAGACCGCTGACTTGCGCGCCGTCTGTGCCGAGGTGGTCGGTTCGATCGCCCCGTTTGCGATCGCGCAGCATAAGGACATCGCCCTGCGGGGCAGCGACGCGCCCGTCATGATCCACGGCAATTCGGAGATGCTTCAGCGTGCAGTCTTCAACCTCGCCGAAAACGCGATCAAGTTCACGGCGAGGGACACCGCCGTCGAGGTCGAGGTGGGCGAGGACGGCTCAGTGCGGGTGCGCGATCGCGGTCCCGGCATCGCGGAGGCCGAGCGCGAGCTGATCTTCCAGCGCTTCTGGCGCCGTGACCGCCAGCGCAGCGACGGTGCAGGCCTGGGCCTCTCGATCGTGCGCGGCGTCGCGGACGATCACGCCGCGACGGTCGCGGTGGAGAATCTCCCCGGCGGCGGCGCGGAGTTCACGCTGCGATTCAGGTTGGCGGGCTGAACTGACGTTTCACCCTCCCCCTCAGGGGCAGGGGAATCGCATGTGAGCGTTCTCTGTAAGGCATTGCGAATTGGGCAGAAATCGATTCTGAAGGTGGCTCCTGAGTTGGAAGGAGCGGCCGATGGA